>DHVO01000205.1 GCA_002412705.1 Bacteroidales bacterium UBA5206 | reverse complement strand
CACTTGGCACAGGAAAATGTGGTTAACGCTATTGGTGAGGATGTGAAAGGGAAGCTGTGGTTAGGTACCGATAGGGGCTTATGCCAATTTAGCGACAACGTTAAGGACTATTCCCTATTTACAGGTTTATATAATCAGGAAAATAAGCTGATACAAACCCCTGTAACTGCCCTGGTGCAGGATGGGAACAAAATAATGTGGATTGGCTCCCTGCAAGGGTTAATTAAGTGGGATCAGAAATCACAAAAGTTTAAAGCCTATACCACAGCAAAGAATGGGAAACCCTTGTTTGAGAATAACTTTGTTGCGTCTATTACACAGAGCAGCTCCGATATAATTTGGGTTGGCACATGGGGGGCAGGTATTTTTAAGTACAATAGAGCTACCGATGCCAACACAAGATACTATACAGGCGGTGGCAAGCGCTCCATTGTTAATGATTACGTGCACTCCATTATAAAAACCAGAAGTGGGCAAATAATAATTGGAACTCGCGATGGTGTTCAGCAATACGTTGCCAGCGAGGACCGATTTGTGGACTTCCTTCGAATTAGAGGTGTTGAAGACCATGGCACTTTTAAGAAGAATAGGGTTTACGATATTGCAGAGGATAAAAAGGGACGTATTTGGTTTGCCACTCGATTAGGACTTTTTGCTGTTGATGGAAAAAAAGTACTATCCTTTTTCCACGATCCAGAAAATAGCAATACCATATCATCAAGTGAGATCTATAGCTTATTGGTTGATAGTTCTGGTGATATATGGATAGGAACCATAAACGGGCTTAACCGGCTCTCATCTATCGACTTTAGTGTAACCCGATACATGAGAGGAGAGGGGCAGGAATCTCATCAGCTTCTATCCAACGATGTTGTATCGTTAGCTCAGGATGGAGCTGGTTATATATGGATTGGGACAAGTTCAGGTATCCACAGGCTTAATAAAGAAACGGGGAACGTAATTCACCTTTCGGAGAAGGATGGACTTCCCAATAATCTTATATACGCTATTGAACCCGATAGTAATGCAGGTGTTTGGGTAAGCACCAACTGGGGGGTTGCAAAAATTGATACAGTATCGTGGCAAGTAACTCCATTTGGCGTATTTGATGGGCTGCAGGGCTACGAGTTTAATATTGGCGCCAGTTACCAATCGGCTAGTGGCGAGATTTTCTTTGGTGGCGTGTCTGGCTTAAACTCTTTTGTTCCCGATTCCATAACCGTTAACACAACTGTTCCTTCAATTGTGTTTACCTCTCTTGAGGTTATAGGAAGCAATGGTCGACTAGAGATGCCCCTCGATGGGAAAAGCGAGATTACAATACCTTCTGGTTTTAACCTTTTTACCGTTGAATTCTCTGCCCTCGATTTCTCTAGACCCGAGAAGAATGTTTATGCATATAAACTTGATGGTGTTCAGGACCAATGGGTTGATATTGGCGGTAAACGGTATGCCACGTTCTCCAATCTTCGTGAGGGAACTTACACCCTTTGGGTTAAAGGCGCTAATGGCGATGGAATATGGAACGATGATGGGAATGCGCTAAAAATTGTTGTTAGAGCAAGTTTTTGGGATAGCCGGGTGGCCTACTTCATTTATGCCTTCCTCTTCGCTTTATCCGTTACCTTTTACCTAAGAGCGCGTACCAGAAACCTTAGGCGAACCAGACGCTTGCTTCACGAGCGGGAACAAGCAATGGCCGAAGTGGAGCTCCAGAAGGAAGAGCTAATGCTTAAGAATAAGAACATTACCGATAGCATTAACTACGCAAAACGAATTCAAGAGGCTATAATGCCCTCGTTTCTCCACTTTAAACGTATTGTACCCCACTCTTTTATCTTCTATAACCCCAAGGATATTGTTAGTGGCGATTTCTACTGGATTAACGAGGTGGATAATAAGATATACATTGCAGTGGTTGACTGTACCGGTCATGGTGTTCCTGGTGCATTTATGTCAATTATTGGTGTGGAGTTGCTACGGAACATAATTAATGTACAGGGCATTTCCGATGCAGCTGAAGTACTAAATCATCTTAACAAAGGGGTAAACGACACCTTTCTAAAAAGTGCAAACGACGATGATATAAAGGTGAAGGATGGTATGGATGTGTCGTTTTGCATTATCGATAAAGCACAGAAAACCCTCCAGTTTGCAGGGGCATTTAGCAACCTGTACCTTATTAGGAATAGCAAACTGGTTGAAATAAAGGGTGATAGGTGTTCTGTAGGAATGGGAACCGACCCCGAGACCCAGAATTTTGCCAATAATATTATTCAGGTGGAAGCTAACGATATGCTTTACATATTTACCGACGGATATGTGGATCAGTTTGGTGGCCCCGAGGGTAAAAAGTATAAGTTTAGGCGCTTTAGACACCTTTTGCTTAATATTCATACNNTTACCTCTAGAGCAGCAACGCCAAATTCTATCGGAGAGTATTAATGAGTGGAGGGGAAAACTTGAACAGGTTGACGATATTCTTATTGTTGGGCTACGCCCCGATTTAACTTGCGGCATAACCCAATCCGATAATCAACATGTAGAGGTTAATCAATCACAGAACAACCAGGACTAAACAATTAACATAATGGTTTAATAAAAAGCGGCGGTTANNTTATTCCAGTAACCGCCGCTTTTTTATGTACTATGGATATTTTCTTGGAGTTTACTGTAGCTTAGTCTATCATTGCCATTGCTCTACACATAAAAAAGTGTAGTAAGAGAGCCACATTCCAAGCTAATGCTCTGTGTGCTAGCTCTCGTTAACCTTAAGCAGATTTCTCATTTTCTGAATAAGCACCTCAATTTGGAATGGTTTGCTAATGTAGTCGTCCATACCTGCTGCAAGGCACTCTTCTCTATCGCCAAGTAATGCATTTGCTGTAATGGCAATAATAGGTGTGTGGCTGTTGGTGCTGGACTCAATCTCGCGAATCTTTTTTGTTGTAACAATACCATTCATAATTGGCATTTGAATATCCATTAGGATGATATCGTACTTACTTGTTCCAAACTTATCGAGAGCCTCTTTGCCGTTGTTGGCAATTTCAATGTTCTTTACAATCTTCTTGAGGCTAAGCACAACAATTTTCTGGTTAATTAGATTGTCCTCAACTAGCAGAACATTTGCATTCTCTAGGTTTACTGACGATACTGTTTTTGCCCTCTCCGTTTTTGGCTGAGCCTCGGTATCATTCGACGTATCGGTTGTTGGTGCCGAGGATTCTGCGATGCTGCTGTACACCTTTTTTAAGGAGAATGGGAACGAGAACTGTGCAGCATCTTGCGATAGGTTGATGCTAAGCTTTCCTCCATTACTCTCAATAAGTTTCTGTGTGATGTTTAGCTCCAGCAGCTCAATGTATATTTGTGTTGATGCCGATGAGTAGGTGGTTTCGTTGGTGATAAACTGGCTATGCTCATGATCAACAGGGAGCAGAATGGCTCTGTTACTTCTTATTTCGTAGTAAAGTTCAATGTTGTCGGCCGATTCCTTCACCTTTGATACCTTAATCTCAATGGCAGTTTTGTTACTGCTTTTGTTCTTAAGGATGTTTTCAATTAGGTTAAGGAATATCTGTTTTATTTTAACAGGATCGCCATTGAGCGTTTTGGGTATGCTCTCATCAATCTTCAGGCTAAAATCTACATTGTTGGCGTTTTGTGCCGTGAATAGCTTAAGTGTACTCTGTATTGTACTGTGTAGGTTGAAGTTAATGCTGTATGTGCCACTTTCGCGTAAATCAACATTCGATATCTCAACCATGCTGTTTACAACGTTCACTAGGTTGTTGGTAGAGGCATGAATTGTGTCTATCATATCCCGCTGCTTATCGTCAAGTTCTGAGTTGTTAAGAATGTTGGCAATAACCATTATGTTGTTAAGCGGGGTTCTAATTTGGTGCGATAGCTTTGCAATAAACTCTTCCTTAAGCCTGTTGGAGTTCTTTTGGTCTAGCATTTTACGCTCTACTTCCGATAATATTCTGTAGCGCAGCGATTCTATTATAATGGCAACAAACGCTCCTATTATATAGGTAAGAACAAAGATGAACTTACTTGATATTGGGGTTGTGAAATTAACAAAGGGCTCTAGAGGAATAAAAAGTAGCATGGAGGACAGTAAGAGAAAGCCTAAAATAAATACCACGCTTCCAGTTCCCATACCAAGAATACCTATTATAAAAATGGGGAACAGACCAACCATTAGTGCTCCAAAACTTCCAACGCTACCAACAGTAAGCCCCCCTAAAAGCATTAGGGCTACAACAATTGTTGATGCAAAGCTAAATCCTAAGGTTTGCTTTTGTGTTGATGCTAAGAAGAACGACGCTAACAGGAATAGAGCCGAAGCAAAGTATGCAACTGCTATGGCCAGGCTTTCTGAGTTAATAACAAGAATAATGGCTTGCGATACAAAAAAAACGAACATGGTAATGTTCATTAGGTTAAGCATCACCAGTTTAACCAGTTTTTCCTTGTCGGTTAAATCGCCTCTAAAACAGCAAAACTTAAGAATTTGGTTGGCCAGCTTCATGGCATTGAATATTTAGTAATTAGTACTATCGGTTTGGTTGTTGTAACTCATTGGTATATAGACGCCGTAGGCCAATGGGAATGCGCTTAGGTCAAAATTATACCAATCCTAAATATAGGAAAAATGAATGTAAGAAAATGGCCAAACCCGAAGTTTTCGTGGATTAAAATCCCTAACTAAAGTAAATATTCTTTATTACGTCTATTATAGCAACAATGCCTAGTACAAATATAACTCCGCCTGCAATTTTGTTTATCCACCAAAGCTGCTTTAGGCGGAACTTTGCCCTAAACATATTAACAAGGGAGCTTAGCGTGTACCACCATAGGCTTGCACCTAGGAAAACGCCGCCCAATACAATGGTTGAGTGAACCATGTTGCTGCTGTCGTTAACAATTTTAAGTGTAGCAAATAGCGCTATAAATAGGAATACAGCAAGAGGGTTTGTAATGGTTAGCAGCAGAACCGAAAGGAAATCTTCAAGCAAGCTGTTCTTCTTTTTCTTGTGCCTGCGAAGCTGCTGTATGGGGTTTGTGTAAAAAATCTTAATGCCTAAAAAGATTACTAGTGCTCCGCCAATAATTTGAAAATAGAGTTGTTTCTCTTCTATAAAGGAGATAACAAACGATAAACTAAAGCCAGCAATGGCTGCAAATATTGTGTCGGCTGTGGCTGCTCCGATACCGGAAAAAAAGCCACTTATTCGTCCTTTGTTAATTGTTCGCTGTATGCAAATTACTCCAATTGGTCCAAGCGGAATTGATGCTAATAGCCCTACAATTATCCCTTTAATCAGAAGTGTTAAAGCCATGAGTTATTTCTTGCCCATTTTTTTATACAAGCTGTAAAGATAATAATTGAAGCCATCCTCTCAACCATCTTTAAGTAATTTTAAGAGTTAGTTTATGGTGTTTTCACTATCATTAAACATATACTTGGGTTTTGAGCTGCTTTCGGCTAGGTGTAAACGCCACAATTAACGTTTCTTTAGCCTACTTAAGATGTTAATGGATTATATTTGACACTCATTTTGTGAAAACGAAAAATAGTATAGATGCATAAAGCGGTTCGTATTTTAGTTCTTGTGTTGGCTGGCGTTTTGTTGGCTTCACCTTGGTATGAGGCTGTTCCTGCATGGCCTCTTTTTATTGGGTTTGTTCCCTTGTTGTATTTAGGCGATAAGTGGATTAAGGAGAACAGACGCTGGCGTTACACTTTCTTTTCCGTCTTCTTAGCATTTTTTGTGTGGTCGGCCATTGCTACATGGTGGATTTGCCATGCTACGGTGGGGGGAGGCATTTTTGCTTTTTTTGTTACCGCCTTTCTAATGGCTATAGCGTTTCAACTATCGCATAGCGTGCGCAAACGATTTGGCGACAGAATGGGGCTAATTGCATTTGTGGCAATTTGGATTGCCTACGAGCAGTTTTTTCATAATTCTGAGGTTGCTTGGCCTTGGCTAACCCTAGGCAATGCCTTTGGGCAGGAGGTAAAGGTTATACAATGGTACGAATTTACTGGAGTGCTAGGCGGCTCGCTTTGGGTGCTTATAGGGAACGTAGCTGCTTACTATGCTGTTGATTCGTATTTGAAGAAGGAGTCAAGGTGGTGCTGGTTTTATGTTGTGCTATTTGCTGTGCTCATAGCTGCTCCTGCAATCTACTCCCTAAGCTTATTCCATAGCTATAAGGAGAAGGGTAGTGTGGCAAAAATACTGGTGATTCAACCCAATATTGACCCCTATGGAGAGAAGTTCTCTGGCATGACAAACGACCAACAGGTTGACCTTATGCTGGATATTGCGGAGCAAGGGGTTACCGCCGATGTAGATTATGTTGTTACGCCCGAAACGGCTATTGACGATAGGATATGGGAGAGTTCCATTGACCAAAACTTTACCATTGCTCGGTTTCGCAATTTTGTTGATTCGCACCCTAGGGTAAAGTGGGTATCGGGTGCTACAACCCTTAGGCTTTACGATGTGCGCGATACTGTGCCTCCTACGGCTAGAAAGTACCCAATGCAAGAGGGCTATTTGTACGATAGGTTTAACTCAGCCATACAGATAGATACAACTGGAGATTACCAAGTGTACCACAAATCTAAGCTCGTTGTTGGGGTTGAAATGATGCCATACCCTAAGTACTTTAAAATGCTAGAGCGACTATCTATTGATTTAGGTGGAGTGGTTGGTAGTTTGGGTACACAGCAGAACCGTGGTGTTTTTGTGTCGCATGACAAGCAATTTGCTGTAGCACCAGTAATTTGTTACGAATCAGTTTTTGGCGAGTACCTAGCGGGTTATATCCGCAATGGCGCTAACCTAATATTTGTAGTTACAAACGATGGATGGTGGAAAGATACGCCAGGTTATAAGCAGCACCTATCGTATAGCAGTATCCGGGCCATAGAGATGCGTCGTTCAATTGCCCGTTCGGCCAATACAGGTATTTCCGCATTTATTAACCAGCGTGGCGAGGTGTTAGACTCTCTGGGCTGGTGGAAGCGGGGAAGCATATTGGGTACAATAAAGGCCAATACTCAGCTTACATTTTATGCGGTGTATGGCGATTTTATTGGGCGTATTGCAACGCTTGTATCGGCACTGTTCCTGCTTCTCCTGCTATCACGGGTGCTGATGCGAAAGAAGAGTTCCTGACTCTGATAAGCATCACCTCTGATGTTTGCATTGTTTACCGTACAAAATCAATTTAGCTTATTTTGATGTAGCATTGTTTAAGGTTAGTACCGTGCCAAGTAGTAGCGTAACTTCAGTTTCTCTTGTTGCAAAAAAGTAGCACCCCTTCGGGGCGCATCTAGACGCACCTTCTTGTTCCTTCGGTTTCACCAAGGTTTATCTGGAGTTAAGCCTTTCAGGCTTTATCTACCATCTAAATTATAGCCACGAAGTGGTGAGACTTCGATAACCGTGGGTTATGAGCAATACGAATTTGCCCACGGCAATGTATGCAAACTATCTGCCCCGAACAGGTGGGATTTACCTTGAGTGTCATATTGCCTAAGTTGCAAAAGTTTAATTCGCTGTATTTTAGTTTGATGCGAATATGAGTAAGATGCAGTAATTTTGCATTTCAAATAGCATAAAAAGAAAGAGGGTGTCCCAAAGTAACGGACACCCTCTTTCTTATAGGTGAATATCTTTTTAAAGATGCAAATCATCTAACGTACCTTTACATACTTCCGCTTATTGTTACTTTGCTACTAAGTCCTGCGCTAAAGGCTGCTTTCCCTTTGTCAAGAAATTCAATAAATGCTTCGGTATCGGTATTGTAGCCAAATGGGTCGGTAAGAACTTGCTCCCCATTGCCAAGAATTACATAGTATGGCTGACCGTTCATGTTAAAGCGCGAAATCTGGAAATCGGAGTTCTTTTTACCGATTGTCTTTTTCACCTTGCCGTCAACGGTAGAGGTAACCCATTCGTTTTCGGGTAGTTCAAAGCGCTCGTCAACGTATAGTGCTACAATAATAAAGTCGTTCCTAAGTCTTTCTAGAACCCTTGGGTCGCTCCAAACCTTTTCTTCCATCTCCTTGCAATTTGAGCAGGAGTGACCAACAAAATCAATAAACAGCGGCTTGTTTTGTTCGCGAGCGCAAGCTAATGCCTGTTCGTAGTCAAAGTAGCCCTGCAAACCGTGAGGTAGGTGAAGGAAATCGGCGTACTTAGGCTCCTCGCAAAGCGCCTTTTTATCGCTAACCTTGCCCGAGTTAAGGCTAGCTTGGCTTATCATAGTTGCTAGATCGAACTTGTGGCTTGCGCGAGAAGGAAGTAGCCCTGATATTCCCGATAGGGGTGCGCCAAACAGTCCGGGTACAAGGTAAATCATAAATGAGAATGAGGCCACTGCCATAAGCATTCTAAAGAATCCTATGTGCTTAACCTCAGAGTCCATCTCGAACCTTATTTTACCCAATAGGTAAAGGCCTAGTAATAGGAATATGGCAATCCAAATGGATAGGTAAACTTCGCGGGTAAGGAATCCCCAATGGTAGTTCTGGTCTATAACCATTAAGAACTTAAGCGAGAAGGCAAGTACAATAAAGCCAAGCACCACCTTAACAGAGTTCATCCAGCCTCCCGATTTGGGAAGAGCATTTAGCCACGATGGGAATATGGCGAATAGCGTGAATGGGATAGAGAAGGCTAGCGAGAAACCAAACATCCCTATTATAGGTTTTGCACCAATTCCTGCAGCAGCCTCTACAAGAATAGAGCCCACAATAGGTCCAACGCACGATAGGCTAACAATAACGGTAGTTAGCGCCATAAAGAACGAGCCAATAAATCCGCCCTTATCTGCTTTGCTGTCGGTTTTGTTGGCCAGGTTGCCCGGTAGTACTATCTCGAACAAGCCAAAGAACGAAGCGGCAAAAACAATGAACAGGGTAAAGAAGATGGCGTTGGTTATCCAGTGCGAGGTGATGTCGTTGGCAAAGCTAGCTCCCATGCTGGTAAGCGATACAAGGAATCCAATGCCAGTGTAGATTACAATAATCGATAATCCAAAAACCAGTGCGTTTACAATGGCGTTGAGCTTATTGCCCTGCTTGTTCATAAAGAACGATACAGTCATGGGGATCATTGGGAAAACGCAGGGGGTAAGCAGTCCGGCTAAACCTGCAGCAAACGAAATAAAGAAGAATACCAAAAGCGATGAGCCCTCTTCTTCCTTTGCTGGTTCGCTGGTTTTCTCAACAGGTTTTTCCTCGGCTACGGCTGCTGCCTTAAAGTCGCCTAAGCTCATGCTAAAGTCCTTTTCAAGGAAAAGGCACTTATCTTCAAAGCAGGCTTGGTACTCAATGGTTCCCGATGCTGTTGTATTGGCCTCGGCGGTTAGCTCAACCTCTTGTACAAAGGTGGCTGTACCATCAAAGTAGGTAACATCCATGTCGAATATCTCATCGTGCTCCTTTTTGGCTTTGTCCAGCTCCTTAATGGATCCAACAAGTTGGAAGCCTTGTGGGTTGCTAAAATTGAACGATGTAGGAATTGGGCCCCCTTCTGGAAGTGTGGTTGAGTAAAGGTGCCAACCAGCATCAATAGTGGCTTTAAATACCACCTCGTACTTTTTGCTGTCGATCTTTTTGGCCTCAAACTTCCAACGTATTGGGTCCATAACCTGAGCACTAGCTGTTTGCCATGCAAACAGAGCAAGGAATAACCCTAGAATTACTCGTGATACTAGTTTCATTGTGGCTTTGTTTGGTTACTATTTAGTTGTTTTAATTTCTAAATCGATTAAGGTGTGCCCGCAAATTTATCATTACAAACGGAATAACACTCTCTGTACAAAAATGTTTCACGTCATGGATTTTGCAGCTACAAGTTGCATTGTGAACATTACTAAGTGGTTAAACATTTTAGCTAAGAGCCCAATACTGGTGCAAATTACAAACAATGTATGGTTTTATGCAAATATTTCCATGTTTGCTATAGCATAGAGCGGTTAATGTTAAAATGGTTTAATGGGCGCGGGGGAAATAAAAAAATCCCGCTGCCTGGCAGCGGGATTCGGTTGGCTTATTCTATCTCGTTATCGTTATTGTCGAAGAAGTGATATTCCAAGAATGTGAACGACGAAATGGGAACAATCCTTAGTCGGCACTTGTAGCGGAACATCCACTTAATTCGGCGGGAAATGAATCCCTTGTTAAGGTAAGCTGCAATGTATGGGTGAAGCTTAATGGTAACGTTGCTAATCCCCTTCTCCCGAACAATGAAGCTAAGCTGGTTCTCGACGAGCTCATCGAGTAACACTGTAGGGCTAACCTCGCCAGAACCCTTGCATGTAGGGCATTTTTCAAGAGTGTTAATGTGCATTTCGGGTCTAACGCGCTGGCGAGTAATCTGCATAAGCCCAAATTTGCTTAGGGGTAAAATGTTGTGTTTGGTTCGGTCCTTGCCCATAACCTCCTTCATCTTGTCAAATACCAGCTGTTTATTCTCAGCTTGGTGCATGTCGATAAAGTCAACAACAATAATACCGCCCATATCGCGAAGCCTTAGCTGTCTTGCAATCTCATCGCAAGCAGCAAGGTTAACCTCAAGGGCATTGGTTTCCTGGTCGTTTCCGGCCTTCGATCTATTGCCGCTGTTAACATCAATAACATGAAGTGCCTCGGTGTGCTCCACAATAAGGTAAGCCCCGCTTTTAAAGGAAACGGTTTTACCAAAGGCGCTTTTTATCTGCTTCTCAATGCCAAAGTGGTCAAAGATGGGAACATTACCCGTGTAAAGTTTTACAATCTTCTCCTTCTCAGGAGCAATTGTATTAATGTAGTCGCGCACCTCGTTGTAAATGCTCTCGTCGTTAACGTGTATGCTGTTAAACGAAACGTTAAGCATATCCCTAAGGATAGCCGAAGTACGCTTGAGCTCGCTAACTAGGAGCCCAGGAATAGGTGAGCCTTTAATTTTTTCTGTAGCGGTTTCCCACTTTTTAATGAGGCCTCTAAGTTCTGCGTCGAGCACAGCAACTTTTTTCCCTTCGGCAGCAGTTCTAACAATAACTCCGTAGTTTTTAGGAATAATGCTTTCCATTAAGCGCTTAAGGCGCTTGCGCTCCTCTTGAGAAGCAATCTTCTGAGAAATGGAAACCTTGTCGGAGTAGGGGAGAAGAACTATGTTGCGGCCAGCAATGGAAATTTCGGAGCTAAGCCTAGGCCCCTTAGTTGAGATAGGCTCCTTCGCTATCTGTACCAGAATGGGCTGCCCCGTTGTAAGAATGTTGCCAATTTTCCCGTTCTTGTCTATATCAGGCTCAAGTTTCGACTTGTAAACGGGCACTACTTTCCCTTTTTTAGAAAGGGCGGCTTGTAGCGATTTGTTAAACGATTGGAACTGTGGTCCCAGGTCTAGGTAGTGCAAAAAGGCATCCTTCTCGTACCCCACGTCGATAAAGGCTGCGTTTAGACCGGGCATGATTTTTTTTACCTTACCGAGATAGATGTCGCCAACCGAAAACTGAACATTGTTGCGTTCCTTGTTGAGCTCAACAAGTTGCTTGTTTTCCAACAGAGCAAGCGCAATTTCAGATGTTCGGACATCAATTACCAGTTCAATATTCACTATTACGTGGTTTTGAATTTACATGTAAGGTAGGTTTACTACAAACACACCAACCTAAAGAGCCGCAATGGGTCTTTAGGTTGGCAGTGGTTAAACTATGTACCTGTAGGTTAATACAGGACTATTTTTTCTTTTTATGGCGATTTTTACGAAGACGTTTTTTACGCTTGTGAGTAGCCATTTTATGCCTCTTTCTTTTCTTTCCGCTTGGCATGATTGTAATGTTTTAAGTATTAAAATATGGGTTTCCTAGAAATTACTTCTTGATGTGCGATTTAACCTTGTTTACAAAGGTTTTAGCAGGCTTGAAAGAAGGAATAAAGTGCTCTGGAATGATGATGGTGGTGTTCTTAGAGATGTTACGAGCGGTTTTCTTTGCGCGCTTCTTAACGATGAAACTACCGAAACCCCTTAGATAAACGTTTTTCTCCTTTACAAGAGAGTCCTTTACGGTTTCCATGAAAGCCTCAACGGTTTTCTGAACAGTAACTTTCTCGATTCCGGTATTCTTGGAAATCTCGTTAACGATATCTGCCTTTGTCATTTTTAAAAATCTTTAATTATCAAATGATTAGAGTTGAATTCTGAAATTCGGACTGCAAATATAACTGTTTTCTGATTATAAAAGAAAAAGGTTTAGATTATTTTTGAGCAATTGAAACATCGCTTAGTTTTGATTCTATGGATTTTAAGAGCATCCTTATTAAATGGTATGGGCAAAATGCCCGTGTACTACCCTGGCGACAAACTTCTGACCCATACCATATTTGGGTGTCGGAGGTGATTCTCCAGCAAACGCGCGTTGCCCAAGGGTTGGACTACTATTTACGGTTTATTGAGGCTTTCCCTACTATTCAGTCACTTGCCGAGGCTCCTCTCGATGCCCTTATGAAGGTGTGGCAAGGGCTAGGCTACTATTCCCGTGCCCGCAATATGCAGGCTGGTGCGCAAATGGTAATGGAGCGTTTTGGCGGTAAGCTGCCCAGTACATACAACCAGCTTATTACCATAAAGGGCTTAGGCCCATACTCGGCAGGGGCAATTGCTTCCTTTGCTTTTAAACAGCAGGTGCCAGCAATTGATGGTAATGTGTACCGAATTTTGGCTCGTATTTTTGGTGTGTTTGCCTCGCCGTTTACTGCTGGCGGCAAAAAGGAGTTTCATCAGCTGGTAATGGAGCTAATGGATAAAGAGGCTCCCGATACCTTTAATCAAGCCTTGCTAGACTTTGGTGCCTTGCAATGCGTGCCCCGTAGCCCTAACTGTAACGAGTGCCCTTTTGTTGGTATTTGCTACGCTTACAGAAACAACCTTATAGACCAGCTGCCTGTTAAGGGGAAAAAGCTTATTCCTAAGGATAGGTTCTTTAACTACATTATGGTGAAACACGCCGGGAACACCTATATAAATAGGCGAGAGGCCAGCGATATTTGGAACTCCCTGTATGAGTTTCCTCTTATTGAAACGCAGGAGATGCTTGCCCCCGAAGCCATTATGGTGCTGCCCCAGTGGGTTGAGGTTGTGGGTAAAGGCGATGTGGTGGTAAGGTACGTGTCGGAAGTGTTTAAGCATAAGTTGAGCCATCAAACCATAAACGCACGTTTTTTTATTGTGGAGCTTACCGTTGTTCCCTATTCCCTTAAAAGCAAGTACCAAAAGGCACCAATGGGTACGCTTTCCAATCTCTCTACTCCCAGATTAATTGATTCTTTCCTTGCGGCAGAGCCCGCAAGTGTGTATTTTCACGGGACAAATACAGGCGATTAGTTCCTGCGTGTGGGCTGTGATGTGGTTTGGGCATTGCCTTGATGCACAATGATTAAATGGGCGAATCGTGATTTTTCAACTTGCGCTGTAACCTGTTTAGTTGTATATTTAATGAGTACTAACTTAAAACCTTAATAGAGATGTCAGTTAATAAAGTTATTTTAGTAGGAAACGTTGGTAAAGATCCCGATGTTCGCCATTTAGACAATGGTGCAACTGTTGCCAGCTTCCCATTGGCAACCAATGAAACCTATACCGATAAAAGTGGTAATAAGCAAACCCTTACCGAATGGCACAATGTTGTTGTTTGGCGTGGTTTGGCCGATATTGCCGAGAAGTATGTAAAAAAAGGCTCGTTGCTATTTGTTGAGGGTAGAATTAGAACCCGCTCGTACGACGATAAGGACGGTAATAAGCGCTATATTACCGAGATTGATGCTCAGAACTTCCGTTTTCTAGGGCCTCCTCCAGGTGCATCGGCTGGCGATTCTGGTTCGCAAAGCAGAGAAGCATACGCTCCTGTTGCTGCATCGGCACCTGAGGCTCCAATGCCAGAACCCGACGATTTGCCATTTTAGTATTACATTTGCAAGTAATAAAACTAAATTGCCTCAATTGGAGCACTCCAATTGAGGCAATTGGTTGATGCCATTTGCTTAAACGCGCACTTTTGTGTAGATTAAGCGCCTTATTGGCAGCTAAGTGTTAATTAATTCATAATATTTTGGAACCATCACTTTCCTCAACAGCCGACCCCCTTGTGCAGGCTCTGCAGCTTAATTCTTTTGGAGTAGAGGCGCTCCTTATAACCCTTTCCCTGTTTGCCTTGCTATTCCTCTCTGCAATAATTTCTGGTGGCGAGGTTGCCCTTTTCTCCCTATCGCAGTCCGATTCCGCTAGACTTAGCGATAAGTTCCCTAGAACCAACCGGCTGGTGGAGCAGCTGTTGGAACAGCCCGAGCGCCTTTTTGCATCAATAAGGGTAATAAGCATTATTCTTAATGTGCTTTTTGTGGTGCTATTCTTTACGCTTTACCATGTGGTTGTTCCCCAAAGTTCGTGGACTACAGGTGCCAATGTATTAGTGGTGCTTATAGCCATGTTTGTGGTTCTGTTTGCGGGCGAAATTATTCCCAAAATACTGGCTTCGGCACGCTCCGTTGGGTTTGCTCGTTTTGCCGTTTACCCCGTTTGGATTCTGGAAAAGGTGTTTAAGCCTCTTGTGTCGCTATTCGAGGTAAGCCCTGCTAATATTAGCAAGCGCCTAGTTCAGCGTAGAAATATATCTATTGATGAGCTTAGCGATGCCATTGAGATGAGCTCCGGACAGCATCCTGAGGATAGAAAAATACTTAAGGGCATTATCTCCTTTGGAAATACCGAGGTTAGGGAGATTATGAAGGCGCGCCTTGATGTTGTTGCCGTTGATGTTGAAACAGGATTCGATAAGCTTAAGTCCATTGTGGTAGAGTCGGGCTACAGCCGAATCCCCGTTTACGACGAAACGTTTGATGACGTAAAGGGAATACTTTACGTAAAGGATTTACTTCCGCACATAGAAAAAGCCGACAGCTTTAACTGGCAGGAACTTATGCGTAAGCCCTACTATGTGCCCGAGAGCAAAAAGATATCGGATCTACTGGCCGAGTTCCAGTCGCAGCGCATTCACCTTGCCATTGTGGTAGATGAGTACGGCGGAACCTGTGGTATTGTAACCCTTGAGGATATTCTGGAGGAGATTGTGGGCGAAATATCCGATGAGTCCGATGAGGATATTGCGCTATACAGCAAAATTGACGATAACACCTACTTGTTTGAGGGTAAAATACTGCTAAACGACTTTTGCAAAGTGGTAAACTGCGACGATGAGATTTTTGACGATGTGCGTGGCGATGCCGAAACACTTGCTGGGCTTATACTTGAGATAACAGGACAAATCCCACCCAAAAACTCGGTGGTTACCCATAAACAGTTTAGCTTTAAGATTGATGCCGTTGACAATAGGCGAATTCGTAAGGTAAACGTAACTATTGACAGCCAAAACTAGTGCAAATGACCGTGAGAAGAGCTATACTTTTATCCCTTTGTACAATCCCATTTTTAGTGCTGTTGGGCTGTGGTTCCAACCCTGTGCCTAAGCCACGGGGGTATTTTAGAATCGATTTCCCCGAAAAAACCTACCAGCAGTTCGACTCTACATATCCTTTTAGCTTTGAGTATCCAACCTACGCAACTTTTGTTCCCGATACCGAGCCAGGAGCAGAGCCTTACTGGTTCAACCTGGTTTTTAAAGGGTACAAAGCGCAGGTGCACATAAGCTACAAGCCCATTAAGGGCAATGCCGATATGCTTTTAGAGGATGGACGTGAGCTGGTTTACAAGCATACAGTAAAGGCCGATGCCATTACCGAGCAGTTTTACAGTAACCCCGAACGGCGCGTTTATGGCATGTTGTACCAGATTAAGGGCGATGCGGCCAGCCCAATGCAGTTCTTTGTAACCGACTCCACCCACCACTTTTTGCGTGGTGCACTTTACTTTAATGTGGAGCCCAATAAGGACTCACTGGACCCTGCCATCCGTTTTTTTAGTCAGGATGTTGTACGCTTTATTGAAACCCTTAGCTGGAAGTAAATATGAGCTCTCATTGCCGATTTACCATTAATGGGTGCGATGTGGGGCTATGGTTCTACTCCCAGTCGGAGGCGGAGCTGCTGGCAATGGCCAGCGAACCCGATAGGATGATGCTGGAGTGCAAAGGCTACTCTAACTCCGTTAGGCGTTCGGAGTGGTTGGCCACGCGTATCCTTGCCAGACAAATGGGTGTTAGTGGCGATATTGTTTACAGCCAACATGGTGAGCCAATGCTGCAAAACTCCGATACCCGTATCTCGTTCTCGCATACCATGGGAGCAGTGGCTGTTGCTAAGAGCGCAACGCTTACATTGGGTGTTGATGTTGAGCAGCTAAAGCGTAACTTTGCTAAGGTGCTCGGGAGGTATGCATCGGAGCAGGAACTTGAGTGGGTGAACCCCAAAAACCAGCAGCAAATGGCACTTGTGTGGTGCGCCAAGGAGGCTATTTACAAAATGCAGGGCAACACGGGAAAGGTTTTTGCCACACAAATGAACCTGCAACAGGTTAGCCCATTGATGCAAGAAGGTGAAACCATTGCCCATGTAGAGGACAACGGGCAGTGGATGCCGGTGAGCATCTATTACAAGTTTTTTAATGATTATTGCCTTGTTCTGGCATATAGGGGTGTTTAGTGTTTGGTGTCTGGTGTTTAGTGTATGGTGGTGATATCTTTGGCTAATGGCTAATGACTGATTGGTGATAGTTTGGTGACAGGTTACTAGTTACGGGTTACATAGAGATGGCAGTGCACATGGATCATCCTTTAGCTTTTTTTATCCTTCATCTTTTAACTTTTAACTTTTTCATCTTTTAACTATTAAAAATGCCTCTTTTACAACAGCTACAGGAAGGATATAGCAATGGCGAGCGACTGCTTGCAGTGCTTATTGACCCCGACAAGATTAATGCGCAAACGCTAAGCCTTACGCTTGCCAATGCCACTAGGGCAAAGGCAAACATTGTAATGGTTGGTGGTAGCCTTGTTGATGGCGATACCGATGCTGCTGTTAGGTTAGTAAAGGAGCAAACCCACATTCCTGTAGTGCTATTCCCTGGTAACGCTATGCACTTTGCACCCAGTGCCGATGCCATCTTTCTTTTATCGCTTATATCGGGGCGCAATCCCGACTTTCTTATAGGTAATCATGTGCACGTTGCAGGAGCGCTTAAGCGCAGCGGTATAGAGGTAATACCCGTTGGCTACATGCTTATTGATGGTGGCGTAGCAACATCGGTGCAGTACATGAGCAACACCATGCCCATTCCCTCCGCCAAAATAGATATTGCCGTAGCTACAGCCCTTGCTGGCGAGCAGCTAGGGCTAAAAGCCATATACCTTGAGGCGGGAAGTGGCGCAGCAAACCCCGTTCCGCATGAACTTATTGCGGCAGTGTGTCGTAACGTAACCGTTCCTGTAATTGTTGGCGGTGGTATCCGCTCAGCAAAGCAGCTGCATGCAGCCTACCAAGCCGGTGCCACCATGGTAGTTGTAGGCAACGCCCTAGAGAAAAATCCTGAGCTGCTGTTGGAGTTTGGGGCGCGGTAGTACTGTAAGTCATTAAACGCCTGACAGGGCTGGGACACCTGTCGGTTTTCTCATTTTTTAGGAGAACTTTACTTGTAATCTATAAAAAGTGTTTCTACTTTTATAGAGCAGCTACTGCTATGACTTTATGGTTGAAAAGGATAGAAGAAAGGGATAAAAAGGATTTAATAGCAATTATTCAACATCTGCTGCAAAAAGGATAGGATTAAAAAGAAAAAAATTAGTGCATTGTCATAGGTTGACACAACGGCAATGTACTTTGCAAAAAAAAATATAAAAGAGCAGTATATGGTTACTACTCCTAGTGGTTTACTTAGAGCAAATTGTTGGTTGATGCTTTGGATATAGAGCGTTTCCCTGCGTGAGGTATGATAATAACTTAATAATATTTCAATGAGAGCGTATTTGAAAATAAAAGCAACAAGTGAAGTTTTGCCTTATAATCATTTACCATTATTAACAGGTTCAATTCATAAATGGTTAGGTTGGAATAAGGAGCATGGAAATGTTTCTCTATACTCTTTTTCTCAACTGGAAGGCGGGCTAGCAACCAAAGAGGGGCTTCGTTTTACTGAAGGAGCAACGATGTTTTTTAGTGCTCATAACCCTGATCTGATAAGGGCTCTTATCAATGGTGTTCAGTCTAGTCCCTCTATGTTTTATGGGTTGACAGTTGATGAAATTCTGTTGCAGGATGATCCCGACTTGTCTAATCGAACCCTTTTTTACAATGCATCTCCTGTTTTTGTGAAGAGAAAGAACGGTGACCGTGTGGAGCACATTTTATACGATGACGAGAGGGCAGGCGCTTTTCTGGAAGAAACATTAAAAACTAAGATGGGGTTGGTAGGCCTGATTGACGAAACCCTTTCTATAAAGTTTGATAAAGCCTACACAAAAGCCAGTTCGAAGCTAATTGATTACAACGGAGTTAAAAATCGTTGTAGCTGGTGTTCTTTGAGTATTGAAGGGAAGCCCGAAACCAAGTTGTTTGCTTGGAATGTAGGGCTGGGCAATTCAACAGGAATTGGCTTTGGTGCAATAAAGTAGCAGTGTTTCGTTAGGGGGAGTTCTGATTTCGGTGATTGAAATAGGGGCTGCCCCAAGAATTAGGACAGCCCCCCTTAGTCAAGAGAATTATACTCTTAATTTCAATTCCTGTTAGGTGCGATTGATTGAGAATGCAAATGTAAGAATTTTTTATGGTATAATTAACACGGAATATTTATTTAGAGATTTATATTCTTATGGAAAGTGATTATATTTGTAAAAAAAAATCAAATATGATCAATCTGGTGAATTATGAAGGTGTGCTTTTGGATTCCGTTGATAGTGAGGCTTATGTTGTTTGTTGTTTGAAAAATGAGTTCGAGACTTTTGAGGAATTTTATAGCTGTAATTCCATATTAGAGCCCTCTTATTGGGGTGATTGTTATTTAATAGGCACTCAAGAATCTTATTTGAAATGGATTCGATTTTTAGCAGAAAGGGTATTAACTTAATAATTGATATATGGTGTATGTAGTAAAATATTCTGGACCATTTGGCTTTATTAAGCCTTGGACAGCAGTAAGGGATAGTGAAACTTATAGCCAGCAGTTTTTGACACCATCAATAGTTGCTGGTATTGAGCGAAAACTTTTTCCAGAATTGCTTGGTAAGGACTTTGGGATATATAAAATCAAACGTCATAGGCTATCATACTCTGGTATATCGCAACAGCAGGAGCAGATTCAGCCACGAGGCTGGAATGCAAAAGGAACTGCAAAAAATAGAACGTATGAGCGGCCATATGCAATACTTGTTCGTGGTGTGCTTATTAATCCTGTGCTTTGGTTGGCTTTTGATAGTATTGAAGATGCTAAGGTTGCATGTAGCCAGCATATTTGCCTTGCACGAAATGAAGATATCTTGTACCCCGATGAGGAAATTCTTCAAGTAGAGGAGGCTGAACTGGATTCCGACGAGGAGACTTTCCGTGGTTTCGAACTGATTATGGAGGAAGCGGAGAATTCCTTTATGGTTGGATACAATAGATTGGACGGGAATAAACCTATGTATGGCTGGTTGAAAACCGTTGGGAATCCTGTAACGAATGTTTACTAAAATGATTCCCTGTAGCCAAATAAGGGCAAAGGGCGTGCCCGATAATACTCCGCTGTTTTTGCATCTTGAGCAGGTGGTGGTGGCATCGGAGGCGATTGCAAAAGCAAAGGGTATGGATGTATCCATTGCAAGGGCTGGTGCGCTGCTTCACGATATAGGCAAAGCAAGTCCTGTTTTTCAGGCTCAGCTAAATGGTGTCCGACCTAAGCGCTTTTTTAGGCACGAGATTGCCTCGTTGCTATTCCTTTCCCTATTCGATTCCAAAATTCATCCGCAGCTAATTGAAATGGTGGTGGGTCACCATAAGTCAATAAAAACACCCAATGACTCCTCAGCAAAGGGGATTCTTGATTTGGAAAACAATTGCGATGATTCCTTTGAGGTTCATGCGGCAAAGTGGAGTGAATGGATGCCTTTGGCTGTTGAGATTCTTAGTGGATTTGGTATTATACCCAAAGCAATATCTCTGGAAGAGGCTGCGTCTAACTACCAAATAGCCTTAAGTTACTGTAGCAATGTAGTTAAGCAGCAAGGGTACTCTAAATGGAAAGGGTTACTTATGGGAGCCGATCACTTTGCATCGGCACTAAGCGATAAGACCTCAGAACAGGTAAATAGGCTGTTTAAGGCACCAAACCTTGCTTTTTTCGAACGTAAGCACCCCCTTTTCCCGCTTTCCCTTAAAGACGCCAATTCATCAAAGCTGCATACTATTGTTGTGGCTTCAACAGGAGCAGGTAAAACCGATTTTTTATTTAGAAGATGCAATGGGCGTGTGTTCTACACATTGCCATTTCAGGCTTCCATTAATGCTATGTATAAAAGAGTGAAGCATGACTTGGAGCCAACGAATCCCGATTTAGACATTAGACTATTGCACTCCTCTTCTCAAATAGTAGTGAAAGGCGACTCTTATGAGGAGAAGACAATTCAGGGGCATGTGGGTTCGGCTATTAAGATACTTACTCCACATCAAATTGCGTCTATTGCGTTTGGCTTGCAGGGATTTGAGGCGACCATGGCCGATTTAGAGGGTTGCGATATTATTCTTGATGAGATACATACCTATAGTGGCGTAACCCAGTCCATCGTATTTAAGGTTGTACAAGTACTAAAGCACTTGAACTGCCGCATACATATTGGCACAGCAACTATGCCTACGGCGCTATACGACCAGATAATTGAAATATTGGGTGCCGATAATGTGCTTGAGGTGAAGCTTAGTGCCGATGAACTGGATGCGTTTGATAGGCATGTTGTTCATAAAATACCAGAGTGGAGCGATGCCTATACCGAAGTTGCCAAAGCCATTGCAAATAGGAAAAAGGTTCTTGTGGTGTGCAATAAGGTTAGCAATGCACAAGCGCAGTATGTTTACTTTAAGGATTGTTACCCCAATGTCCCTATTGTTTTGTTGCATAGTCGCTTTAAAAGGGGTGATAGAGGACAAAAGGAGAAGCTGCTCCTGGGGTTAAATGATGATGGAAGTCCAAATGGTAGCTTTAACACGTCAACTGAAGCTTGTATTGTTGTCTCCACACAGGTTGTTGAGGTTAGTTTGGATATTAGTTTCGATGTTATGGTGACCGAAACAGCCCCTTTGGATGCACTTATTCAGCGATTTGGACGCATTAACCGGCGGAGAAGCGAAAAGTCTATGCCTGTATTTGTTATTCAACCCTCAGAAAAGGATGTTGATTGTAAACCATACAAGCGGCAAGATTTGGTTCGCAGTTATGAAGTGTTGCCCACGGGAGAGGTATTGCGGGAGCGGGATTTGCAAGCCAAGATAGACGCGGTTTTCCCTTTTGTTGATTTAATGGACATAGAACAGCATTCGGTATTTAAGCAGGATGGCAAATGGCGAATCGATTTTCTTACCCATCGAAATAAGTCCATCCTTTTTGATTTACTGGAAATTGATAGCATTGCCTGTATTGTGGAAGATGATGAAGTTGCCTACCGTGATGCGGACTATGAGACCCGAATGGGGATGGAGATTCCTGCAAGATTCAATTACGGATACAGAAAGTTGCGACAGTTGCAATTAGGGAACAGTCCTTTTATTGTACCCAATCGTGCCTATAGCAGTGATCTGGGACTTGATTCAAGCCTAGTAAAGCCAGAAAACTACTCAAAATTTGAATTCTTATAACTATTGACCTATGATAACAGCAGTTATTGGACGGACATTTTTGCGCGCATACAATAGAGAATACCAAAGGAATTATACTCCTAAGGAGTTTTTTGATAAGGTTTACTTTGAGCTATTCTTCAACCATCCTAAGTATATGATGTGGGCGCAAAACTCCCCGTTTGTCCAGATGAAAAAAGGGCAATCTCCAGAAACCTTATCTTCTGAAGAGAGGCTAGAGAAGCTGGAAAACCTGCATCAAAAGATTGGTCAGGGCGACCGTGATGCAAGTATTGCCATTGGGTTTCCCGCATCGGAGGAGAAGGAGTTTGCCACAACCTCGGGACTGGTTACTGACATTGAGGTAGCAATTCCCGATGATGATGTTTACTTAACTTGGATTGGGAGTAGCCTTAGCGTGGGTGTGGCGGGTGGCTTTTCGTTGCTTTTCAACGAAGAGCAGATACTGCTCGATATCTATAAGGGATGGGAGCACTATCGGCGCTTTTTAAATGACGAGGCAATTAGTAAGATGCGAGGAAATCAGGTTGTAACTTGGAATGGACAGTGGTTAAACTACTTCTATAGTGAAGATTTTAGAGCCGACTTTGATTTTGCAACATTAGCTGAAGGGGGCATTCTTGCTCAGGATGCATCCAAAATTGAGGTAAACACAATTAAGTGGAGCTTACTGTTTTTTAACTTGTCAAACCGATATTCCAATAGGATTATTCCTGCTTATGTGTATGGCTTGGGTCAAACAAATAAAACCCTTGGCTTTTATCCTTTGCATTTTAAGCAGGGGAGTAAGCTAATTCATATCTACAAATTACTTTTTGGAGAAAACAATGCCCTTAAAGATGCCAAAAGTTACGAAACGCTTTTTGGTATTCACATAAAGCGTGCTTGTGAACTTGGTGCAATTGGTTTACAAGCTCTAGAACCAGAAGGGTTAAGGAAGTACTTTGTAGAGGCAAAGTTTCCCGATTTCTCGAAGCCATCGCCGCAAGTTAAAAAGGGCGATACCGAAACTGATGTTGCCGAAAAGCAGAGGCTAGCAGAGCAAAAGGACTACAATCAAAATATAATCCCATTTCGAACCTTTAAAACATGGTTAGTTGCTATGATTACAAAAAACAAGGAAGAAATTCTAGACTATACCGCCGAGGTTGCCGCAGCACTTCACGAGTATAAGAAGGCCACTACTAAGACAGATAGAGGGAATTTAATTAAAAATGAGCTTCTTGTGGCTAAAACAAAAAGGGCGTTTTTAGATGCTCTTAGTACTATGATTAAAGATGTTGGCTCAGAAAAACTGAATCTATTCAAAGAGCTTCGTGACAGGGTTCATCTTATGACCAATGAGGACTTTGGATACTTTGTTGTCCTGCTAAAATTCGACTACGCATTTCAAGAGCGAAACTAAATACTAACTAAAAATAAATTTATATAAAGCAATGAATACAACTATTTACATTAGAACACTAAAGCGTGCTGAGCACACTGTGTTTTGTGTTGCCGATGGACAAAAGACCTATTTCGATCCGCAGTTTAGGGTTGCTGTTCCATATTCTAGTGGGCAGCAGGTTAAGCGCTCTTTGATTGATGCGTTGACCAATGCAATTAATGAGGTTCCAGCCCCTACAACATTCCTTTTTGATGTAGATAAGGATGGAAAGATGAAGGAGGGTGAAGTGTATGCGACTTGCGACCCTTCTAGTGCCGACCAATTATTTGGTGGCTGGATGAAGGCTGGTAAAGGCGGTGTTGAGCGTACAATAAAACGCAGAAGCCCCCTCTCTATTTCAGCTATGCGAGGATTGCACCCGCTACTAGCAGGAACTCCAACTGAAAATATCTCATTCGATAGAAGCGATAGACCAAATAATGCAGTAATTGTTCGTAATGAGAAGGGGGAGGTGCTTTCTGATGAGCAGATAGCAGAACTATTGGTTGGTAAGGATAGAAGTTTAAGCAGAAAATGGATTCCTGACAATAAAAGGGCAAATGGACTTTTTGTTCAGGATATGGCAATTGACTTGCGCCGATTGTTCTGTGTTGTCCAAAACCCTCTTGAGCCTGAGATAACCAAGGAGACAGAACAAAAGCTTATTGAGAATGGATGGAAAGAGACCGAGACTGTATTTGGTAAATGTCTGGTTGCTCCTAAGTCTGTAAGAGAAAAACTTATTCCTGCATTGGCTTATGCTATTGTAAACTGGACAATAACGTCAAATCAATCACGAACCTTTAGTTTAATGGAGACTCTTGCCGTTGCAATTAGCGATAATGCCAATAAGATTGCAAATAGCATCAGGGCGAAGCTTCATGAAGAAGATGACAGGAAGGCTGTTCCAATTGTAGAGGAAGAGTTATTGGGCGTAGAATCTTATGTTACACTGGCGGCATCTGGATATATAAGAACTAAAAAAGAAAGCGCCGATGCCCTCGAGAAGGCACAGCAACGGCTGGTTGACTTAATGATGGCGTTTGATTACGAGAATCAGCTAGGCAACTAATTTGTTCCACCTACCCTTGACAGGGTTTTTAAAGACCTGACGGGTTTCAAAACCTGTCAGGTCTAAGTAATTGAAATATGAATGTAACTGGCACCCACTTCGCCTACTACTGGATTTGCCATCGCAAGCTATGGCTTTTTGCCAATGGTATAAATATGGAGCATACCTCCGAGGCTGTTAGCGATGGGCGTTTTATCCACGAAACAACCTATGAGCGCCGAGCCAACAAGTTTACCGAGATTGAGGTTGGTGGCGTAAAGATTGATTTTTACGACCCGTTCCAACGGGTGATTCATGAAACCAAGCGCTCCGATAGCATTGAGGAGGCGCACCAGTGGCAGGTAAAGTACTACATATGGGTGCTTGAGCAGCATGGTGTGCTTGATGTAACGGGGTTGCTGGAGTATCCAACCATGCGACAAACGCAACGGGTGGAGCTAACCGATACCGATAGGCAAACGCTTGAAATGGTTATTGCAGAGATAGCCCGATTGGTAGAATCGGATAGCTGTCCGCCACGGGTAAGAAAGGGCATTTGCAGAAACTGCTCCTACAACGACTTTTGCTGGAGCGGGGAGGAGTAATAGTAATACACACCTGACAGGTTTCCAAAACCTGTCAAGTGTGTAAAAAGAATAAGAATATGTTCACAACCCAACCCCTAATTGCTGGCAACTACTACCACATTTACAACAAGGGTGTGAATGGGGTAAACTTGTTTTATAGTCCCGATAATTACCAGTATTTCCTGCGGAAGTACGATGAGCATATCGACCCCATTGCCGATACCTTTGCCTGGTGCTTGTTGGGCAACCATTTTCATTTGCTGGTACGCATTAAGGAGGTGGAGGAAGTAAAAGAAGACCTGACCGGTTTGGAAAACCTGTCAGGTCTTGAAGGGAAGGGAAAGGAGGAAAAGTACTCCTTATGGGTCTCCAAACGATTTTCGAATCTATTCAACGCTTACGCCAAAGCCCTCAATAAACAGCGAGGGCGCCAAGGAACGCTTTTCGAACGCCCATTCCGCCGTAAGCTGGTCGATAGTGAGCGGTACTTCCGCCAACTGGTTGTTTATATCCACTCAAACCCAGTGCACCATGGATTTACCGATAATTACAAGGACTACCCTTGGTCGTCGT
>DHVO01000107.1 GCA_002412705.1 Bacteroidales bacterium UBA5206 | reverse complement strand
GCAGCAACAAAATGTCCAACAAGCATACCTATATACAAACCCAAACCGTGTTTAGCAAACCCTAAGGAAACCTGTGTTGCAACCATGCTAACCGAACGCAACAATCGGCCCTTGGATATTGCGCCATACCGCTGTACCCTATTTAAAAAGTAGTTTGATGTATTAAAAACACCCTGCAAAAGGACAAACACTGGAACTAGCAACCAACCAAACCCCAACAAGGTGCTTCCCCATGGAATTGCCAAAACAACCATCAATAGGATAGCAACAAAAGTCAACAAGGAGAACAGCACCGACAGCAGCATTGCTACTACAGAGAGCGTCTCGGCATCGCCATCGCTCTTTGCAGTAATAATGGCAAACTCATAACTACCCGTTGCCACTACAGACAGTAAACCTGCCACAGACGACATCAGCGCGTAGGTTCCAAAATCATCGGGAGAGTACAAACTGGCTAATATTGGCCCCGAAAGGAATACCAAAATCTGCCCAAAAGCAGAGCCAAAGAACAGCTTAATAAAGCCATCCATAAAATCAGTTCCCAACCAGTCCTTTAGCTTACTCCACATCCGTAAAATAATGGGTTACGCATACCAATGCATGTCAAATGTAGAAAAACATCCTATATAATTTGATATTAGCTATCTTTCCAAAAAAAACGGAGAGATGAGTAGCAGCGCCAATCTACTTAGGATTAAAGAGTTAATTAAAACATACCGCAACGGAATTCTTGCCGATAGCATAAACCGCATGGGTTTATCGTACAAAATTAACTACGGAGTAAACGTTAACGACCTAAAGGAAATTGCCCAAGCCTTTAAGGGCGATCACCAACTAGCACTTATGCTATTTCAGGAGGATGCCCGCGAGTGTAAGCTCCTTGCCTCAATGATAGACGATCCCAACCAGGTTACCGGCGAGCAGATAGACCAGTGGTCCGAAGAGTTTACCAACACCGAAATTGTTGAGCAAGTATGTTCTAATCTATTCTGGGCTACAGAGTACGCCCTATCCCGCAGCATTGAGTGGTGCCTTAGCGACAATGAGCTGCTTAATAAGGCAGGGCTTATTATTGCAGGGAAAAGAGCCACCGACAAAACCATTAAGGATAGCATTTTTGAACCATACCTTGGCACCATTGAAAGCATTGCAGAAAGAGGAACCGACACAACCAGAAGCGCATGTGCTTACGCCCTAAGACAAATAGGACTAAGAAGCGATACTCTAAGGGCTAAGGTTATTGAAACTGCAGAACAGCTAACCCAACTAAACAACGAAAGCGCCGGCTGGATTGGCAGTCAAATCCTATTTGAGTTTACCGAGGAGTAACCTTTAGCGACTTTTTGTCACATAAAGCCACAGGCATATATTTTGATAGCGTAAAAACATAAATCATTATTCTTTTTTGAACATGAGCCTAATGCAATCATCAAACCCTGCGCTTAGCGACAGGATTTTTTCTAGAAGCCTTTCTGAATCCAGTTCAGAAACCATGACCGTTCAGGGAACGGTAAACAAAACCCTACTGATGCTTTTACTTGTGATTCTGGGAGCCGTTTATACCTGGAAGATTTTCTTTGAAAGCATGAACCCTTCATCGGTTTACACATGGATGCTTATTGGTGGTATTGGAGGATTTATCACATCGTTAGTAATAATATTTAAGCCCAAGACCTCAGCATACATTGCACCAGTTTACTCTATACTAGAAGGGTTATTCCTTGGAGGTATATCGGCTATATTTGCAGCCCAATACGGAGGCCCAATTGTAATGCAAGCCATTGCGCTAACCTTTGGAACCTTTTTGGTAATGCTAGCCGCATACAAAACTGGCGTAATTAAAGCCACCCAAAAGTTCCGCACAGGTGTTATTGCTGCAACGGGTGCCATTGCCCTTGTGTACTTTGTAACTTGGATTTTAAGCATGTTTGGGTTAAACTCCATGGGATATATTCATGGTAGCGGAACAGTAGGCATTGTTATAGGTTTTGTTGTAGTTATTGTTGCAGCGCTAAATCTTATTCTCGATTTCGATTTTATTGAGAAGGGTGCAGCAATGGGTGCTCCAAAGTACATGGAATGGTACGGAGCCTTTGGTTTAATGATTACTCTAGTTTGGCTTTACATTGAAATACTTAAGCTACTTGCCCGTTTCGCAAAAAGAGACTAGCATGTAGCATCAAAATTAGCTTAATGCATTTTGTTTATTTGCATAATAGTTAATACATTTGCAAGCCAATTTTGAAAGTAACCATTTTTGGAATAAGATAAACCAAGCAAAAAAATGAAAAAGGGAATACATCCAGAGAATTACCGACTGGTGGCATTCAAAGACATGTCTAATGAGCATGTATTTATCACCAAATCGGCTGTTAACACCAAGGAAACCATTGAAGTTGACGGTGTTGAGTACCCAGTAGTAAAGGTCGAGATTTCAAACTCTTCGCACCCATTCTACACAGGTAAGATGAAACTTGTTGACACCGCTGGTCGTGTAGATAAGTTCATGAACCGCTACAAAAAGCACATGGACAACAGAACCAAGTAATTCTCTGAATTACTTTATATGTTACAAAAAGCCCCTCTCTAGGGGCTTTTTTGTTTTTGGTGCATCAACACACCTAGCAAACCATGAACTAACAGCCAATGCCATACCAATCTACCTACAACAATATAAGGCACTCCAAGCAAACACAATTGCTAAAAAACTATCTTTGCATTTTAGCACAGCAAGCATAAGGGATAACCAAAAATATTTAGCCATGAGCAACACTACCATAATTTTATTTGACGATAAACGCCGCGAGCATCTACTTCCACTAACCTTTACCCGTCCTGTTGCCGATATCAGAATAGGGATTCTTACCATTAAGGAGAAATGGGAACAGGTAATGGAGACTAGCTGCGGATACCTAACCGTTGATTACCTAAGCAAAAAGTTCACCACGGGTAGCGCGGGCAGTAACATACTACTAATTAACGGCGGTGTTATTCCTAGCAGCGAGCTAGCTAACCAGATTAAAAACCTTGAGCTTAACTCAGCGCTAACACACAAAGGAGCAGTAATTGCCGCACGCACAGGAAGTATCCCAGCACTGGAGGCCATATTGCCACAGCTATTTACAAGCTGTATAGAAATTGAAGAGCCGCTTTTTCAGGTGGAAAGACCTTGGGATATATTCGCGAAAAACGGCATTGCCCTTGAAAAGGACTTTGAGCTGATTACAAAGGGCAGAAAATCGGCGCCAATATCAAAAACCAACCAGGTAATTAGACCCGAGCGCGTTTTCATTGAGCATGGAGCCACTGTTGAGTGCGCCATACTTAACGCATCAACCGGACCTATATACATTGCAAAGGATGCTGAGATTATGGAGGGCTCTATTGTGCGTGGGCCATTCTCTCTAGGCGAGCACTCCGCCCTAAAGATGGGTGCCAAAATCTATGGACCTACCACAATTGGGCCACACTCAAAGGTTGGTGGCGAGGTTAACAACAGCGTAATATTTGGCTTCTCAAACAAAGCCCACGATGGATTCCTTGGCAACTCAGTTCTAGGCGAATGGTGTAACCTTGGAGCCGACACCAATAACTCCAACCTAAAAAACAACTACGCACCGGTTAAGCTCTGGGATTACCCAACTGAGCGATTTGCCAATACCGGACTACAGTTTTGCGGACTTATAATGGGCGACCACTCAAAGTGCGGTATCAACACCATGTTTAACACAGGAACAGTGGTTGGCGTTAGCGCAAACATTTTTGGCAGCGGATTCCCTCGCAACTTCATTCCCAGCTTTGCTTGGGGCGGAGCACACGGATTTGAGGTTTACACCATGCCCAAGGTACTTCAAACCGTAAAAATTGTACTGAGCCGCAGAGGTTTGGAACTAGAACAAGTAGATATCGATATCCTAGCCCACATTTTTGAGGTGACACAAAAGTACAGGAAGTTTTAGCAACGCTTTTTTGGCACGCCGATTGACTACTATCTGTCGCGCATTAAAAAAGTGCGACAAGTGACATGTTGTCATTTTATCACACCCATAGAGAAAGGATAAATAATGAGCCGTAAGTTTAACGTCTTACTCAAAAATCTATACCAAGAGGATTCCATGGATCAAGATCAGGAATTCATTCCAATTATTTCAAGTGAGGATATGCCAGATATTAAGGAAGGAGATATGCCTACCCATTTGCCCATACTAGCACTTAGAAACGCGGTTCTTTTCCCTGGGGTGGTTACACCCATAACCATTGGACGGGAAAAGTCGACCAACCTAATAAAGAGCCTTACAGGCAAGAAAAAAATACTAGGAGCCATTTCGCAAATAGACCCCAACGTAGAAGAGCCAGAACACAAAGATCTGTTCCGCGTTGGAACTGTTGCCCAAGTACTAAAAGTACTAGAAATGCCCGATGGCACTACCTCTGTAATCCTACAGGGATTAAGCCGCTTTGCGGTGAACGAGTTTACATCGGTTGACCCATTCTTTATGGCAAATGTTAGCCTTTTGGTTGACACCATGCCCGAAGAGGACGACCGAGAATTCAAGGCCATTGTTAGCTCAATTAAGGATATTGCGCTACGCATTATAAACCTTTCGCCCAACGTACCACCCGAGGCTGCTTTTGCCATAAAGAACATTGATGGCACCAAGTTCCTTGTAAACTTTATTTGCTCCAACAGCGAGCTCCCCGCAACCGAAAAACAAACGCTGCTTGAAAAGAACGACTTTAAGGAGCGTAGCATACAGTTGTTACAATCGCTTACCCGCGAGGTGCAACTGCTTGAGCTAAAGAACGACATCCAAACTAAGGTGAGGATGGATATGGATCAGCAGCAAAGGGAGTACTACCTGCACCAGCAAATGAAGACCATTCAAGACGAACTGGGTGGCAGTCCTATTGACCAAGAGATTGAAGAGCTAAAGAAGCGTGCCAAGGATAAAAAGTGGAGCAAAGAGGTTGCCGAGGTTTTTGACAAAGAGGTTGGCAAGCTGCACCGCATGAACCCTATGGCAGGTGAGTACTCCGTTCAGCTAAACTATGTTCAGCTACTACTTGATTTGCCCTGGAACGAGTTTACCACCGACAACTTTGACCTAAAGCGTGCCCAAAAAGTACTTGACGAGGATCACTTTGGCTTAGAGCAGGTTAAGGAGCGCATACTAGAGCACCTAGCTGTAATTAAGCTAAAGGGCGATATGAAAGCGCCAATAATTTGCCTATACGGCCCTCCAGGCGTTGGGAAAACATCACTTGGCAAATCTATAGCTAAGGCACTTAACAGAAAGTACGCGCGCATTTCGCTAGGTGGGTTACACGACGAATCGGAGATTCGTGGACACAGAAAAACCTACATTGGTGCAATGCCGGGTAGAATAATCCAAAACCTGAAGCGCGTAGGCTCGTCTAACCCTGTTTTTATACTTGACGAGATAGATAAGGTTGGCAAAGATTTTCACGGCGATCCAGCATCGGCGCTACTAGAGGTACTGGACCCCGAACAGAACAACGCCTTCCACGATAACTACCTTGAGGTTGAGTACGACCTATCGAAAGTGCTCTTTATAACCACAGCAAACGACATTGCCACCATAAGCCCTGCGCTGCGCGACCGAATGGAGATGATTGACGTGAGCGGTTACATAATGGAAGAGAAGGTTGAGATTGCCCGCCGGCACCTTATCCCTAACCAGCTAAAAGAGCACGGACTAGAGGATAAAAAGCTATCGCTCCCCAAAAAGGTTATTGAGGAGATTGTGGAGGGCTACACCCGCGAAAGCGGTGTGCGCACACTTAATCAGCGTATTGCAAAGGTGGTAAGACACTTCGCCAAGAAAGTGGCCTTTAACGAGGAACTTGAGGAGAAGGTTACCGTGGCCGATATTCACAAAATACTTGGGCATCCACGTTACTTAAAGGATACCTACCAGGGCAACGACCTGGCTGGAGTGGTAACTGGATTGGCCTGGACTGCCGTTGGAGGCGAAATTCTTTACGTTGAAACCAGCCTAAGTAGTGGCAAAGGAAACCTAACCATTACAGGTAACCTTGGCGATGTAATGAAGGAATCGGCAGTAATTGCCTACGAATACATTAAGGCACACAGCCAGATGCTAAACATATCGCCCGATATTTACGAGAAGTGGAACGTGCACATTCACGTTCCCGAAGGGGCAATACCCAAGGATGGCCCATCGGCTGGCATTACCATGGCTACATCGCTAGCATCGGCGTTTACCCAACGCAAGGTTAGGGAAAGCATTGCCATGACAGGCGAAATTACCCTTAGGGGAAAGGTTCTTCCCGTTGGAGGAATAAAGGAGAAGATTCTTGCAGCCAAAAGAGCTAACATAAAGGAGATTATTATTTCCAGAGACAACGAGAAGGATATTAAGGAGATAAAAGAGGTTTACCTTAAGGGGCTAACCTTCCACTACGTAGATAGCATAATGGACGTGATTAGCCACGCACTACTAAGCGAAAAGGTGAAAAACCCAATTAGCATCTCCTAATCAACCAAAACTGCTAAAGGTTAGAATGGGGCAACACAACCCATTCTAACCTTTCTTTTTAACCCCTTAGCTTATTAGCGCTCCTTGTGCAACATTGAGTTCGACAAAAAGCTATATCTTTCCGCAAAAATTACAGGCATGGATAAAATCGCCATATTCCCTGGATCGTTCGATCCGTTTACGGTAGGCCACGAAGCCGTAGTTAAAAGAGCGCTCTCGCTATTCGATACCATATACGTTGCCGTTGGGGTTAACACCAGCAAGAAATCGTTTTTCACACTGGAAAACAGGCTGGCTATAATTGCCAAAACCTTTGAACACGAGCCCAAAGTAAAAGCCATCAGCTACGAAGGGTTAACCGTTGAGCTGTGCAAATCGCTAAACGCCCAATTCCTGCTAAGGGGGCTAAGAACATCGGCCGACTTTGAGTTTGAACGTGCCATAGGACAGGTTAACAAGGCAATGAATCCAGCCATTGAAACGGTATTTCTACTTACCGCACCAGAGCACACGCCAATAAACTCAACCATTGTAAGAGATATCCTTTTGCACAAAGGCGATGCATCGCAATTTTTACCAAAAGCTATCGACATAAATAGCTACCTTCCCCGTTAATTACTGGAAAATAGCTCGCAATGAAAAATCTACTTATAAAAGCAGTTCTAATTACAGCACTTCTTCTACCATTCATAGCAAAAGGGCAATTGGTTACGCTTAAGGGGAAAGAGGCTAGCTATGCTGGGCAAGAGCTGGTATTTTACAAATACAGCGATTTGATAACCCTTACCGAGGAGGAGGTTGGACGCTGTAAGGTTAGCCGAAAGGGTGATTTTTCTTGCAAGATTAAAATTACAGAAACAACGTTTATTTACTCGCCACTGGGTGTTTACAAAGCATACCTGTTTGCCGAGCCAGGGAAAAGCTACGAGCTAATACTCCCCCAACGCGAGGATAAAACCGAAGCGCAGCGCCTAAACCCCTACTTTAGGGAGACCGACCTGCAAATTGGGATTGCCAACGCCAACGAGAGCGACCTAAATTACACCACTAGTCAGTTTGATGCACTTTTTAACCAAAACTTCGACAACATAGTTGAGAAAACATATAAAGGGGAGCTAAACCTTAGCATCGACTCTATTATTAATACCATAGAAAGTCTGTTTGCAGAGAATAGCAGCAGCTATTTTAGCAGCTACCGTAAGTATCGCTATGGACTGCTTAAGCAGCTAACCCTTTACCAAAAAGCCAAAAGCATATCCAACGAGTACTTTTTAAACCAGCCCATACAGTACAACAACACAGCCTACATGGAGCTGTTCAATTTGGTTTACGACAAGTACTTTATCCACTTTGGCCGAACGCTGGCTGGAAAGGCAATTTTCGACAACATCTCGCAGCAACGCAGCTACAGCGCGCTTAAGCAAACGCTTGCCACCGACAGCATTTTGGCCAACGACACGCTAAAGGAGCTGGTAATACTTAAAAGCCTATACGGGGAGTTCTTCGACGATGAGTTCTCTCGCTCGGCGCTGCTAACCATACTCGACTCGCTTTACTTTAACACCAGAATACCCGAGCACCTAGTTATTGCAGAGAACATTAGATCCAGAGTAACAAAAATGCTCCCAGGCTTTGTTCCAACACAGTTTGAACTAAAGGATCAGAATGGAAAAACCAAATCGCTAAACAGTTTTAAGGACAAGTACGTTTACCTTAACTTTTGCTCAACCACCAGCTACACCTGTTTACAGGATTTTGTTCTGCTTAAAAAGCTGTACGACAAGCATAGCAAGCACATTGAGATTGTTACCATTTGTGTTGACAGCAATGAGAACGACATGCAGGTGCTTCTAAAAAACACGGGTTACGACTGGACCTTTTTATACTACGGAAACAAACCAGAACTGGTAAAGGATTATGATGTTAGAGCCTACCCCACCTACTTCCTTATTGGCCCCGACAAAAAACTTATTTGGTCGCCAGCGCCATCGCCACGAGAGGATGTTGAGGTAAGGCTATTCAACCTACTCCGCTCGAAAGGGGAGATTTAAACCACGCCAGCCGCTCTAAACACATCAACCACCGAGCCAAAGGAATCGCTCATAAGCGCAGGAATTTCCTGTGCGGGTAACCATAATGCCTGGGTTATATCCTCCTCAGCCTGTGGAACCAACGGCTCATTACCACTAAACTGCATTAGGTACCAAACCGTGCGCTTTAAATGCATAATGCTATTTATGGAGTAGGTATGATAAGTATCTATTAAATGCCGAGTAATGGCAATGCTTTCAATTCCGCACTCCTCCGTTACCTCCCTTAGGGCAGCAACATCAAGCGGCTCGTCCACCTCAACCTTTCCCTTAGGCAAATCCCAATGTCCGCGCCGCCTAATAAGCAGGTACTCGCCTTTAGCGTTTTGAACCAGCCCACCCGCAGCATCAACTAGAGTAAATGCCTGCTCAAAATCCTTTAAACAAGCCTTAACATCCGAGGCAATAACAAAAACGTTAAAAAGCTGCGAAGAGCTTTTGAAAAATTGAAGTACCTTTGGAACCGTGTTCTTACCATCGTAGGACATAAGGATATCGTTATGCACAGAGTAATCCATGCTAAGCTGGTCTGTAATAACGAGTCGCCTATTGTTAAAATAAATTGAATGCGATATAGCCATGACTAGGAATGATGTTGTAAAAAATCTACTCCAAATTAATGCAATTAAATTAAATCCATCAAACCCTTTTACATGGGCATCGGGATGGAAATCGCCTATTTACTGCGATAACAGAAAAACCCTGTCGTACCCAGCTGTGCGTAACCTAATTTGCGACAAATTTGCTGAGCTAATTAGGGCCAAGTACCCAAATGCCGAGGTTATTGCAGGTGTTGCCACTGGCGCTATTGCCCACGGAATGCTTGTTGCCGATAGGCTAAACCTTCCGTTTGTTTACATCCGCTCTGCTGCCAAAAAGCATGGACTAGAGAATCTTGTTGAGGGCGATATTAAGAGCGGCCAAAAAGTAGTAGTGATTGAGGATTTGGTATCAACAGGCATGAGCAGCCTTGCTGCAGTTGAAGCGCTTCGCAAAATTGATTGCCAAGTGCTGGGTATGGTTGCCATTTTTACCTATGGGTTTAGCAAAGCTGCCGAAAGCTTTACCGATGCAAACGTTACCCTTGACACCCTTGCCAACTACAACGAACTAGTTGAGTATGGTGTTGAGCAAGGTTTTGTTAAAAGCGAGCACCTTGAAACGCTTAAGCAATGGAGAAACAACCCCGAAAGCTGGGGTGGCATTATAGGCTAGCAGTGCAACCAAACAAATAGTAATACACGAACTTCCATAATTTTTACAATGACTACGTTTGAAAGTAAAATAGTTGCAATTAAAAGAACCGACGAGGATATTTACAAAGTGCTATCCAACTTCCAGAATTTTAGCCCTTTTATACCTGCCGATAAAATTGAGGACTGGGAGGCCACCGAAGATTCATGCAGCTTCACCATTAAGGGAATAGGCAAAACAGGACTTAAAATGGTGGAACGGGAACCATTCAAAACCATTAAGGTTGGTGGTGCCGATGGTGC
>DHVO01000199.1:17125-71987 GCA_002412705.1 Bacteroidales bacterium UBA5206 | reverse complement strand
AACGATGAGGTTAATGGGTACTTATCTGTGTTAAAGCGGATAGGAATACCACCCTTTTTGATAATTGCTTGCGACACGTTCTCTATACAATGATTATCATCGGTTTTGGTTATAATCAGTACTTTCTTCATGAATTATGCGTTATTTACGGGCTTTTTTAATTAAAGTTGATGCAATTGCTTGGGCTATGGGAAGATTCAGGTCTCGCTGCAACATCCCCCATTCGCCAGTAGGATTAACCTCAAGGAAAACGTACTCTCCCTTTGCTGATTTTATTAAATCGATGGCACCAAAAAGTAATCCCATGGATTTCATGTAGCTATCTAACTGCAGCATAACGGGCTGCGGTAGCTCATACGCCTGCCAGCAGAACTCGTCAACACCTGCCAACCTACAATCAACCTGTCCGCTCTTTGAGCTTGATGCATCCATTTTTCCTGCAAAAAAGGCGCCATCAACATATATAACCCTTAGCTCATACTCCTTCTCAATTAGTTCCTGAAACATGAGCGGACAAAGGCTAACTAGAGCGGCATCTTCTAAATCGTTGGCAGTAACCCTGCTTGTATGCAGGAACAATCCCCCTCCCTGCATTGATGTGCTAAGGGTTGTTTGCATTTTCACTACAATATCCCCGTTGTTGGCGTTGTAGAAGTTGCGCAAATCTTGCTGGTTGTTGGTTACCATAGTCCTGGGAATTCTCAAACCAACACGTTGGGCAACCTGCAGCTGAACCAGCTTATTACTGGCGTAAGAAACTACATCTAAAGGGTCTATCCATGTTACATGATTAAGGGTATAGAAAAATCCCTTAAGGGTTTCCAATGATTCGTAAAAACACCCTTTACGATAAACCTCGTCTATAGATGAGTCAACCTTTGGAGAAAAGAACTTTCGCAACCAAACACCCTGCACATCGTTAGTTGCAATTCGCTTATCGTTATAGTATATGTAACCAGAACTAGTTCCACAAAACTCCTGTGTGAGTTCAATATGCAATGGGAAGTCATCAGTATTAAGGCGGAGTGCCTCAAAACCGCTACTTTCTAGACTCGATTTAACTAAATCAATTGTATAATAATCCTGTTGATGCGTAAAAAGAAGAAACATCGCTTATCTCTATTAAAAAAGTTATCGTTTTACATTATTGCACAAAGCAAAACATAAAACGATAACATCAAATTAGTACGATGATCTTCTACATCACTTCTTTGATACCCTCATCATCATCAGAAGGATACTTCATGGTTACAGTCTCATCATCATCAGATGGGGCTTTCATTGTAACTTTAGGAATGATAATAGCTCCTTTTACATTTTTTTCTTCTTCTTGGCTCAACTGATTTTCCAAAAAGCGTGCGAAAAAAGGCTTTTTCATAATAAATAAAATTTTGGGTTAATAATGATGTTTAAATATAATACCTTTTGTCATATACCGACAATTAATGTTCATTTTTAACACATAAAAACTACAACACCATCACACCCATCTACTAAACTGGTAACCAAAAAAATAAGTGGGAAAACATTTATATCCACAAAAAAACATATATTTGATATACAGCACATTGTTAGTGCATTTTTTTTTTACTGACAACAACACTAGCAGCAGTCTAACCCAAAAATTTGGCAATGGAAACAGAACAAGTAGTATCAAAAAGAACCCACAACCTATTTATTATTCTCGCTACGTTTTTCATTGCAAATGCTTTAATGGCTGAATTTATTGGTGTAAAAATATTCTCCCTCGAAAAAATTCTGGGCATAAACCCTCTTAACATTCCATTTATTGGAGGGACTTCGCTAGGCCTAAACATGAGCGTTGGGGTTATTATATGGCCTATTGTTTTTATTATGTCCGATATTATTAATGAGTATTTTGGACGTAAAGGGGTGCAAAGAATTAGCCTAATTGCAGCAATACTCATTCTTTACTCTTTTATAATTGTGCTGCTCTCAACGCAAGCACCCCCTGCCAACTTTTGGTTAGAGAATAATGCCATTGATGCTAGTGGAAACTCTTTTGATATCAACTTTGCCTATGCATCAATCTTTAGGCAAGGCATGGGAATAATAATTGGCTCTATTACAGCCTTTTTAGTAGGACAATTTGTTGATGCCTATACATTTCACTACTTACGGGTACTAACCAACCATCGTTGGCTATGGCTACGCGCAACAGGCTCAACGGTTGTTTCCCAACTTGTAGATAGCTTTTTGGTACTATTTATTGCGTTTTACCTATTGGGGAACTGGTCGTTTATAGAGGTAATATCGGTTGGTTTAGTACAGTATATCTACAAAATATTCCTTGCCATTGTGCTAACTCCAGTTATTTACTGGATGCACATTATTATAGACAAGTACTTAGGAAAAGAGAAAGCGAAAGAGGTGATTGAAAAGGCGGCTACAATCTAACCTAACAACATCATGTAGGTGAACCAGCTGATTAAATAGCTGTTACAAGCTTATTTAATAGATTAGCTCATCAACCTCATTTAGCCCATATGTGAGCTGTTCATTTAGTATGTTTTGGTCTAAAAGGTTTAAATCAAAGCGCACGGCTTTTTGGAACAGTAAAGTGCCCTCATCGCTGTGAAGAATGCCATCAAAATTCAGGATGTGCACATCTACATTTACCTCTTGCAGCGTTTCGGCGGTACAACCACCACTAACTACGGCCATAGCCTTATAGCAGCACTGCCCCCAAAACAGGGTTACGGCATAAATACCCGTTGGGGGAATTAGCTTGCCAGCCTCTTCTATCTGAACCCTAAGGGTGGGAAAACCAACCTGTGAAAACATATTACTTCCACGGCCTAAAGCACCAATTATCATATACTGGTGATCCAGATATGCGTTGGCGCGCTGTATTCGTCCCTCCTTTAATGCCTTCCTAATTGTTGTTGAGCTAACCGTTTCGTGATGAATATCCTGCTCGGGAATCTCCTCAACGCCAAAGTCAAGCTCCTGACTTAGGCTATACAGGTTACTAAAATCGCCCTGCCTATTGTGCCCAAAGTGATGGTTAAACCCAACAATAATATACTTGGCATTTAGTCCGCCAACTAGTAGCTTACGAATAAAATCTTCCGACGAAGTTTTAGAAAACTCCAGAGTAAACCGCACGAGTATAAGGTGCTTTAGACCTGCTTTTTCGAGCAGCACTATTTTTTCCTTCTGTGAACAGATAAACTGGAGGTCGCGCCCTTGAGTTTCGGGGTAAAGTACCTTTCGGGGATGTGGATAAAAGGAAACCAAAACCGACTCACCATCAATTTGCTCTGCAATTTCGTTTAGTCGGTTTAGAATGGTTTTATGGCCTATGTGTACACCATCGAACGATCCCGTTGTAACCACGGGGTTCCTTATTCCAACAGCGTTCTCAAAGCCAAAGTGAACTTGCATTAAAAGCAACTATTTTATGCGTGAAAACGAGAATTGCTCAACCTCACGCTTTTCCAAATATTAGAGTACGCAACTACGTTACCAAATACACTCTCTAGCGGCCTATTTTTGCTCCTTAACAAAGTAGGCAACCTTTTCCAGAGATGTTATCATATCAAACTCCTCCAAAAAGACAGAAGAGGGAACGTTAAGTGGTGTGGTAGTAAAGTTAAGAATACCCTTTACGCCCGACATTACAAGCATTTCAGCAATAGCTGTTGCAGTATCGGGTGGCGAAGTAATTATTCCAATAGCAATGTTCTGCTTTTTAATTACGTTTTGGAGCTCCTTAATGGGAAAGCAGTTAACACCAGAGATAACCCTATCCACCTTGTTTGGATCTACATCAAAAGTGGCTACAATATTTAGTTTAGGGCGCTTTCCATTAAAGTAGGTAGTAATAGCCCGTCCCAAATTACCCATACCAATTACGGCTACATTTAACCCATGAGGATGGTCAATTAGCTTTCCTATAACCTCAATTAGTTCATGCGCATCGTAGCCCTTCTTTTTTAGGCTAGAGTAGCCAATTAGCATTAAATCGCGACGAACCTGAACCGCCGTAATGTTATGCAAACCAGCAAGTTCATGAGAATAGATGTGCGTCTTGCCCTTTCCTAGGCATTCTAGTAGGGTGCGGCGATACTCGCTCAACCTTTCAACGGTTTTTTCTGGTAGCTTCACGCTGTTTATATTTGAATATGGTTATCAGTACTAAAATACAACACTCAATGTATTAATCGAGCGTTCAACTTACAAAAATGCAACTTTTAATATAAAAATCGACAAAAAGGTTTAATCTAGTATCAATAAAGTTATTTACAATACAAGCTACTGACTACTTACATCGGGTAAACCACTAGAACTAACCGGAAGGTATATGCTAAAGGTTGAACCCTGCCCCACTTTGCTGTCAACCTCAATGCGCCCATTGTACATAGATACTAAGCGCTTAACAATGCTTAAGCCCAATCCGCTTCCGGTTACCTCGCGGGTTTTGGCGTTCTTTATGCGGGAGAACTCATGGAACAACTTGGGTACATCGGCTTCATCTATTCCTATACCTGTATCCGCTACTCTTATAACCACTTGGTTTTCGGACTGAGCAATGGTACAAGTAACCGTTCCTCCTGTGGCATTGTACTTAACCGCATTGGATATTAGATTATTGAAAATGATTACCATTTCATCGGAATCGGCAAAGTATGTACACCCATCATCGGCAGCAAGTTGCATGGTAACATCACGCTGTATGGCCAGTGGCATCATGGTATCCATTGCCGATTTGGCCACAAGGCACAAATCGAGCTCACGGAGCTCACGTTTCTTCTTGCCGGATTCTATGTGAGTAAGATCCAGCAAATCCATTATCATGGTGCGCATAGATTTTACCCGCGATAGGGATCGATCAATCATTTCATCGTAAGCGGCAACATTGGGCCCCATCTGCTTATCCTGCATAATGTTAAGGTATCCCTCTATGGCATTAAGAGGTGCCTTTAGCTCATGCGATAGCACCGATAGGAACTGAAACCGAACCTGCTTGCCCTCCTTGTGCATTTTGCGGGTCATTCGCCTAAGGAAGTAGTGTTTGGTAATATTTTCCATTGACGATTTTAGCTCCTGTGGAGTAAATGGCTTGGGAACAAAATCGTATGCACCAATGGTAGTAGCCTTTACGGCAAGTTCGAGCGATGCATATGAGGTAATCATCATTACCAGAATATCAAGTTGGTTGTTGTTTATGAACTCCAAAACCTCAACCCCCTGTATGCCTGGCAGCTTATTATCGAGCAGCACTATGGCTGGTGGGCTCTTCTTAATATGCTCAAGCGCCTCCTCTCCCGTTGCCGCCTCTATAACGTTAAAGCTAATATCATCATCCATAAAAGGGTAGGAAACGGTAAAGTTGCGAAGAATGCGTAGCACCCCAGAACGGATTCCGGGCTCATCGTCAACCACCAGTACATCTAATGCTTCCATGCTATAGATTTAAGAGTTTAAGGATATCCTTATGCAGCTGCTCTGGCCTAATTCCCTTTTCTAGGTACAGATCGGCACGTATCCACTTGCGCTCCTCCTCGGAGCTTATACCAAAGGACATTCCCGTTTCCGACGAAACGGCTGTTGCTATGATAATAGGCACATCTGGATACTTTTTCTTCATTTTGTAGCTAAGGATAAACCCGCTATCGTCGTTCTCCATCATCAGATCGAGAATGGCTAGGTCTGGTTTAAGATTAGCAAGCAGCTGCTCGGCCTCCTTTTGGCTCTCGGCGGTAACCACCTTAAAGCCGAATCGTTCTAGCTGAAACTTTATCTGGAATAGATAGTCGATATCGTCATCTACCAGAAGAATTGTTTTGTTAGCCTCTACACCCATTGCTCTTAGTTTTTATTTTTTCAATTATTTACTGTCCAATTCTGATTCAAGCGTCATAGAGTCGCGGGGCAGAATAATCCTAAATATTGTGCCTGTTTGCCCCCTGTGCGCATCGGTATTGGACTCCACCTCTATGCGCCCCTTGTGCATTTTTACTATGCCATATGTAGTTGCTAGTCCTAACCCTGTTCCTTTGCCTATACCCTTGGTTGTAAAGAACGGGGTGTAGAGCTTATCCATGTGCTCCTCGGGTATTCCCACTCCTGTATCCCTAACGCTAAAGGTTACCTCGGTATCGGTAGTTTCAACCTCTACAACTAGAGTTCCCCCGTTTGGCATAGCCTCAATGGCATTTTTGTTGAGGTTGGTAAGCACCTGCATCATCTGTTCATAATCGAGATTTGCTTTTAAGTTGCTACCTCTACAAATAACACCCGTTTTGATATTATCGGGCTTAACCACCGATGCTAAGCTATCCTCAGCAAGTTTTTTAAGGTCAATCTCCTCCAGCTTAACCTGATTCTTTCGGGCAAAATTAAGCAGTCCGCTCACAATTTTTTTGCATCGTTCGGCTTGAGCCGATATTAATTCCAAATCCTGCCTTAGAGGATCGGTTGGAGGGCACTCATCAAGTAAAATGTTGCTATACATTAGCACCACTCCCAACGGGTTATTTAGCTCATGAGCAATGCCCGCCGACAGCTGTCCCATGTGCGCCAGCTTCTCGGAGTGCTTTAGTGCTTGCTGCACCTTGGCAAGGGTTTCGTTAGATATGGCCAAATCCTTTATTGAATCGTGCAGCTCCTCAATGGTATAGGGCAGGCACATCTCCACCTCGGCAAGCCCTTCAACAATGGCAATGGCGTGCTCCAAGCAAGTATCGTAGCCACAAGCCCCACAGTTAAGGTGGTCGCGTGGCGAAAACTTACCCATCGAAGCCAAAACTTTGTTAACCTGCTCCTCCGAAGGCAATGGCATACGCCGGTCGTTGGAGCTAAACGATTGAGTAAGGTCTATATTAGCAAACTCGTTAAAATGGGTGTCCCACTCTTTTTTTTGCTCAGGCTGCAGCTTATGCTGCACGTAGGAGCTTACATATGTTCTTCGCTCAAAACGCTTCCCGCCAGCGGTCATACCTGGCCCCATAATGCATCCCTCGCAGCAAAGAAGCTCAAGGTTCTGATTCTTTAAATTCCCCGACTCAAACTCTTTTATTGCTTCCTGAAAGCCAATGCGCCCCTCGGCAACAAGCACGTTGCCCTCAACAATATCATCAAGAATATTAACAGTTTGAATCAACCCCCTACTAACTGGAAATATCGCACCTCGTCCAGCACGGGGTGGGTCAAAATTGGATGGCGTTACAGTTTGAAAATCTATCCCAGCATGGTCGAGCATGCCTCTCAGCTCACGAAAAGTAAGCACCTCGTCAACCTCTGCCGATTCGGCCTTTTTAGCAATACATGGGCCAATAAACACAACCTTTACATCGTTACCTAGCATTTGTTTCACAACGCGTAGCATTGCAACCATTGGTGAGACTAATGGGGCTAAGTGCTTTACCAAATCGGGATGATAGTATCGGATGTAGGAAACTATAGCAGGACAATCTGATGAGATATACCCTTTACCATCCTTATCGTTCAGCAGCTTTTTATAGGCATTGGCAACCAAATCGGCGCCAAAACCCACTTCAAAAACATGGCTAAAGCCCAAAGCCCTAACCATTCCTACAAACTGTCTAAAATCCTTTACCTCCGAAAACTCCGCTGGAAACGACGGTGCAACCATTGCCACCACTTTTTGTCCTGACTGGAGCAGCTGCTTTACCTCTAACCTAGAAAGAATAAACACCTTTGCATCCTGACTGCAAACCTTAATGCAGTTGCCACAACCAATACAACGCTCGGGAATAACTTCGGCCTGCCCATTAACTATTTTAATGGCCTTAGCAGGACACTCGCGCACACATGTGTAGCAAACCCTACAGAGCTCCTTTACGGTGTAAACTAGTTTTTTATGCTGATCCATCTAAGGATTAAGGTTAAAGGTTTAAAAGATTAAGAGAAGACGTTGGATGTTAGATGTTAGATATAAGAAACTAAACACTATACACCAAACCCTACACACTATATAACACACACTACATCAGCACATCTCGTTTGGTGTAACGGGTGTGGAGGTACTTTTTGCTCAAATCGCTGCCAGGAGCTTCCAAAAAACGCTCGTACATATCGGTAACCATTGGGTTTTTGTGTGCAACCTTAATGGTTTCCACCTCATCAATCTCGTAAATAGATTTTGCGCGCGCCTTCACATCCTTCTCGCTGGACCCAAAGGGTTGACCTCCTCCATTTACGCACCCTCCTGGGCAAGCCATTACCTCAATGAAGTGAGCCTTAACCTCTCCTGCTGCAACAGAATCGAGCAAGGGTCTTATATTTCCCATTCCGGAAACAAGAATAGCAGTTAGCTTCTTGTTCCCAATTTTAAGTTCAATTTCCTTTATGGCTCCGTTGGAACGCAAATCGGCAATTTTGGGCTGCTGCATCTCTTTGCCCGTCATGTAGTAGTGAAGGGTTCGAAAAATACCCTCAGTAGCACCCCCCGAGGTTCCAAACAGCTTCCCAGCAGAGCTTCGCATGCCCAGAGGGCTATCGGGCTGCTGCGGCTCAATGCTATGAATATCTATTCCATATAGCCTAATTAGCCTTGCCAGCTCGCGAGTGGTAATAACGGCATCTACATCGGATATGGCCTTTTGTGTCATCTCCTCTCTTTGGGCTTCAAACTTTTTGGCAACACAGGGCATAATGGCTACAGAGTATATTTCATTAGGATTTATACCCTCGGCGGGAGCAAAGAACGACTTAATAATTGTTCCCATTATTTGTTGTGGCGATTTACACGTTGAGATCAACGGCAAAACTTCTGGCTTAAACTGCTCGGCATACTTTATCCATGCGGGGCAGCAGCTGGAGAACATGGGCAGAAACTGATTGGTTTCTATACGCTTTTTAAGCTCCATTGCCGACTCTAATATGGCCACATCGGCACCAAAGGTAGTATCGAAAATGTAGGAGAATCCTATTTTGCGCAAGGCTGCGTTAATAACGCCATTAATATCCTTACCCGCCTTAATGCCAAACTCCTCGGCCAACGATACCGACACAGATGGACCATACTGCACAACAACCTTTTGGTGTGGGTTATTAAGCGCATCAAGCACATCATCGAGGTTAGACCGCTCATGCAGCGCACCTGTTGGGCATACCATAACGCACTGCCCGCAGCTGATACAGCTGGAAAAGTTAAGGTCGCGATTCATTGCTGTTCCCACAACGGTTTTCGACCCACGATTCACAAATTCAAGGGTTGATACGCCTTGTACCTCGTCACAAATACGGATGCACCGACCACACAGAATGCACTTTGCCGGGTCACGAACCACTCCAGGGCTTGACAAATCCAGCCTATGCTTGCTCTTCTTTCCTGATATGCGCCGCTCCCTAATATTCAGCTCCACGGCTAAATCCTGAAGCTCACAGTTCTCGTTACGCTCACAGTAAAGGCAGTCGTCGGGATGATTGCTTAGCAGCAGCTCTAGAATGGTACGACGCGCTTTTACTACCCGTGGCGAGTGTGTTTTAATCTTCATACCCTCCTCTACTGGGTGCGAACACGATGGTACAAGTCCTGCTTTTCCCTCAACCTCAACCACACAAATTCTACAAGCACCATTGGGCGATAGCCCCTTAATGCTGCAAAGAGTTGGCACACGAATTCCGTTTCTGAGTAAAGCCGTTAGAATGGTTTCGTCTCTACGTGCTTGAATCTCCTTGCCGTTAACTTCTATATTTAGCTGCATATCACTCACTTTTTACTTAAAGAAAACTGCTGAAAATTTGCATACATCTTGACAAACACCACAGCCAATGCACTTATCTTCAATAATAAAATATGGTGAGCGTGGAGTGCCAATAATAGCATTTGTAGGACACTTGCGCGCACAAGCCGTACAACCAGTGCACTTCTCAACATCAACATAAAATGTGCGTAAATCGCGGCAAACACCGGCACGGCACTTCCTATCGAATATGTGCTCCTCATACTCCTCCCTAAAATGCTTAAGTGTGCTAAGCACTGGGTTTGGAGCAGTTTGCCCCAATCCACAAAGCGATGTATCGCGCATCACCTCTGCTAGGCTTTCAAGGTGAATAACACCTTTAAAACGTTCTAGGGTATTGTGACCGTTCTCATTAACTGGGCGGCGGGTTATGTTCTCCAAAATCTCGAGCATTCGCCGCGATCCATCCCTACATGGGATGCACTTTCCACAGCTCTCCTTTTGTATAAAGTGCATAAAGTACTTAACCATATCTATCATGCACACAGTATCATCTAGAATGGTTACCCCGCCGGAACCCATGTTAAGGCCAACATCAACCAATGCCTCAAAATCGATGGACACATTTAGGGTTTCGGGAACGGCACACCCACCAGAAGCGCCACCTATTTGAACGGCTTTAAGTTTGCGCCCTTCGGGCACACCACCTGCTAGCTCCACCACTTTTGAAAGAGGTGTTCCCATGGGAACCTCAACAAGGCAGGTACTATTAATTTTTCCGGCTACCGAGAATATTTTTGTTCCTGTTGATGTGGGCGTTCCAATGGCAGCAAACCATTCTCCCCCCTTCTGTATTATGGTTGGCACATTTGCCAATGTCTCAATGTTATTAACCACGGTTGGCTTACCAAACAAGCCCTTCTCGGCAGGGTATGGTGGTTTTGACTCAGGCATACCGCGCTTTCCTTCAAGGCTTCGTATCAATGCCGTTTCCTCTCCGCAAACATATGCGCCAGGCCCCTTACGTAGCACAATATCCAGGTTATAGCCACTATCTAGTATGTTATGACCCAGCAAACCTAATTGGTAAGCCTGTTTTAGAGCCTTCTCCAGCCGTTCAACCGTTAATCGGTACCTATTCCTAGTATATATTATTGCTTTGCTAGCTCCAATGGCATAGGCTCCAATAGCAAGCCCCTCTATTACCCTGTGCGGGTCGCTCTCCATGAGCAGCCTATCCATAAAAGCACCAGGATCGCTCTCGTCGGCATTACAAATAAAGTACTTTTGGTCGGCAGCAGCCTGCAATGCCATAAGCCACTTCTTGGCAGTGGGAAAACCACCACCACCACGTCCTCTTAGCTTACTCTGCTCAACAATTCTACACACCGCTTCGTGGGTATGCTTCCGCAGCACCAGTGCAAGCGCAGTGTAACCTCCACGCGATAGGTAGTCGGAAATGTTCTCTGGATCGATTATCCCACAGTTTTGTAACAACAATCGCCTCTGACTGTGAAAGAACGAGATCTCATCCATGTATGGTACTCCAGGCCAAGGCTGGTGTATGGATTGACGGTATTGCCCAAGAGCAAACTCTGTTGGAATAAAGTTATTAAGCGCCCCATCAAGAATTGGCGATACCTTTTCGGGTGTAACCTGTTGAAAAACGATACGACACTTTCCAGGCAGCTGCACATCTATCATGGGTTCAAATGAGCATAGCCCAAGAGAGCCAACGGTTACAACATCTGCATCAACGCCAGTTTCAGTTAAGTATCGCTGCACCTCGTTGTAGGTATCAAAAGCACCGGCCACCTCCGAGGAGCTGGTGAGACCAACATATATTACGGGCTTGGTTATTTTAACCCTCCTATACTTTTCCAACGTTGCAGCTTCGGCAAACGAAGCAGCAATGGGATCAGGTGCATTAAGCAGCTTCGTAAAGAATTCCTGGTCGATTGGTGTTATATGCGAATCCATATTAGCGTGTGTATTCATAATTAGTACTAGTGCTGCTTTAGCTCATCAATAATGTCCTTTAGCCGCTCCTGCGTTAGCTTACCATAAAACTTACCATTTATTGATATGGCAGGGGCTTGCGCGCAAGCGCCAATACACGACATGACCTGTAGGCTAAACTGTCCATCGCGCGATGTTTGACCATCCTTAATCTTTAGCATCTTTTCCAGTAAAGCAAGAATAGGCTGCGCCCCAAGCACATGGCAAGCAGTACCATGGCAAACCTGCACATGATACTTTCCCTTGGGTTCAAATCTAAACTGATTGTAAAAGGTAGCTAAACCATAAATCTGGCTGGTGGGCATATCAAGGTGCTTACCCACAAGCACAACCGCTTCTTCGGATAAGTATCCTAAATCGTCCTGAATTTGCTGAAGAATAGGAATAAGGCTATCGCGCTTTGTGTGCGCATAGTTTTCAAGTAAAGATTCTATCCGGCTACGCATTTAACAATATTTATTTGGGTTAAACCAGGCTAATAAATCAGCTTAAAACATCTAAAGAGACGCCAACCCTGCTTCCTGCCCACGTTACATGCTCAAAAAATGGCAACCTAATACCGCTAATAACCAAACACGAATTGCATCTCTACCATGACACTAATTAGAAATAATCGCTTTAAATAAGGTGCTGCAAAAAAACTGCGTTAGAAAGGTATGCTTAAAAGCAATTTTTTTAATAACACTGTTTTTTAGTTAACAGATATAGCGCTGAATATCAGAACTATCAATAATCAACACGCTATTTAAAGCGCAATCAATTTAGCAAAAGGTGAATTAACCTCCAATTGGAAGGCTAATTTGGAATGGGTATAAAATAACTAGCCTATTAAACCCCTTATTTATAACCTGAGCTATACCAACATGCAATTTCTACATCTGCTGAAGGCATAAACTGAAGTCGCAACACTAAATGGATTAAGTTTTTTTATCTTTGATGCAGGAACAAAGCAATAAAGGTAATGAGCGACATAGTAGAAGTGGTAATTTGCCTCGGCAGTTCATGCTTTGCTAGAGGCAACAAGAATACGCTGAGGGCTATAGACAAATTTATAAAGGATAACAATCTTCAGTCTAGAGTTCATTTTCATGGAGGACACTGCTTTGGCGACTGTGCCAATGGGCCAATACTTAAAGTGAATGAGCAAATATACACTCATGTTGATGAGAACAAGGCTCTTGAAATACTTCGCAATGTGTTCGAGAACGTAAAGTAAACCTGTAAACCAGCACACATGGATCAACTTTTCAAGATAGATGAGAAAACCTGTATTAACTGCTACGCCTGTGTTAGGGTTTGTCCCGTTAAAGCCATTGAGGTAACTGCCGAGAAAAACTATGCGGTTATACTGCCCGACAGGTGCATAGGTTGTGGAAGCTGCCTTAACATCTGCCCTGTTAACGCAATTAGCTACCGATCGTCGAAAGAGGAAGTTAAGGCGCTAATAAAATCGAACCATAAAGTTGCCGCTATTGTTGCCCCAAGCATTTCGGGAGAGTTTGTTGACATTACTGACTATCGGAAGTTTGTTGAAATGATTAGAACCATGGGGTTTGAGTACGTTTGCGAAGTAACCTTTGGCATAGACCTAGTTGCTAGGGAGTATAAAAAGCTGCTCGAGAACTTTAAAGGGAAATATTTTATATCGGCAAACTGCCCCGTAGTTGTGTCGCTGGTTGAGAAGTACCACCCCGAGTTGGTGAATAACCTTGCCCCCATTGCCTCGCCTATGATTGCCACCGCCAAGGTAATACACAAACAGTACGGTAGCGATACCAAAGTGGTTTACATTGGCCCCTGCATCCAAAACAAGGAGGAGATTAAACGCTACACCGATGATGCAAAAGTTGATGCAGTGCTAACATTTACTGAGCTAAGGGAACTCTTTACCGAGTTTAACATAAAGGAAGGTAAGGTTGAGTACTCCGAATTCGATGAGCCCATTGGCTACAAAGGTTCTATTTACCCCATTAGCAATGGAATACTACAGTGCGTTGATATAGACGAGCACCTACTAACGGGCAATATAATAAATGCATCGGGCAGAAGTAATGTTATTGAGGCCATTAAGCAGTTTGAAAGCCACACAGAAACCATTAGCCGCCACTTTAACGCCTTTTACTGCCAAGGTTGCCTTATGGGACCAGGTACATCAAAGGGCGGACAAAAGTTTATAAGGCGTACCATGGTTGTAAACTACGCCAATAAACGGCTAAAATCCTTCAACCAGAAAAAGTGGGAAGAGTCCATTGCTAACCATGAGACCAACGGGTTTAATGCCCATTTTATAGCAAACGACCAACGCCTTAGCACCCCACCCGAAGATAAAATACAGGAGGTACTAAAAGTTATAGGTAAAGCCAACATGGGTAAAGATTCGGGTTGCGAAGCCTGTGGGTACTCATCGTGTAGGGACTTTGCTGTTGCCGTTTCGTCTGGTTTTGCGCACACCGACATGTGCTTGAACTTCACCCTTAAAAACCGTCACGAGTACATAAAAACCCTTAGGGCTACCAACGATAAGCTGGCTAAAACCCAAGAAATGCTCAGGGAATCGGAGAAAAAAGCGCGTGAGGAGCAAGAAATTGCCCACGAAGCGTCCGAAACCATTACCACCATGCTAAAGAAACTTCCATCGGCTGTAATCCTTGCCGATAAAAAGCTCAAGATAATACAGAGCAACCAGAGCTTTATAGATCTACTTGGTGATGATGCCGTAGAAATTAACGATATTATACCAGGACTTGTTGGTGCCGACCTAAAATCGCTACTGCCCTACAATATATATAACCTATTCTCCTATGTAATCCAGAATAACGAGGATATTCACAACAAGGACATCCACTATAAGGATAGCCTATACAACATCTCTGTTTTTATAATACGAAAGGGAAGCGTTGTGGGTGCTGTTATTAGGGACATGTATGCACCAGAAGTTAGAAAGGAAGAGGTTATTAAGCGTGTTACCGATGTTATTGATAAAAACCTAGCCATGGTACAAAAGATTGGCTTTTTGCTAGGCGAAGGTGCATCGGAAACAGAACAAATGCTTAACTCAATTATCCAAAGCTATAAGGACGGTGATAAAGGGTGATAAAAGGTTAAAAGTTAAAAGTGAAAGGTGAAAGGGTTTAAATTTCGTTTAACCTTTAACGATTCACGATTCACGTCTCACGTCTCAAATCTAGTTCTAACAGCTAACGTCAAAACAACATGCCCGATCGTTTTTTCATAGAAGTTAACTGCCAACAGAAAAACCACGATGGCGAACGAATTTGCGGCGACGTATTTCTTTCGCAACGCGTTATAGGTGAAGACAGAACTATTGTTGTACTTAGCGATGGCATGGGACATGGCGTTAAGGCAAACATTCTGGCTACACTCACAGCCACAATGGCTCTAAACTTTACCAAGGAGCACAAGGACATTCACACCATTGCGGAGATAATAATGAACACCCTCCCCATATGCTCTGTTAGGCAAATGAGCTACTCCACGTTCACTATTGTTGACATAGACCATAGGGGAGAAACCCAAATACTGGAATACGACAACCCCGAAACATTCATTATGCGGGGTAATGAAAGGCATGAGCCACACTGGCAATGCGTTGTTTTACAAAGCAGCAAAAATGCAGGTAAGGAGCTAAAATACTGTAGCTTTAAACCACAGAAGGAAGACCGAATAGTTATTTGGAGCGATGGAATAAGCCAATCGGGTATGGGTTCAAAGGAGTATCCCTTTGGATGGAGAGTTGAAAGTGCTAGGGATTTTGTAGAGAAGATTGTTAAGCATGAGCCAGATATATCGGCACGCAAGCTAAGCTCCAAGGTGGTGAATATGGCCTTTGTTAACGATGGATACCATCCTAAAGACGATACCAGCTGCGCAACAATTTACTTTAGGGAGCCCCGTAAGTTGCTTATTTGCACTGGCCCACCGTTCGAAAAGGAGAACGATGCTGTACTAGCCAAAACATTCAAGGAATTTAGGGGTAAAAAAATTATCTCTGGTGCAACCACTGGCGACATAATATCGCGTGAGCTCAAGCTGGAAATTACCGACTCCTTTGAGTTTACCGATCCCGACTTGCCACCCATCTCGTACATGGAAGGAGCCGATCTTATTACCGAGGGCATTCTTACCCTTAGCAAAACAACAGAAATACTAAACCATTTTAACGAATCTACAACTCTTGGAAAAGGTCCCGCCGACAGCATTGTAAAGTTTATTCTGGATAGTGATGAGATTGATTTTATTATTGGAACTGGAATAAACATTGCGCATCAGGATCCTAGTTTGCCCGTTGAACTGGAGATTAGGCGAACCGTGGTAAAGAGAATGGCCCAAGTACTTCAGGAAAAATTCCTTAAAGAGGTAAAGCTTACCTTTATTTAGCCTATTACCATATTATACTACTGAAGATAAAACAAAAGCGGGATAGCCATTGCTTCCCGCCTTTGCGCATTGGTAATTTGCTTTTTTTCCTAAACTAAACCCTAAAAGATAGAATGGCCTGATTCAACTTCTCTATCTCCTCAGAGAATTCCTGAACCAGACTATTTATGTGCTCGGCCGATTCTGCATTGCCCTGCGAAACCCTGTCGAGTTCCATAATTGCTTTGTTAATTTGATTTGCCCCAGAGTTCTGCTCGGCACTTGCAGCCGAAATCTCGCTAACCAATCCTGCCGACTTCTGAATATCTGGTAGCAATGCGTTAAATATATCGCCAGCTTGGCGAGCAATGTTTACTGAGCCACTTGCCAGCTGATTTATTTTTACTGCCGACTCTCTGCTACGCTCGGCCAATTTCCTAACCTCAGCAGCAACAACAGCAAATCCTTTACCGTACTCGCCAGCACGAGCAGCCTCAATCGCCGCATTAAGAGCAAGAATGTTGGTTTGTCGTGCAATTTCCTCAATTACCATAACATTTTGGTAAATATCCTCAATGGCCTTAACCGCATCCTTTAGAATTACACCACCAGTTTCGGCACTTTTTGCTGCCTCAACAAATAAGCGCTCGGTTTGGTGAGCATTATCGGCATTTAGGCTAATATTAGAGGTCATTTGCTCCATGGAAGCAGATAGCTCCTCGGTTGAGCTTGCCTGCTCCGAAGCGCTTTGTGACAGTGACTCAGACGAGGCTCTTAGCTTGTCACTTCCTTCAATAACCGTTCGGGAGGCATTGCCCGCATACTCAATCATCTCTGCTATTTTAAGCTTCATATGGGCAAATGCGGTGGCAAGTGAGCCCAGCTCATCGGTGCGTGAGGTTAGCTCAGCAGCGGGATCAACAGTTAAATCGCCATCGGAGTACCTTGCTGCAAGACTTTGTAGCGATAGAATGGGCTTTATAATGCTACCCGAAATTAGCACTACCATTATAACTGTAATACCCACAAAAAGGAGCCCGAATAGCAGGCTATTAACCTTTATTGGGTCTAGCACAGCTATAAGCTCTGCAGTTGGCGAAAGGCTCACCACCTTATAACCAGTTGTACCCACATCCATAGCAGCAACATCGTACTCATCGCCATCAATGTGAATTGCAGGAATTACCTTTTTACCTGTTGATTTAAGAACATCATCGGTAGTAGGTTGAGGAATAAAATCACTTAAATTCTTATTTATAAAATCCTTTTCCTGCGCAATAAGTATGTTTCCTACGCCGTCAACAATCCAAAGCTCGCTATTAGGGGTTATGCTACGTTTGCGAAACTCTTCAACCAGCGACTCGGGATTTAAACCAACACCAGCGGTTCCCAGCGGGTTACTTGGTGTTCCCATTAGCACATTGAAAAAGAATAGGGTTTGATCCAGCTCTCCATTGTAATCATAATTTAGAACAGCCTTCTTCCCTGACTTCATAAGGTCAAAAAACCATGAGTCGTCGGGATCCGATTCCGAAATAACATCTAGCAGTCTATGATTCTCCTGGTAGTAGTTTTTTGTAACGTTGTTTACTGCAAAAACGGTTAAGTAACCAAGTCCTGTTTTGGTTTGGTCTAGTTTATCAAGTGAAACCTCTTTTAAGGTAGCATCCTTTTCACCATCGCTAAACCACTTTACTAAGGCTGGATCTTCTGCTAGCGCAATTGATGTTTCCATTCCTTTCTCAAGATCGGCCCTAATATTACTCTGCGCTGCTTCTAGAAAGGCAAGCAGCTGCTTACTCCTAATATCCTCTTGAAGGGTTGACTTAATGGACTGGTAGTTAATTAATCCCGAAAGAACAACAATTACAAGAATTAGCGTACCAAAGTAAATCATCAGTCTACTTCGCAACTTCAAAGTCTTATCCATACGTGGGTTATTTTAGGTTATTGTTTATTCTGGCAGTAATTCCGAAGCACAAACAAGTTAACGCAAAAAAACACAGCATGTTAGATGAGATAGATCATCATTACTATTAAACGTTTGTTTTACTGTCATTTAGAACTAACAACCTTTGTCAAAAATAGCTTTGGAGCAAAATGCTAAATCTGTTTAGTGCCTATGCATTTTAGCATAAAGTAGATTTATGTGATGCCCTTGAAACCCGCATATAAAACAAAAACGAGGCGCATAGCCTCGTTACTGTATTTACTTACATAGTTAGTAATGCTACTTGAGCATAGGCAGGTATTTCTCCCTATTAATAACAATTAGGTAAACATTAGCTATAAAAACAAATAGTGCTGGAGCAACACCTTCTGGAGTAAAGGCTAGGTTAATACCCACAAAATTCACGCTTAGTGGTGCAAGCAAAACTAAGGATAAAGCAACATAGCGATTTACCAAAAAGGATACCCCAATAAGTATTTCAACCACTGCAACCATGGGCATTATATAGCCCGCGCTAACAAGCGCCATCATAAATGCTCCTAGTTGGGGTGTAGCAGGCTCCATTGGGATAAAGTTAAAAACTTGTTTGCCCCAAAAACAACTAGCATTAAACCAACTAGAATACGAATAACACTATTAACTATTAACTATTTTCATTTTCGTTGTACATTAAGTTTGAATATTTAAACAACGAAACAATAGGTTTGTTTAGAATTATTCTTAATAACGCGTTATGCATTGACCTCAGCATAACAAAAGGCCAATAACTAAAGGTAAGTACTACAACTCAAAAACCTTACGTAACGTATCGGCATCAACCTCATCCTTCCTAATGTAAAATCTAGCGCCAGCTTCAAGCATCAGTTGTAAGTACTCAAACTCCTTGTGAAACGAGAGCGCAATTATTTTTATATCGCGATTATTGCGGGTGGCAATTCTGGTTGCCTCTATGCCATCCATTTGGGGCATGGATATATCCATAAAAATATAGTCGTAGCGCTTAGCCTCAATAGCTTTAAGCGCCTGTTCCCCATCGTAAGCAGAGTCTATTACAGCAACCCTGTCACCCAGAAGTTCCACTATTTGAAATCGCAAGGCATCAATAAACTGCTGATTATCATCAACAAGAAGCACTCTGTACTGTTTGTTCTGTATTGCGCTCATAAAAGATGGTATTTTAAAAATTATGCAAACGATATTAACTGTTAGTCTTTCCCGCTATATGGATCGTGGTTTTGTTGCTACTACTAAATCGAAGTTGAACCCATTCCCCTCTGATGTAACAATTTTATACTTTCCATTTACCATTTTAACCCTGTTCATAATGCTGGTTAGCCCCAATCCAAAAGGAGTTGTGTCTAAATTAAAACCTATGCCATTATCGGTATAGCGCATAGTGAGCAAACCACTATGATAGCTGATTTGAAGCTCTGCCGTTTTAGCGTTTGCGTACTTCACCGTATTGTTTAGCAGCTCTTTGGCCACCCGGTAGAATACAATCTCTACTTTAGAGTCGAACCGAGGGCTCTCTATATTTGTGCTAAACCTAACTGGGATAAGCCTTTTAACATGTTCAACCTCTGTCATTAGGGCGGTAACCAATCCGTACCGTTCAAGCATTAAAGGGCTTAGGTTATTGGAAATAACCCTAACATTATCAATAGAGTTGCGAATAAGATTATACATAATTGAGAGCACCTCCCCTGTTTCGGAATCGGCATGCTTGCGCATTAAGGTTGAGGCATACATTTTAAGGCTAGATAGCTGAGGGCCAATCTCGTCGTGCAAATCGGCAGCAAGTAGGCGACGCTCTCTCTCCTCGGTTTCTATAGTAGCCTGAATAATTCTACTCTCAATGTTCTTACGCTCAGAGATATCGCGCACTATGCAAACTATGGCTATCCGGGAGCCAATATCTACAACCTTTGGGCTAATTTCTATTGGAATCACCTCGTTTCTGGCGTTTACCAGCTCTATTTCAAAATTCTGAATGGAAACACCATCTAGCATCTTTGTCACCAGCGACGAAACCTTTGTGCGCTCGCTAACGGGAATAAATTGTAGAACATTTTGATTCAGTATGCTGTTTGCCTCAACACCTAAAATGGAAAGCACCGAAGGGTTTACATCATAAACCGACAAATCGGGATTTAGAACGGCTATTCCATCCTTACTCCCATCAAAGATGCTACGGAACTTCCTCTCACGTTCGGCTATCTCGTGCTCAAGCACCCTATGAGCAGTTACGTCGTCAAACATTATGGCAACCGTTTGGGCTCTGGGTCTAAATACGGAGTATGTAATATGCAGATTCACGGCTGACAGGAACTGCTCCTTCGATACCATTTCGCCTGTCTTTAGCACCATCTTTAAATCCTGAGCCACACCGTTGTTTAGCGCAGGTGATACCTCGGAAAGCCGATGCCCAACAATTGACCCATAATCAAGTTCAAGCTTTGCTATTAAGCTGGGGTTTACCTCAACAAACTCAAAATCGACGGGTTCACCAGACTCGCCGCCTATTGGCTTAAACACGGCTAAGGAGCTATGCATGCTCTCAAAAAGCATCCGGTACTGCTGCTCGCTCTCCGATAGTTTAAGCTCAATTAGTTTAGAACTGGTGATATCGATACCTGTTGCAATTAGAAATTTGAGCTCGCCATAATCGTCAAACAGCGCCCGGTTCTTCCAGTAAATCCATCGTAAGTCTCCTGTTTTAGTGTACCAATGGCTTTCTATCTCGGTTGTATCAACTTCGCCGGTTACCAGTAAGCTAAAACGGGCTATTAGGCTCTCACGTTGCTCGGGTGGCGTAATGGCCAAATCCCAGAACACCCTCCCTTCAACCTCCTTACTACTATAGCCCGACAATCGTTCGCATTCTCCATTAAAGCGCACAATACGCCCCTCGCCATCAACAACAACTACAAGGGTTTGTAGCATGTTAAATAGTGCTGCAGTGAAAGTTTGCTCATCCTTAACTTTAGAGTCGTAGCTAATATTTCGAGAGAAGCCCGCAACCTCAACAATTTGCCCATCAGAGTCAAAAAGAGGTATTAACGTAGTATTGTATGTGTGATCTACACCATTTATCTGAGTTGAATCGATATAGTTAATCGATTTCTGACTGTCAAAGCACCGCTGGTACTGTTTTTTAAAGTACGCCTCAGCCTGTTTATCTACTAAACTGGAAAGAGCAACGGGGTAAATAATCGTTTCAGGATCAAGCCCAAGAAATCTAAGCTGCATGGGGTTGAAATAGGTGTAAAATATATCCCCATTGGTGTCGCGCTGAAAGAAGAAAACATTATCGGTTGAACTTCTTAAAATCTCCTTAAACTTTAGCGAAAGCTCGTTTGCCTCTTTTGTTTTTGCATTAAGCAGCTCTTCTAGTCTAATGCGGTAATCCTCCAGTTCCAGCTCATTGGAGCGTGCCAAAGTTATATCGCGGGTTATTCGGCCCATCAGCTTACCCTGTGAAGTTTCTATGGGAAACACATAAGATTGCAATGTACGTGTTGTATTTCCCTTTCCAGTACAAACCATCTCAAAGGATAAAACGCCATTGCTGGTTGAGGCCTCATTGTAGTTAAGGTAAATACTTCTATGCTGCTCAAGTGCCAGCTGCTCATCAATTGCATCTATATCAATACAAGCACTATCTAAGTCGTAAACCTTACGGCCAACAGCCTGCTGCTGTTCTACCCCAAACAGTTCCTCCATTTGAGCATTCCACTCCACTACAGTCCAATCGATGGTAGTAATACATATACCCTCTATAGCTTGGGAAATAAAACTCCGAAACTTCTCCTCCGAAACTATTAGCTTCTCCTGCAGAGAGGTTCTCCTATTTATCTCCTCGGTAAGCAGTTCATTGGCAGCAGCAAGACCAGAATTGGCATCAGCAAGCTCTTTATTCATTTTTATATACTCGGCGTTAAGCTGCTCAAGGCTCTGCGTTTTTTCGGCAACAAGTTCCTCAAGCCCCAACCTGTACTTGGCAAGTTCGGCATTCAAGTACTTTTGTAAGGTTATATTACGCCAAAACACCGATATTAGAGAATGACTTCCTATACGAAACAGGTTGAGGTTTACCTCAACAATAAACTCCTCGTTCAGTGAGTTTAAGTGCACCCATTCAAAGGATTGGGGAATACCTTTATAGGCTTCATCAATAAGTGCTTTTGCCTTTTCTGACGACAACATCCCATCGGGCTGATACTCTGGCGATATTTCAAAAGGGGTACATCCAACAATATCACGCCGTAACATACCTAGCATCTCCTCTGCGCTTGGGTTGCACTCTATAAATACAGAACCACTAATAATTAGTATTGGCTCTGTTGCCTGTTCAAATAAGGCCTTAAATGCCCCCAGCTGCTCTGAAAGGTTTAGGTTCTGATGCCCTTGTAAGCCATCAATTATGCTATCATCATTCGCCATATTCTCTCATAAATTCAAAACGTATTCAATTTACTGCACTACATCGATTTTCCTATGGTTTTTAAATAAAAAACTTGCAGAACTAATGCAGGCTATTCTCATTGGTACACCTAAATGGTTAGCATCAAGCTAAATGAAGCTAAACATAGGGATTGCGTTGCACATTAATTAATTATGCACTAAAAATGCATTTAAATTAGCTCTGATTTTAGCCATAGGCTGTTATATTCAGTTCTATTTCATCAACATATCATGAAAAATTCACACAAAAAATTAACCGTATTACCCATATCGTTGCTACTCCTTTTACTAGTAGGCACACTATGTACTGCTCAGGATACAACAAAAACTAAAAGGCCTAAAATAGGCTTAGTGCTAAGCGGTGGAGGAGCTAAGGGACTAGCACACATTGGAGCAATAAAGGTGCTTGAAGAGGCGGGCATTGTTCCCGATTATATAGCAGGAACCAGTATGGGTAGCATTGTGGGAGGATTATACGCACTGGGCTATACTGCCGATGAGATTTCTGTTATAAACCAAAAAATAAACTGGAGTAACTACCTAACCAACAATATGCCACTTTACAAAATTGGCATGGACGAGAAGCACGATTACGGACGATTTATTGGCGAATTCCCGATAAAGGGTAGCAAAGTACGCCTACCCTCGGGAATGGTTGAGAGCCAAGCGCTGTGGAACCTTTTTCTTGAGCTTACATGGCCTGCTGCAAGTATAACTAACTTCGATAGCCTACCAATCCCTTTTAGGTGTTGCGCCTCCGATATTATTCATGGCAAAATAAAAACATTTAGTAGTGGTAGCCTTCCGCTAGCAATGCGAGCAAGCATGGCGATACCTGCTTTTTTTACCCCAGTTATAGAAAACGATACAACCATATATGTTGATGGGGGTATTGGAAATAACTTTCCAGTTGATGAGGTAATAAAAATGGGTGCCGATATTGTTATTGGAGTTTATGTTGGCTTACCAGAGGAGATCGATCCCAACAAGGCTAAATCGGTATATTCTATACTAATGCAAACGGCTATGTTTTCGGGAATAAAGGATGCCAAGGAGTATATGGGCATGTGCGACATTCTTATTATCCCAGACCTTAAAAAGTATTCCACGGCTAGTTTTGAGCAAGGTAAAAACATAGAGAAAGTAGGGTACGAAGCTGCACTTGCCTACAAAGATGAACTTAAGAAACTTGCCGACTCCCTAAATTCCATTGCCCCTCCGCGCCAAATAAAAAGGTTAAATAGGGATACTACCTTTTTTGTTAATAGAATTGTTGTGGAAGGTTCTAAGAATATTGACTCCGATCTGGTAATTGGTAAATCGGAAATTTTACCCAAGAGTAAGGTTGACTTTTTTGATGTTAACGAAGCTGTGAACAATATTTTTGGAACAATGTACTTTAATAAGGTAACGTATAGGGTGCAGAAAACAGAAAAAGGTCACACCCTGGTATTTACCCCACAAGAGAAAGAAAGAACTCTACTCAAAGCCGCTCTGCAAACAAACAATGTATTTGGGCCAAGCCTTATTCTTAACTACACCCGGCATAATGTGGGAACTATTGGTAGTCGCTTTACAACTGGTCTCGAGATATCCCGATTACCAAGGTTCAAGGCTAACTTTCATCAGTACATAGGGCAAACTCAACGCAGAGCGCTACAACTAGGTATTTTCTATACAGCAAACGAAGTACCCTTTTACCTATCAACCCAAAAGATTACTGGTTTTAAAGAGCACTCTTTTGGAGGCAGACTAGAGCTTCAGTACACTCTATTCCAAAACATGCAAGCAGCAATTGGTGGGGCATTTGAAGGGACTACGCTAATCCCAACCGAATCACTTATTGAGTTAGATAGTTTGTATGATTTTGGATACTTAAACTTTGGAGGGATTAAGGTTTGGTCCACCCTAAAAAAGAACACAGTAGATCGAAATTTCTTCCCTAGAAAGGGCAGCCTTATTTCCCTCTCCTACTCATTCAGCCCCAAGCCTCTTCTTAAAATAAGCAATAGCGGCAACAGCACCGAAGTAAACAGCTTACTAAACCCAAAGCAGTACCACAAAATTACCGCCGACTACGAAAGGTACCTTAGCGTGGGCAAGAATCTTACATTTATGCTTGGTGCAAACGCGGGTATAACAACAGGCACAAGCGCTATTTACGATAGCTACTTTATTGGTGGTAGCCAGTACGGCTCTAGAAACAGAGATGTTACTTTTTATGGATTTGGATATAGACAAGAAATTTTTCCAAACTACGCCATTGTGAAAGCAGAAGCTAGGGTTAGGCTATATTCGGAGATATACCTTATGGGCAGGTTAAACTACATGCAAGCAGCCGAAGATGAACTTGATATACTTTTTGATATAGATAATCCTTACTTCGATACCATGGGTTATGGCATAGGTCTAGGAATAAACACACTGTTCGGCCCAATAACCGTGTTTGGAACAAGTAATACCCTAAACAACGATTTGTGGTGGTACATAAATGCGGGATTTACTTTTTAGGCTAATTCAACCCGTTCGTTTTAGGATAAAAAACAAAGAAGCCGCTCTAAATGAGCGGCTTCCTCTTATAATAAAGGCTCAAGCCTATTCGTACTCCTTAAGGATATCCTTAACGCCATCGGGCGATACGCGACCGTAAACCTTCTCTCCCACCATAACAACAGGAGCAAGACCACAGGCACCAACGCAACGTAAGCAGCTCAAAGAGAACTTACCATCGGGGGTAGTTTCACCAACGCTTACACTAAGAATACGCTTAAACTCATCAAGCACCTTCTCTGCACCACGAACATAGCAAGCAGTACCAGTACAAATGCTTATTGGATGCTGTCCTTTAGGTATCATGGTGAAGAATGAGTAGAAAGTTACAACACCATAAACCTTAGCAACAGGAATGTTTAGCTCCTGAGCAACTACTTCCTGAATTTCTGCAGGAAGGTAACCAAAGTAACTCTGTGCTTTGTGAAGCACGTTGATTAGTTCACCTGGGTTATTGTTGAACGCTTTGCAAATCTCTTTAATCTTTGCAACGTCCTCTTTCTTAAGTTCAACTTTTATATGCGACATTAGAATTCCTCCTCTGGGTTAAATGTAAATATCCTTATTACCCTTATCGAAGTAGTGGGTATGAAGCAAATGGTGCGCTTTCTCGCTCATTGGCTTGCCAAGGAACTCTTCGTAAAGTTTGTGGATGTATGGGTTCTCATGCGATTTACGGATTGGCTTCTCAGCATCTTCACGGTAAATTGCAGCAGCACGCGCCTTAAGAATAGAAGAATCGCCATGGTGAAGTGGCTGACCACCACCACCAATACATCCACCAGGACATGCCATTACCTCAATTGCATGGTAGTTTGCTTTACCTGAGCGAACGTCTTCAAGAAGCTTACGGGCATTTCCTAAACCGTGAGCAACACCAATGTTAATTGGAAGACCATCAAAATCGATGGTTGCAGAGCGAATGCCCTCCATACCACGAAGTTCGGTGAAATCCATCTTTGGTAACTTCTTACCAGTGTGAACCTCGTATGCAGTACGAACAGCAGCCTCAATTACACCACCAGTAGCACCAAAAATAACAGCAGCACCAGTTGACTCTCCAAGAGGACGATCGAAATCTTCGTCAGCTAGGTCGGCAAAGTTAATGTTGAACTCTTTAATTAGGTGAGCAAGTTCGCGGGTTGAGATTGAGAAGTCCACATCAGGATTTCCGTTAACCTTAAACTCATCGCGTTGTGCTTCGTATTTTTTAGCCAAGCAAGGCATTACCGATACAACCACTAAATCCTCACGCTTAACGCTCATTTTGTCGGCAAAGTAGGTTTTAGCAATTGCACCAAACATTTGCTGTGGAGACTTAGCCGATGAAGGAACGTCTAGCATATCGTTAAAGTTATGCTCAAAGAAGTTAACCCAACCTGGGCAGCAGCTGGTAAGAATAGGCAACTTCACGTTCTTATCGCCGTTTAGGTGGCGGGTTAAACGGTCAAGTAGCTCAGTACCCTCTTCCATAATGGTAAGGTCGGCAGCAAAATCGGTATCGAAAACATAATCGAATCCAATTTGGCGCAAAGCAGCAGCCATTTTACCAGTGACTAGGGTACCTGGAGCCATACCAAACTCTTCGCCAAGAGCAGCACGAATTGCAGGTGCTGTTTGAACGATAACTGTCTTAGTTGGATCTGCTAGTGCACGAATAACCTTTGGAGTGCTATCAACCTCGGTAAGCGCTCCTGTAGGACATACTGCAACACACTGTCCGCAGTAGGTACATGGAGACTTCTCTAGGTCTTGCTCAAAAGCAGGAGCAACAACAGCCATAAAACCGCGGTTTACAGCATTAAGTGCACCAACAGTTTGAACGGTGTTACACATGGTTTCGCAACGACGGCACATGATACACTTATCCATCTCACGAATAATAGATGGAGAGAAGTCGGTTTTGTATGTGCTCATCTCAGCATACTCCTGACCAGGAATATTACGAACGCCTAATTTAACAGCCATATCCTGAAGCTCACACTTACCGCTTTTTGCGCAGGTTAAGCAATCTTTAGGGTGGTCGCTAAGAATAAGCTCCATAATGGTACGACGAGCGTTAATAACGCGCATGGTGTGGGTTTTAACCACCATACCTTCGGCACAAGTGGTAGAGCATGAAGGGGCAAGATTTCTACGACCCTCAACCTCCACAACACAAATACGGCATCCGCCAGGCTTATTCTCGATGTTCATATCGCCAAGATCCATGTAGCAAAGCACAGGGATATCAATACCTAGCGTCTTGGCAGCCTTGTAGACAGTTGTTCCTTTAGGAACCTCTACCTGCCTATTATCTATAGTTAATTTTACTGTTTCCATTAATTAAAATCTCCCCCAATTATTGGATGCTAATAGCATTGAATTTACACTTCTCGATACATGCACCACACTTGATACAAATTGAAGTATCAATAACATGAGGCTTCTTACGATCGCCAGCAATAGCGTTAACAGGACAGTTGCGCGCACATGCGGTACAACCAACACAAGCCTCTTGATCTACAACATACTGCATTAGAGACTTACATTGTCCTGCAGGACACTTACGCTCGGTTACGTGAGCAATATACTCATCGTAGAAGTTATCAAGAGTAGAAAGTACTGGGTTTGGTGAAGTTTGACCTAAACCGCAAAGCGATGAGTCCTTAATTACCTCGCTAAGATTACGTAGGCGGTCAAGATCTTCCATAGTACCTTCGCCCTTTGTAATGCGCTCTAGTAGTTCGAACAAACGCTTGTTACCAATACGACAAGGGCTACACTTACCACAGCTTTCCTCAACGGTAAAGTCTAGGTAGAACTTGGCTACAGAAACCATACAGTCGTCCTCGTCCATAACAATCATACCACCAGAACCCATCATAGAGCCTGCAGCAAGAAGGTTATCGTAGTCGATTGGGGTATCAAGGTGTTTCTCGGTTAAGCAACCACCAGAAGGACCTCCGGTTTGAACCGCTTTAAACTTCTTGCCATTCTTAATGCCACCACCAATTTCGTAAATAACCTCACGAAGGGTGGTACCCATTGGAACTTCAATAAGACCAACGTTGTTAATCTTACCTGCAAGAGCAAATACTTTTGTTCCTTTTGACTTCTCAGAACCAATTGCAGAGAACCACTCGGCACCCTTAAGTATAATTACTGGGATGTTTGCAAAAGTCTCAACGTTATTCACGTTGGTAGGTTTGCCAAGATAACCGCTTTCTGCTGGGAATGGAGGCTTAACAGTTGGCTCACCACGCTCACCCTCCATAGAGTGGATAAGAGCAGTTTCCTCACCGCAAACAAATGCACCAGCACCATAGCGTAGCTCCATATCAAAATCGAAACCGCTACCAAGAATATCTTTACCCAAAAGACCGTATTCACGAGCCTGATCGATAGCAATCTGAAGACGCTTAATAGCCAAAGGATACTCTGCACGGATGTAAACCAAACCTTTGGTAGCACCAATACAGAAACCGTTAATGGTCATCGCCTCAATTACAGAGTGTGGGTCACCCTCAAGAATAGAGCGGTCCATAAACGCACCTGGGTCTCCTTCATCGGCGTTACATACCACGTACTTTTGGTCTGCATGGTTCTTGCTAGCAATCTCCCACTTAAGTCCAGTAGGGAAACCACCACCTCCACGACCGCGAAGACCAGATTTTTTCATCTGCTCAATGGCTGCCTGAGCACCCATTTCAAACACTTTACCAATAGCTTGGTAACCATCGCGAGCAATATACTCGTCGATATTCTCTGGGTTAATAACACCACAGTTCCTTAAAGCAATACGTAGCTGCTTCTTGTAGAAGCCCATGTGCTTAGAGTCGCTAATGTGCTGCTTGTTCTCAGGATCGGTATATAGTAAGCGATTTACCTTACGACCTTTTACAATATGCTCTGCAACTATCTCTGCTGAATCGGCAGGAGTTACCTGAGTGTAGAACGTGTTATCGGGTAATACCTTTACAATTGGGCCTTTTTCGCAGAAACCGAAGCAACCAGTCATAATAACCTGAACTTCGTTTTCCATTCCCTTTGCCGCAAGTTCAGATTTAAGCGTCTCAACTATGGCATCACTTGCTGAAGCACGGCATCCCGTACCACCGCAAACGAGCATATGCATTTTATATTTTGCCATTTCTTTAGTCCTCCTAAGCGGTTATTGATTGTCGATAGTATTGTAGTTCATTGGGATGATACCATCAACCAATTCACCGTTCTTAATGTACTTCTCGATAATTTCGTCAGCTTTCTTTACATCAACGTAGCCAATAACAACAGGCTCTTGACCAGGAAGCTTAACCTCAATTGTAGGCTCTGCGTAGCAGTACCCCATGCAACCAGTTTGAGTAACAACTGCATCGATGCTGCGCTTATCAAGCTCTTCGAGGAAGTAGTCCATCACGGTTTTAGCTCCCGAGGCAATTCCGCAAGTAGCCATAGCCACTTTCACTTGAACACGGCTCTCGGGGTCTTCACCCTTCTCTCTCAAGTCGACCTTAGACTGAAGCTGCTCCTTCATCTTTTTAAGATCGGCTAGCGATTTAACCTTTGCCATACTTTTCTCTCCTAAAATATTTGAATTAAAAAAACAAATTGTAAGTTTTAGTCCGTAAATTTATCTCAATTGCAACACATTTACCTCATTGTTGTTATGTTTTATAACCTAAGCTACCCTATTTGTAACTCTTCTAAATTTGCAGCAATCATCTCCTTTAGCAAGGGAATAACCGAGGGCTCATTTAGCGGAATCCCATCAAGTGCTTCGCGCACCTCGCGGGTATCAAAAACATAACTTTGCTGGTTTACAACATGCGTGTAAACAAAGTCAATACTAGGATTTGCTGATACAAGGATAACTACAACTCCTGCAATATCCCCCAGTGCTGGCCTATCTATATTAGAATGCACAAACCCTGCCGTAAGCACTGTACCTTTACCTACCTCCGATGTTATGGTTAGCCCGCCTCCTGTGCGCTCCGCATTTTGCTTAAATAGGGGTATGCCAAGACCAACTTTTCGGGTTGTGCGCGACGTTGTATAAGGATCGGTAACCCTGGCTAACATATCAGGGGGAATACCATACCCATTATCGGTAATTGTTATGGTGTACGTATCGGCAACAGTATCCTCAACTATGGCTATTTGAATTAATGTAGCCTTAGCAGTTATTGAGTTCTGTGCAATATCAAGAATATGTAACGATAAGTCCTTCATAACCTTATTACTGAATAATATCGCGTCCATCAATCCCGTTCAACGCCTTACGTAGCTCATCAAATGTACGGTGCTCCATTTGTAAGGTAGTAAAGGCGGAGCCTATTTGGCTTAACATGTGAGCATCGGAACTCCTTATAAATCGGGCGCTTTTTAGGTAGTTGTTCTTTGCCTTAAACTCGTCTACAGTAGTGTGCAGAGACAGCTCAAGAGCATCGCACTTTAAATCGAATGGCACAAAGCCAAGCTGACTTATAAGGCTATACTTTGTTTTGTTAACATGAGCCGGAATAAACAACCCTCCCAGCTTATGAACATAGGCCTCAATTTGGTTTACCCCAACATCTAACGCAGATATTAGCAGCGGCTCAATCTCCTGAAGTATCTCATCGTTCTCATCAACCTCCACCTGGTACCCAAATACGTCGGGGTTATTGGGGATATTGGGAAGATGGGTCTCTAGATACTCCTGAAAAACCATTCGCTGTTCCTCTGTGTCGAACAAGCAAACACAATGCGCCTCTTCCTTTGTTGTAACCTCTGCACCATAAAGAACCATAATCCCCTTGCTTTTGGCCAGTCTCCTAACAATAGGGCCGTGTAGGGTTGAGTTATGATCGGTTATGGCTATAATGTCCAAACCGCAGCTTGCCGCCTGATTCACCAAGTTAACTGGGCTCATGTCTAAATCGCCACAGGGTGATAAAACAGTGTGCATATGCAAATCGGCTCGGTACAAGTTCATTACTGATTAAGCAAGTTATATAGTTTACCAGTAATTTCGAATGCACTCAAATCCGTTCCCAGAACAGGAATTTCCTCCTCGTTGCTCTGCTCAACGGTATCTGGTTCTGGCTTAAAGCCCTTAACAAGCACTATGGCACCTAGCTCCTTTAGGGAGGCAACAGCCATTACATTTTTGTGGGTTTGCAATGTTACCCAAACGGCACCAGCATCGGCAAATCCCATAACGTCACTTAGCAAATCGGAGGTGTATCCTCCTGTTACTTCACGCTGAAGCCCTTTTGCTCCCGAAAGAACCTCAAGGTTTAAGGCTGTAACAATATCAGCAACTGTCATACTCTCTATTTTGTGTTTAGGTTAGCGACAAAGGCCAAGCCTACTTTTTATTGCAATTCTTTGTAAATCGATCCTTGCCCCAAATCTTCTCCATTATTCGGTATGCATGATCTGGGTGTAACTTTCGGGTCTGCTCCATGTTTCGCTGAATAAAGATGCAGTGGGAAATGGCAGCTTTTCCTTGCACTATATCCTCTGCCAATGCCTGACACGATGGTGCACCACAGGTACCACAATCAATCCCTGGCAAAAAGCACATAATACGCCTTACCCGTTCCATCTTTTTCATGGCTTTAGCCATATCCTCATCTAACTTAAGCATAGAACGAGGCGTTACAGGCTGTATTGCCAGCATTGATGTTAGGTAACCCTTATACTCAGTAATGTTTTTCCAGGAAGGATCGGGCAGCGTCTCCTCCTCTGCTTTTATATTTACAGCTCTACTTCTAAGTTTCTCTACGGTTAGGAAGCGATTCCCCGCAGCCAGCACTCCACCAGCACAGCTCTCGTCACAAGCTCTTAGCTCCAGAAAATCGATATCGGTAATCTCTTCGCTCTCAATTTTCTCCAAGAATTCTATCACGTTGTGGATTTCATCAATAGCCATACAGCGGCCATTAACATGGGCTGCTTCACCATTAGTAAGGCTCCATAGTATTGAGCGTTCGGTTAGGCTAGTTTTTTCAGGAACTACGCAAGACTCTACCCCTTTTTGCTTTAGGGTTCGTAACACGCGATTGTAAATAAGATCCATGTTAATTACCCCTGTAACCTCTGATCTATCCTCGCCTACAGGGCTTTTAATGGCTGCAATTTTTGCTGCACATGGAGTGATGTAAAAGATGCCAATTTCATCTTCGGCAATACCCTTGTCCATAAGCTGTTTCTTGCAGTATAAAGCCGACACATCAAGCGGGGGCCTTAGCAACATTATGTTATCGACCAACGAAGGGAATTTTACCTGAATAAGGCGGATAATGGCAGGACAAAAGGATGATATTATTGGCTGTTCGTGTTCCCTGTTGCTAACATAGGCGTTAACCTCATCGACAAGAACCTCAACGGAGTTTTCAACTTCGTAAACATCGGTAAAGCCCAGTTCTAAAAGGACGCTATATATTTCACTAGGAGATAGCTCTTCAGGGAACTGCCCCATGAGTACGGCAGGAACCAGAGCAACTCTATGTTTATACCCAAAAATTTTGGAGAAGTCGTCCTGTTCAATAATAATAGCATTTACAGGGCATACACGGAAACACTCACCACAATCAACACATCTATCCTCATAAAGAACAGCTTTCCCATCCTTCACCCTTAGGGCTTCTGTAGGACAAACCCTCATACAATGTGAACAGCCGATGCACACATCGCGAAGAATCTTTAATGCATGGTGAAAAAACTGGTTCTCCATTCCTCTGCTATTCTTGTGGGACGTTTAAGTACACAACAATTTCCAAATTCGTTCCCTTACCAACCTCGCTGGTTATTTTAAACTCATCGGCATTGCTTTGAATATTTGGCAATCCCATACCAGCACCAAAGCCCATCTCCCTTACTACTGGCGAAGCAGTAGAGTATCCACGCTGCATCGCAAGTGGGATATCGGGAATACCAGGGCCATGGTCCTTAAGATTCAAAACTATACGCTCAGTATCAATATCAACATTTATAGTACCCTGATACGCGTGGGCAACAATGTTAACTTCTGCCTCATACATTGCAACAACAACACGCTTAATAACCTTAGCATCAACGTTAAGCTGCTTGAGCACCTTTTTTACTTGGCTCGAAGCAAGTCCAGCCCTAGCAAAATCTCCTCCTTGCACCTTATACTCAAAATGCATTTGCTCCTAGTTTTCTAATTAGTAAACTGGCTTTAAGCCCTGTCCAAACAGCAAACCCGCTGCCTTAAACATCGAACTAGCACACTCTATAAGCACCATTCCGTTCTCTTCGGCTAGCTCAATCATATCGTCATTAACTTTTTTGTTCCTAACAAAAACAATGGCGCTAATATCGGACATTTCGGCGGTTCTTACAGCCTGCACGTTGGCCAAACCAGTAATTAGTAGAAGGTTATCTGCCTGTATAGTTAGCACATCGCTCATTAGGTCTGAGGCAAAAGCAAATTCAACCTCAGTATTTAGCAGCTCGCTACCGCAAACCACTTTTGCTTGGAGAACTTCAACTATCTGATTTAGCTTCATTTTTCCGGGCATCACAGCTGGTATTAATTTTCAAATAGCCAATACTAATCAACTCTTTAGGCTAACAAAATTTCCCACAAATATACTCAGGTTTTTGTTTGCCGAAAAACAATGTTAGCGCGCTAACAAAATTGTAATCATTCTAAATAATGTTATGCAACAATACCTACACTAAACAAAATTGCTATACACTGATTTTATGCGTTTTACTTAAATGCATCAGCCCTTTTCTGGTTAGAAAAGGGCTAATTATATGCTGCGAAACACGTTTTACTCACCCGCTGGTTTACTCCACTTAAAAAAGTTTGGTGTAAAGTTTAATGATACGTAAGCATAGTGAGAGAACTCCCCTGTATTGGGAGCAAGCCCCTGAATAGCCTCAAGGGTCTCCGTTGGCAGCATAAACATCCATGCAGCCTGAACCGATAGGTACTTTGCCACCTTGTAGTTAAAAACTAAATCGAGCTCGGTTCCCAACCCTTTATCGACCTTTACGTCTCCAGGCAAGTAGCCCTTTTCAAGCATAAAGTAGTTTGCCGTTGCTTGTACCGACGATTTTTCACTCAATTTTAAATCGGCACGAACGAAGAAATTATATAACCCAGCCCCTAATACTTCTGAGAGTGTTGCCGATGTAAAGTAGTCCATAAAACCTAAATGGGCATGGCCAGCGTTTAGCAGGCGGTTAAACGAGGTTTTCTTTGAAGGAGCCGTATCGCTCCAATCTTGTCCCGAATAAGCATCAAAAGTGGCCGTTACCATAAATTTTTCGAGCGGCTTTACCCACACTGATGCATTAAAGGCATAAGCGCTAATTTTTGGTGTAGTAAACGTTCCAACCTTTTGCGCATTGCCAAATTGGTAATATCCTCCCAATCGACCGCCAAAAGATGCTTGCAGACTTGATATCACATTTCCGCCAATTGTATTACGTGCATACATCCAGTGCGGATCGGCTGTATTTTGGCTAACATCCAAAACGTTTATTGCATTCACCGTAATTTGTGATGAAATTGGTTTTGAAAACCAAACAAAGGCCATGTACTTTGGCAATGTGCTGTTGTAGTTGGTTAGAACTATATCTTGAGCGTTATTATTTATCATAGCCCCAAGATGAAAGAATGTAGCGGTCTCCTTGTTATCATACTTTAGGAGTGCAGCATCATAGGTTGCACCGGTTAAGCTAAAGTCCTTTGAAGCGAATAATCTCTGATCATCGTACTTAAGTTCTTGTCGCCCTAATTTTACAGATAGATTCTGGGAGAAAGCATAACTTGCCCAAGCCTCAAGAACCTGAGTGCTATTAGCCATACCGGCTGCATTCTGTCCCCAAACGCGTGCATCTTGACCCGAAAACTTGAAGGTTAATGCATCTTCTGAATATCCAAAAATCAATCTGGAACGCTGCAAAACTATAGGTACGGCATATGATCCTTCTTGGGCAATTTTTTTGTACCCATCCCTATACTCTGCTCTTGTTCTGAACTGCCCATCAATTGTTAATTGCGCATCTGAATCCACTCCCAGCAAAATCAAAAGAAAGGAAAGAAGGGCTGACAATCTAATTCTAACTCTCATAACAGATATTCTTTTTGGTTATTTTCGAAAATAGTTGCGTCAAGTTATGAAAAAGTATCGAATTGATGCGCATAAGCAACCCTAACGCACAGCAAGAGTAACATGACTCAAAAGCATAACAACTAAGTACACAAAGAAAAAGCCCACTGATAGGTTGGAGAGAGAACCTGCCAGTGGGCTTATTTTTATTGAGAGATCTTAGCTATGCAACTTCTTGTAATTCCTATAAGCAAAAATGGTTATGGAAACCAAGGCCACTACAGAAACATAAACAAAAGTAGGAACAGGAACTGGATCACCTGCCGCATAAGAGTGTAAGCCAGATAGGTAGTAGTTAACTCCAAAGTAGGTCATTAGTACAGATGAGAAGGCAAACAAGCCCATTACATTATATGTGAACATGCCTTTAAACCCTTTAATCATTCGGGAGTGTACTACAAAGGTGTAAACAATCATAGTAATAAGCGACCATGTTTCCTTAGGATCCCAGCCCCAGTAACGGCCCCACGATTCATTAGCCCAAATTGCACCAAGGAATGTTCCAATGGTTAAAAAGTATAATCCTAGGGTTAAACTCTGGTAGCTAATTACGGTAAGTTCATCGGCTGTTGCATTTATTCTTTGCAGGTTCTGCTTTCCAGCCAGAGAGTACAATATCATCACCAATAAACCAAGAATTGCAGTGAGCCCAAAGAAACCGTAGCTTCCTGTAATTACAGACACATGAATGGTTAACCAGTACGACTTTAGAACAGGAACTAAGCTTGTTATCTCAGGATCCATAAAACTTAAATGGGCAACCATTAAAGTTAGCGATCCCAATACTGCCGTTGCCGATAGGGCAAATTTAGATTTGCGATTAAATAAAAATCCTGCCAAAAGGGTAACCCACGAAATAAAAATCATAGATTCATATCCATTGCTCATAGGCGCATGTCCAGACACATACCAGCGAACGGCCAATGCCAGTGTATGGAATGCAAAACCAACTGCAAGCACATAGGTTAAAATCCGCATCATGCCCTTAACTTGGCTCTTACCCGAAACAATAGCAAAGACTAAGGTGAAAATCATAACAAGTCCCAGTACTGCGTAGAATGGGAACAAGCGCTCAAATATCTTTGCTTTATAGTAAAAGATTTCGGCCTTAATCCTGCTGTCGGATTGAAGTTGATATGTTACATGGCTTTTCTGGTACAAAGTCAGCGATTCAATGTACTCCTTGGTTTCCAATGCGCGTGCATTTGGACTTTTAATTCCATTCATAACAAGCCCCAACACGTTCTTTACATACAAAGAGTCATCGGCACTAGTAGCAAACGGCAAAGCTTCTTCTGGCGTCCCCCACTTGTGCGAAGGATCATCCTTAATGGGGAATACCTTCATAAAGTCACCAGAGTATATCATGTAGAGAATATTAACCCGCTCATCTACCTTTATTACCTCTTTATCGAACTTAGTGCGCTGCGACTCTGGTTTTGCGTATGCTTCTTGAACCAAACGGGACAACTTATAGCCGCCCATTGGATTGTTCATATCAACAACATTGGTAAAAGCCGCATAGTTACCCGATACTCCAAGCACTCGAGCCAGTTCTGCATTGGAAACCTTAATCATTGGCACATTTTTCCAATTCTCAAAGTCGGAATATATACCCAGAAAAACCTGCATGGACGACAAGCCCATGAACTCATTCTTACGAGTTATTTTCCGAACAATATCATGGCTTAGGGTGTAAAAAGGCTTTGTTCTTCCCTTTTGATCCTGAACCAGTACTTTGCCAAACTCATCAGCAAGAGCCTTGTCAAGAGGCACTACATTAGGCGATGCAAAGGTTGAGCTTAAACCAAGTGTTACCATAAACACAATAACAGCAGAACCTTTCCGTGCAAGGCTTGTCCAGTACGAAGGGGTTACTTGCCAAAGCGCCGATTTGGGGTTGAAAATGGATAAGAACATGAATAGAAACAAAAGTGCGTAACCTATGTATGTAATTAACATACCTGCTCTATCGTGGCTTACCGATAGCACAGTACCCAGTTCGTCCTGATCGTAAGACATCTGGTAAAACCGGAATCCCTTGTATTTCAAAATATTATTCATGTAAATGGAGAATGGGAATTCAGTTGCCCCTGCAGTATCTATAACTGTAACATTACTTTTATAGGATGATGGGCTGTTTGAACCAGGGTAACGCTCAAGTACAAAATCATTTAAATATACAGCAAAAGGTATTTTTACGCCTCTTGAGCCGTACATAATGCGAAGGTTGCTCTCGCCCAGATTAAGTGTTACACTACTACTCTCCGATTGGCTATCGGTCCACAGATAGGCCTTAGTTCTTATGCCACTACCAGTAACCTCAAATTCCATTGCCGAACGCCCCGTTTGGTGCATCTGATGATCTACTGACACTGGAACGGTAGTTGCACTTGCCGAAACACTCTGTGCCACAATGGTAATCCCCGATATGGAGTACAGCTTCATTGGAGAAAATAAAACCCATGTATTTTCGGGATGAATCACGGCTTCCTTTGACATCATGCTCATCTCGCTTAGCGGTTTAGGCGCTTTTACAAAGAAGGAGTCGGACCTAAAAGCGAAGCTAATATCGTGAGGTTTCTCTGTATCAAAACCAAGAGCTAAACCCTTCACGTTAAAAATATCGCCACTAGTTAACACTACAGACTCCTTACCAACCATTTGCCTTGAGATTATAAGAGAAATAGTAGGTCGTCCGTTAGGTGTTTCCACAACTTGCTCCATGGCATTGGGCATAAACTTTGTAAGTTCAACGCTTACATCACCTGAAGGCGTTTCAATATCCTCTGCATAGCTATCTATTGAAAGCGAAGTTACCGTGAACTTTTTATGTGCCGCAGCAAGCAAATCCCCATTGCTGTTGAAAACCTCGGAGGATATATACTTATCGCGAGATTGAAATACCGCTTTTTTCTCTCCTTCCCTAAGGTGAAGTGTTCCCTCTATTCCAATATAGCGAGTAACAGCCGCACCTATAATCATGAGAATAAAAGCCAAGTGAAATAGCATTATGGTAAGTTTGCTTTTACGATAAAGCTTAAATATGAAAATCTGTCCAACAAGGTTAACCGCAAGCAAGAGGAACAAGAGCTCAAACCATATGGAGTTATAGAAAACTGCGTATGCACTTGCAGCACCAAAATCGTTCTCAACAAAAGTGGCTACAGCTAAAACAATTGCCAGTACAAACATCAAAATCCCCATGAACCAAGGAGAGAAAACAAAAAGTGATTTCGCCTTCATGTAGTTATTATTTACGTTAGTTAAGCGTTACAATCAGTACCAATGGTAAAACCGTTTCATTTTAACATCCAATTTTCCAAAACAGAAAAAACGCAAAATGAGCTGCAAAATGCTAATAATAAAGAAACCTCACGCATAAATAGAGGGTGAGGTTTATCGGGAAACAGAATGATATTTAACTGGCAGCATCCTAAAATCAAAAAAATAAGCACCTGATGCTGATTCGGCGTTCATTTAGCGCCTAGCCATTATTACAAATAAGTTTAAGTTTATCCTTATCCATAATTCGAATTCGTTGATTCTGCATCTCGATGATGTGATCGTCTTCAAACTCCTTTAAAATTCGGATAACGCTCTCCTTTGCCATATTGGTAAAATCGCCAAGTTCCTGTCTCGACAGAGGAAGATCAAACTCTGAGTTCTTATAAAGTTTTTCGGAAAAATAAACCAAAGCTTCGGCCAACCTGCCTGGCATCTTCTTTTGTGTAAGATTAAGCAATCGGTAGTGAGACTCAAGAGCTTTTTTGCTAATGTCTATTAACCACCCCTCGGCAAATTTCGTATTGGTGTGTATAAATCCTTTAAGAATACTAAGATCTATAAAACAAGCAACAACATCTGTAAGAGCGGTAAAAGTAAAGTGGTGTCTGGTGTCAATAAAAGTACCAGGACCAGCTATCATCATGGCTGGTTGCGCTATGCCAATAATTAAATTCTTTCCATCTATACCTTCTAAGTAAACCTTTCCTAAACCGCTAACCAGAAAAATAGCAGAAGAGGTAGGCGATCCCGTTTTAAATATGGTTTCACCAGGTTTATACTTTGCTTCATACCTATTCTTACATACAATATCTAACTCTTCGGGAGTAAGATTATTAAAGTTACTCCATCTATTTGGGCAATTACTACAAGAACAATCCTTAGGTGAGATCTCCATATCTATAAAGTTATTGGCCAAAACTATTCAAAAAACAGCACCTCAGTACAGTTGCTGATATATATCAACTAAGATAATGTTTTTTATCGGAATACAAAGCGTTAGTTCATCTCTTATAGTCAGATAATATCACCAACCTTAGGTCGTGTTGAAACAGCCTATTAGCCTATTTTTACGCTGTAAACTCTAAACGCATAATTTATGAAAAGGTTTAATAAACTTTTTTCTTTCGCTCTCATTGTTGCTGGATTAGCAATGATGTCCTGTGAAGGGCCAGCTGGAACTCCTGGTAAGGACGGACAGGATGGCATCAATGGTACCGATGGTACTGCTGCTTGTAACGCTTGCCACACTGGCAACCAAATGATGCTTGCAAAGGTGCTGCAGTACAACCACTCTACCCACTCTACTGGGGAGAATGCAGCTTACTGCAACCGTAACGGTTGTACCGAGTGCCACGTAAGCCAAGGTTTCCTAGACAAGGTTAAGAATGGTGCTGCTGAGGCCTCATACTCAGATCCTTTGCAACCAAACTGCTACACTTGTCATGAGATTCACCAGACCTTTACTCTTGATGACTGGGCGCTAACCACAGTTGCAGCAGTGGAATTAAAACATGGAGAGGGTAGCTACGACAAAGGAAACAGTAACCTTTGCGCAAACTGTCACCAAGCCCGTGCAGTTAGCCCAATGCCAGAGATTGGTGGTGCTGATGTTACAATCTCAAGCAGGTTTGGTACTCACCACGGTCCTGTTGCTAACATTCTTGCTAGCACTGGTGGTTATGAGGTTGCTGGTTCAAAAACCTACGGAACAACTGGTCACTACACAATGATTAGCGATGGTTGTGTAACTTGCCACATGTCGTCTCCTTATGGAACTCAGGCTGGTGGTCACCAAATGGGTATGGAATATGATAGCCATGGTACTATGACCCTTAACCTTACAGGTTGCACCACCTGTCACTCTGATGCAACTGCTCTTAAAACAGCACTTACTGCAAGACAGGACAAAACTCAGGCGTTGCTAGATCAGCTTAAAGCAATTCTTGTTGCAGAGGGTGTTTACAACGAAGGAACTGGGCTTGCAAATAGCGGAACCTACTCTGCCGATTTAGCTGGAGCGTACCTAAACTTCCAAACTGTTCTTGAAGATCGTAGTTTGGGCGTTCACAACCCTGGTTACACAGAGGCTCTTCTTACCAATAGCATCGAAAAGCTAACTGTTAAGTAGTAAGAGAACCTTATTGAATTCTAAGGCGCCAGTTTGCTCTGGCGCCTTTTTTGTTCCTTCATCCGAGTAATTCATGGCAAATGCATCAGCAACAAACTTTAATCAGTCGAATCTATTGCACCCTAGAAACGGAAACTAAAATCTATGCACTACTAGGAGAACGTTTCAACCAATCTCTGATTACTGTCTCGCTCAAACAAGCCTACCTTTATTATATATATATAAGCACCCTCATCTTTATAGGTTATTTGAAAACACAGAACTAAGCATAAAGGGAATTTACAAGCTCTTTGCCTTACTCGCATAGGGTGTTATACAAAACCGAGCAAACCTGCTTAAGAAGATACGAGTATCGGTCAATGAATAGCAGTACAAATTCCCCCAACCAGTTAATCTAGCATAAATAAAAAGTGATGCGATTAACTGGCATATTATTTTCAGTATCCCTGCCCAACTACTAATTCTTGAAACACTCTAAATAAATGGCATTCCTGCAGAATTAGGCATAAAAAAAGCCGTTTGCAAAAGCAAACGGCCACCCTTCACTAAAAAACACACTTACTTTTTAAAGGTACGCATGTAATTTACTATTGCCCAAATCTCTCTATCTGGAACCTTCTTATCGTAAGCAGGCATATCTCCACGACCAACTTTGGTTTTGTAGAAATGCTCACCATCGGTTTGGCCCTGATACTCAGCTCCAGTAAAGTCACCAGAGGAAGTTTTTAAGGTACGACTTTTTGGACCATCACCTAATCCTGTTTTGCCATGGCACGATGCGCAATTCTTGTTGTAAGATGTTTTGCCCAACTTAATGGAAGCCGCGTCGCCAGCCAAAGGATTAGCCATATTCTTATATTCTGCAGGTACTGGCCATGGCTCAGCCTTCTTTTGCTGTGCCTGTGCGCTATTGCCTGCTAGAACCAGAGCAAATGCTGCAACTAGAACAAATGCCGCAAATTTAATTGTGCGTTTCATAGTAGTAGTTTTTAGTTTGAAATTATTACTAGTGTTTCTCCTGCCATCCATTTACAATGCTCTTAAAGTTACTAGTAGCCGTAACTCCCATTGTACTAACATAAAGATGAATGAACAAAAAGACAAAAACCAAAAATCCCATTATTACGTGTAACTGAGCTGTTAGAAAAATACCGCTAAAGCCCAATAACTTTTTAAGTATAAATTCAGGAAATAGAAGCGCCCATCCTGTAATGAATAATACAAACATTATACCATACATTACACCTACATACGACACCTGCTGTAATGGATTGAATTTCTGCTCTGTAGTAACAGGAAACGGAGACTCTTCCCCTTTAAAATAGCCGAAAGCATAGTAGCGCATTTGCAAAAACAACCTCTGCCCTAATCCCTTCAGCTTCATTCTATAATGTTTCCCGTTGGTTGTGAAAATATTCCCAACAAAAAACAAAAAATAGTTAAAGGTAAGAAGCACTCCTGCCACATTATGTATAGCCACAGCACTACTGAAATTTACCACAAACCTATCTGGATTAGAGTACAACATGCTAAAACCTGTAACAATAAGGGCTAAGCATAAAACCGCATTAAAAGCATGCCAAATTCTAGTCCAAACTGGATATAGATACATCTTCTCGCTCATTGTCTTACCTCTTTATTATAATTCTAAAAATTGAGTGAATTGCAATGCCTAGCAGAGTTAGTACCACCGCAATAATGCCTCCGTAGCTTATAAACAGACTTCTGTTTGCACCAATCACATAGGAATCGTTGCTTAAAATAACGCCATTAAGCACACCGTATTTACTACGCGCTTCCTTTGATTGAAACTTATACAACGAACCTACCAAAATAGAATTCTGAGAGTGGCAATCAACGCAATTCTTAACCGCATTATCCTTTGGTGTAACAAAGTGTGCCACCATAACATCATCGCCTTGCATTGTGTGACACTCAATACACCTTACTGCCTGTAAATGCAGTGTTTGATTAGGCAACCAGTCGTGCTTAGTCATAACCCCTCCAAGTTTTCTATCGGAGTATAACCCGAACTTTTCAGGACTACCATGACAGGTTAAGCACATGTTATTTGACTCTACAATAAAGTTCTCACTAGATTGTGCCTCGCGTGCATGTACTTTATAGGTGTGTGGGTTATGACATTCCCAGCATGTAAACTCTCCCTCCATAGCAGTGTAATGAACACTCTTTTGGAACTCTTGCTCAATGCCCTCAAAGTTATACTTAGCAAACTTCTCATCGTATCCGTGGCAATCAATACAGCCCCAAGACTCTTCAAAACGAAGTTCCAATGCATGAGGGAATGCGGTATACCCTTCGGAATGGCAATCCAAGCAGTTAAAATTCCAGTGCACAGAGCTATAAAACTCATCACGACTAACACGCAAATGCTCTCCCATAAGCCTACGCTTAACACTTCCAGAAAGAGTATCCTCGATGGTGTAGTAAAGTTCACCATGGCAGCGTAAACAATTCTGCTCATTATCTTGTGCATATAGGCTATTATCTATTCCTCTTACAGCAACCGAATCGGGGTTGCTATCCAAAGAGAAGTTCATAGCCATGCTAGGAAAATAGAGGCAGATGGAAAGTATAAATAATAGCAAATAGCTTTTCATTAATTTCATCTTTCAAATCTTAGGTTAGAATCGAACAGTAACGTTGAATCCTAATAAGTAATCGCCCTCTGTAAAGTCATTTTGGTTGTACACAAAGTTACGTTGACCTAAAATCCCTTTATAGTTTGCAAAGAAAACTTGGAATGCGTGTGTTGCTGTACCAATTTCCCAGCCTAAGGCTAGCTGAGGCTTTGCATTAAAGTCTTCGTTATCTTGCTTGTTTAGTAGATGGTCGAACTCAAATATTAGAGAGTGGGAGCCAAAAGCATTGAAACGACCGCCAGCAGAAATACCATAGTTCAAGTTCTTATACCCAGCTTCAACACTATTTAGGTAAAGAATGGTTGGTGCTACTTGCAACGAAAGTTTCTCGCTAAACTTACGGGCAACAATAAACTGGTTGATGTAGGATATACGGTGAATAAAACGATACTCTACACCAGGACCATACATCTCGTCGCCTTGCAAGCCAATTGATACACTTCCGTAGTACGATAACGAAATTGGCATTTTACCAGATTCAGTTTGTTGCAAAATAGCGTACTTAACAGCAGCATCAAGAGGCTTATAGTCCTTGGTGGTTCCAAGTGAAACCATAAGCTTATCGGTAATACCATAGTTTAATCCCATGCGGATATTGGATGGAGCATAGATACCGAACAAATCGGTAATACCATTCTCTACCGGTCCAAAACGATGCTGTATTTGCAGCTCAAGCATTCCCTTGAAAGGAGTAGTAACAGTTTGGTTATCGATAAGGGCACTTGTTTCGAATGAACGAACAGCGTAGTCTTCCTCTTGAGCAAAACCAGCGTTAATGCAGCACGCAAGAACTATTAAGGTTAAAAACTTTTTCATAAATGAATGCGTTTAGTGGGTTTGGTTTGGTTTAGTTGTCTTTTGCTCCTTGCTCTATCCATTTCAGGATAACATCGGTAGCCAAAGCATCAATTGTGTCGTTAACGGCAATAATTTTTCCTTTCAAGAAATCCTGATGACTCCCAGAACTTGTTACCTTAATGTACAACTTGCTGGAAGCGGGTGCTTCTAGATTAACGTAATTACCGTCGATTAAAGAGGTGTAGGATTTATCAGCCCTAAAATCGGGAGAAATGCCTCCTCCATGACAGCCAACACAATTACTATTGAAAATTGGCTGAATGTTGTCCTTAAAGCTTATCGCTACATCGGCATCAAACTTTACTGGTTCGTACTGATGTTCTTCGCACGAAACCAAAAGCGACGCACCAAAAATCATGATAATAAGCACAATAGGCAGGTGCTTTGTGTTTGGTTTTTTACTCATCATCATTTACTGTTTTATTCACGATAAAAGTATTTTATTACATTCATTATCAAGCCTGAATCGCAGGTAATCCTTTTTAGGTTTGCCCGCAAAACCTATCAGTTTTATCGGTGATTTTTTTCAATCCGAAAGCTGATTTATAACGATTCCAATTAAGGGCATAACAAAAGCGCTATACTGCCACAAAAGGCGAAAAAAAAGGGTGTCGTAAGGACACCCTTTTCTGATTCATTTTAAGTATGCATTAGTAGCGCTGACGTGCTTTGTAATGCGTATGAAGAAGTTCATGAGATTTATGACCTAGGGGCTCTTTGAGAAACTCTGCATAAATTCCAACCACTTCTGGGTTCTCGTGCGACTTACGAATGGACTTTCCTGTATCCTCCTGGTAAATAGCTTTAGCACGCTTTTCCCTAATCTCCTTATTGGTAGGAACTGGTTGCCCGCCTCCACCTAAGCAACCACCAGGGCATGCCATTATCTCAATAAAGTGGTAATCAGCCTTTCCATCGCGAACACTATCCATTACCTTTTTTGCATTCACTAATCCGTGTGCAACAACTGTTTTAAGGGTGACTCCCTCAAGGAAATTCCACTCGGGTTTTGTTCCATCTATGGTAATAGCAGCTTCACGTACACCATCCATACCCCTTACAGCAGTAATGTTGAGCCCATCAAATGGTACCTCTCTTCCTGTTACAACCTCATAAGCGGTTCTAAGAGCTGCCTCCATAACACCACCGGTAGCTCCAAATATTACAGCGGCACCTGTAGATTGTCCCATAATGCTATCGTAATCGCTTTCGGGTAGCTTAGCAAAATCGAGCCCCGCCTGCTTAATCATTACTGCAAGTTCTCTGGTTGTTAGAACAAAGTCAACATCCTTAAATCCGCTTGAGCGCATCTCAGGTCTATCGGCCTCAAACTTTTTAGCAGTACAAGGCATAATGGACACAGAGACTATTTTAGCAGGATCGATGTTCCGCTTTTGAGCATAGTAAGTTTTTGCCAGCGCACCAAACATTTGCTGAGGCGATTTACAGGTTGAGAGATTATCGAGATACTCCGGGTAAGTGTGCTCAATAAACTTAATCCAACCAGGAGAACAGCTTGTAGCCATTGGCAAGCGTACGTTAGGATCTTTATCAACTAATGCGCGCTTTAAACGGGTTAGCAGCTCATTCCCTTCCTCAATAATTGTTAAGTCGGCTGTAAAATCGGTATCTAATACAGAGTTAAAGCCTAAGCGCTTAAGCGCTGTAACCATTTTACCCGTTACAATTTCACCAGTATCAACGCCCAAATCCTCGCCCAAGGCAACACGAACTGCAGGCGCAGTTTGAACAACAACATGAGTATTCTCATCGTAAATAGCATCCCAAACCTGATCTATATAGTTTCGTTCTATTAAGGCACCAGTTGGGCAGCGGTTAACACATTGTCCGCAATTTGTACAAACCACCTCAAACATTGGATTCTCAAAGAAGGTGGATATCTTCATTTTATCGCCTTTATAGGCTACGCCCAGCGCGCTCACATGCTGTAGCTCTTCGCAGGTTCTAACACAACGCTGACAGCGAATGCACTTGCTGTCGTCCTTGATTATGGAGGGAGAGTACGCATCAATTTGATAGTTCTTTGAAGGAACAAGATCTATAAATGTTTCGCCGTTGCTAATCTTGTACTCCGAAGCCAAATTTTGTAGTTCGCACTTTCCGTTCTTGTAACAAGTAGTACACTGTGCATTATGCTCACTAAGAAGCAGCTCAATAATATGCTTGCGTGCAGTACGAACCTTTAAGGTGTTAGTAAGCACATCCATCCCCTCTGCAGCAGGCATAGCGCACGATGCAGGTAAGGTACGAGCTCCTTTTAGCTCCACAACGCATACCCTACAGTTACCGGCAATGCACAAATCCTCATGGTAGCAAAGCGTAGGGATTTGAATGTTAAGCTGGCGAGCAGCTTCTAGTATTGTGGTACCCTCAGGAACAGATACCGTTATACCATCAATTTTCAGGTTTATATTTTTAGCCATTGGAATTCAAATTATGAGTTAGCTCTAGTATATCATCTCCTCTTTAAAATTCTCAACAATTGATGAGAATGAGTTTGCTACGCTTTGTCCTAAACCACATTTAGCGGTTATTTTCATGGTTTGCGATAGCTTCATTAGCTGCTCAAGGTAAGCGGCGTGCTTTTTCCCTTTCTTAACAGCCTCAATTCCCTTCATCAGCTGCTGGCAACCAACACGGCAAGGGGTACATTGACCACACGACTCCTCTTCGAAGAACTCAAGGTAATTGTGCAACACGTTATACATTGAGCGGGAACTATTAAAAAGCATCATGGAGCCACCTGTAGGTACTCCCTCAAAACCGATAATGGTATCCTTAAACTTTTTCCGAGGCACACAGAAACCAGAGGCACCCCCAACCTGAACGGCCTTAGTATCGCCATCGCCAAACTCCTCAACAAACTGCTCTACAGTCATACCCAATTCCAGCTCATAAATACCTGCCTTAGGAGTATCGCCTGAGATAGAGAATACCTTAGAACCGCGAGAATCGGCAGTACCTAAATCTTTAAACTTCTTAGCGCCATGCTTAGTTATCATAAAAGCATACACCAAGGTCTCTACGTTATTTATAACCGTAGGCTTGCTCCTGAAACCTGCAATGGTTGGGTAAGGGGGCTTGTTACGAGGTTCGCCACGCTTGCCTTCCATGCTCTCGAATAGGGCGCTCTCCTCACCACAAATATAGGCTCCACTTCCCATTACAATGGAAATGCTAAAATTTATGCCTAAATCTTTAAGGATTCCGTGAAAGTCATCGAGCTGCTTTTGAAGCTCCTTTAAAAGGAAGCGATACTCGCCACGCAGGTAAACAAAACCTTGAGTAGCGCCTATAACCTTTGCACAAACGGCCATACCGCCAAACACTTTTTGTGGGACTTTAAAAAGAATCTCCCTATCCTTAAATGTGCCAGGCTCACCCTCGTCGGCATTGCAAATAACGAAACGCTCCTTTTCTGGTTGCTCCGAAGTGAACTTCCATTTCATGGCAGTTGGGAAACCAGCTCCACCTCTACCCTTGAGACCTGACTCAAGGAGTTCGTTCACAATTTGCTCATTAGTTTTTGACCAAGCCGTTTGAAGTATGTCCTTGGTGGTAGCCTCTGTGTCGAAAATAAGATCGACGCGCTTTAGCTGTGTATATGACATAGTGTTTTCTCCTACGTTAAGTTATTTCCTTATGTACTCGTTAATAATCTCTCTAACTTTCTCAGGGGTAAGCTCGGTATACGCCTCATCGTTTATAAGCATTGCAGGCCCCTTATGACACCAGCCAAGGCAATTGGTTTCCAGCAGCGAAAACTTACGGTTAGGGGTGGTTTCGCCAAGTTTAATCTTGAGCAAATCCTCTAGCTCTTGAATTATAAGGCTTTTCCCTTTCATTGCACAGGTTATGGTTTTGCAAACCCTAATCACATACTTTCCTCTTGGTTGAGTATCGAGGAAAGAATAGAATGTGGCTGTACCATAAACTTGAGCGGCAGAGATATCGAGTTCACGAGCAATCTCGGTCATTGCCTCATCAGAAATATAGTTCTCATGAGCAATAACACCCTGCAGTATTGGGATAAGGCTTTCGCGAGTTCTCCCATGCGCTTCGGCAAGACCTTTTACTAAATCTTTAATTTCTGGCATGTTTTGGTCTCCTATTAGTTTGGTTTAGGAATTTATGTTATTTCACTAACAGTGTTATTTTTATAACAACCAAATAATTGTTATCTATTTGATTATCATTACTAAATATAAATATCCTTTGCGGGTGTTTTCATGATATTTATCAACTTTTTTGGGCTAAAAGGGTCAAAAACGGACAATTTAGAATGATTCAAAGTCTAAATAGATGCCATCAGGTGTAACAAGCAGATTGATTTGGAGGCAGGTAATAGCGTAACACTCATTGAATGAGAGAAGATCAGCACCAGAACATCAGTAAGAATAGGAGTTAGCATAAAAACAAAAAAGCTATCCAACTTAATGGATAGCTTCTCTGCTCTAACAAAAAGGTTATTGAGAATTACTTCACTATGGTCATCTCGTTAAGTAAATGTCCTGCACCAGCAAACTTATCAACGATAAATAGCACGTAACGTATATCTATTGAAATGTTACGACACCTGTCGGGATCGAACATAATATCGCTCATGGTACCCTCCCAGGCTCTATCGAAGTTTACTCCAATCAGCTCCCCGTTACCATTAATAACAGGACTTCCTGAGTTTCCTCCAGAGGTATGGTTAGTTGCAATAAACGCCACAGGAACAGTTCCATTCACAGTATAAGGACCAAAATCGCGTGCTTTATACAAATCGCGAAGGCGCTGAGGCACATTGTAGTCGTAAATTTCGGGCTTATCCTTCTCCATTATCCCCTCAATGGTAGTATAGTGAAGATACTGAGCTCCATCAAAGGGCTCGTAACCATTAACGTTACCATATGCAACTCGTAGGGTGAAATTAGCATCGGGATAGAAAATCTTATCGGGCTGCATTTCGCGTAGGCCTCTTATGTAGGTGCGATACATTAGATCGAGCTGCTGGTTAATAGCAGCGTAGTTACCATCGACCTTGGAGGCAAACATAGAGTCGAAGCTAGCCATAAGCCTGTAAACCCAATCGTTGGAAAGTGTGCTAACATTTTGCGCATTCACCTCCGCCAAAAGCTTATAAACGGCAGAGCTATCGGCAAAAATTGATTTCTCAAAGGCCTCTGTGGCAAAATCGCCCCAATGACCATTAAATTTTTGCTGAATCTCTGAGTAGATATCGGGATGGAACTCAGCAGGCATTTTAGTAAAATACTCATCCATCATTGCCATAAATACCTGCTTATCGATTGGTAAGTAGTAATCTTTATAGAATGATTTTGCAGAACGAAGTACACGCTCTTTTAACTTGTCGAGGGTTTCCGCATCGGACTTGCCCGACTCAAAAGCAGACACAAGGGACTTAAAACCAGCAGCATGACGAATTAGCTCCACGGCAAATACCGCTTCGCGATCGTAGTCGCGAGCAATTGCGTATGGCTCCAATGCAGTGTATAAGGAGTCGAAACGGGGTAATAACCAGCCATACATTGGGGTTCGCTCTGGTGATGCTGCAGCCCAAGCTGCAAACTGACGCTCTAGATCCTGCTTGCGCTCAACGGCATTTAAACGACGAAGTCCTCCCATTTCGCCAATCCACTTCTTCCACGCGTTGGCCACACCAGCATTTTTGCTAGCATACTTAATGCGTACTGTATCATTTGCATCCATATAAGCATTCATAATATTCAATCGAATATCGCGAAGAGCTACCTTCTGAGGATCGCTAACCTCTGCCACATACTTAACTGCATGAGAGGTTATGTACTGTTGAGTAGTGCCAGGATAACCATACACCATGGTAAAATCGCCTGGGTTAACCCCTTTCATTGAAATGGGCAGGAATTTCTTTGGCTTGTAAGGCACATTATCGGGAGAGTATGGTGCAGGCTGATTATCCTTGTTTGCGTAAATACGAAACAACGAAAAATCGCCCGTGTGGCGAGGCCACATCCAGTTATCGGTATCGCCACCAAACTTTCCAATGGCAGAAGGGGGTGCACCTACCATACGAACATCCTCAAAAACTTCGTATATATAAAGGTAGTACTCATTACCATAGTACATGGGCACAATTCTAGATGTGTAATGCGTTCCCTCTGTTGCAGCCTTGGCAATTTCCTTTTCGTTAGCGGCTATTTGCTTTGCCCGCTCAACCTCGGTCATTTGAGGTGTAACACCCTCAAGCATTCGAGCGGTTACCTCTTCCATTTTCACCAAAAAAGAAACAGTAAGTCCTGGTGTTGGCAGTTCCTCTTCGCGGCTCATAGCCCAAAATCCATTGGTAAGGTAATCGTGCTCAACGCTGCTATGCTGCTGTATTGCACCATAACCACAGTGATGGTTAGTAATAAGTAGCCCCTCGGGAGAGATAAGCTCACCAGTACATCCCCTACCAAAAATAACTATGGCATCCTTAATGCTGGAACCGTTAATGCTGTAAATATCTTCGGCAGTAAGCTTAAAGCCCTTGCTGCGCATATCGTCTATATTATACTTACCCATTAGCAGGGGAAGCCACATACCCTCATCGGCACGGGCGGTGCCAATTAGGATAAACAAAGCGCTAAATAGAATTGCTAACGTTTTTCTCATGGTTTATTATTTAGGTTTGACTTGTTACAACATATAGTGAATCCACAAAATGGTTTAGCTCATGGTATAGCACCTGAACGGGCAACCCCATTACATTAAAGTAAGAGCCCTCTATACGCTCCACACCAACATATCCAATCCACTCCTGCACTCCATAGGAACCTGCCTTATCAAATGGCTTGTAGGTATCCACGTAAAATTCAATTTCCTCTGGGGTTAGATTACGGAAATAGACTTTGGTTGAAACAGAAAATGTTTTTTGTTTGTCAACAGATGTAAGTGAAACCCCTGTAACAACCACATGCGGCTTTCCCGACAGCATTTTAAGAGTACTAATTGCCTCACTCCTAGAGGAGGGCTTGCCCAGAATTTGATTCTCGCAGATAACGATGGTATCGGAGGTAATAAGAATTTCGTTAGGAGATAACCCATCAATTAACACGCTGGCCTTTTTTTGGGCAAGGTACGACGGAACGTCGTGGGGCAAAAGACTACTGGGGAACGATTCATCGTCGGTATCACCTATTCTAACTTCAAAGCTTAGCCCAAGTTCAGCTAGCAGCTGCTGCCGACGAGGCGATTTTGAGGCTAAAACTAAGCTGTAGCGGGATAGTTTATCCTTTAAAAGCATTACAACTAAATTATAAAATACTTAAAAACAATTGAATACCCTAAACCTGCAAGCATTACTGCCTTTAACAGAGTACTTGACAAGCGGTAGTGCGATTTTTGTGTAGCGGTGTAAACCTTTAGGAGCACAACAAAGAGTGGTGTCACGATAAAAAGAAATAGGTATGCAAGCGTAAAGTAATCCACGCCGCCCGTTGGCAGTTGGTTTAGGTGTGCTCCAACAAAATAGATTAACAGAACATTTGCAGCAAGAATTGCTATAACCGAAACTATTTTGGCCGGCTGAATTCCCAGTACAATGGGTATTGTGTTACGACCAAAAACTTGATCGCCCTCAAAATCTTCAATATCTTTAACCACCTCACGGACAAAGGTTAAAATAAAAGCAAACAGCGCATAACCTGAGACCCAGTAAATAATATCGCTAATTGATATTTGAAACTTAACAATATACGCCCAATAAGCTTCAGACAGAGGAGGTAACTCAAATACAAGTACTAGCATGGGAACGAGTGCCGATAGAAACGCAACAATAATGTTTCCAATTAAGAACTGGCGTTTATAAGTTGTTGAGTAAAACCAGAGCATTCCTACTACTAACAGAAAGATTATGGAATAGGTGGGTTTTCCTATTAAAAAAGAGACAACTGTTCCCAACACCACACCAACTAAGCTAAGACCTAGGTGAAGGATTATTGCAGTACGACGAGCAATTTTACGGCCTACAATTACCGACTCAGGATGATTTATTAGATCGGCTCTGGTATCAAAATAATCGTTTATTACGTAACCTGCAGCAGCGATAAACACGGTTGCAAGTACCAACAGCAAGAATGGCACTTCGCCCAGTTGCAGCTGCATTCCTTTAACCTGTAGCAGTGGAGCAACTATAAAGAAACGCATAGCATACATGGTAGCCATTACAACCAACAGGTTTTTTGTTCTTACTACTTGGAGTATTTGCTGCATAGAAGGGAAAGGTTAAAGGTTAAAGGATTCAAATACTAAACACTAGTCACTATACACTAAAAACCAATCCCATTACTGCTTGGGATCGATGGAGGCCCCCCACAGGTTATTAACCTTTAGCACCTGCTCAATTACATCGCGAACGCATCCTTTACCCCCAGAAATTGGAGAGATGTACAACGCAACGTCTTGTATTTCCTGAGCCGCATCGTATGGACAGGTTGGCACACCAACCTTTGTCATCACCTCATAATCGGGTAAATCGTCGCCCATGTACAGTATTTCATCCAGTCCCAAGCCGTATTTGTACCTAAAATCGGTTAAGTCCTCTATTTTATTGGTAGAACCTAAGTAAATATCGGTTACCCCAAGAGCACGAAAGCGCTCACGCACAGACTCCGATTTGCCACCGGAAATAATTGCCACAGGGAATCCCCGCTCAACGGCTACATGAACAGCATAACCATCGCGAGTGTTTGATGTTCGTACAATTTCGCCGGACGGATGAAGAATAACAGTACCATCGGTAAAAACACCATCCACATCAAAAACAAAGGCCTTTACGCCATGTATTTTCTCAAAAAAACTCATTTCTGCTGATTTTTGTTTTTTCTCGCCTCATCTAGCTGCTGAATGCTACTAGTAAGGAGTTTGTAAATATGTGAAAAAAAATCGGGTTCGCTGGCAAGCATCTCCAAATGCCGATTGATTGTTTTAGCATCGTGCCTCACGGCAGGACCTGTTTGAACGGCTGCGGGATTCTGGCTGTCGAGTGCTTTTTGGATTGTTTCGGCAACTAGAGGTTTAAGCGCTGCAAATGGGATTCCGTGGTGCTGGGCCACTTCATTAGCCAAAGCCAGTGAATGGTTTGCAAAATTGCTTGCAAAAACGCCCACTAAATGCAACCACTTGCGGGTATCGGAATCCATTGTAAGTACTGATGCAGATAGCGATTTTGCTATAGCCTCAAGTTTTAACAAGGAGCTAGAGCTGGATGCCTCAATGCATATAGGAATGGATGAAAAGTCCACCTCCCGCAATCGGGAAAATGTTTGGAAAGGATAAAGAACGCCGTAGCTGCTAAACTTTTGAGAAAACACATCCATTGGAGTGCTCCCACTTGTATGCACAACAACACCACTCACAAGGGGCATTGCTGCAATTACCTCCTCTATGGCATTATCGGGAACAGCAATAACGTACAAATCTTTTTGCAAGCGAATATCCGACAGCCTATCAACCACTCTACACTCCAGGCGTGCAGCCAGTTCCTTTGCCGACACTCCACTCCTACTGTAAACCTCAACCACATCAAAGCCACAACACTGCAGGGCAACCGCTAAATTCGTAGCCAAGTTGCCTGCTCCAATCATCACAACCTTTGGTTTTAGCTGCTCCATAATTCGCCATTTTTTATGATAGGTAAAGGTAACCCGTTTTTAGCAAACGGTGAATTTATACACAAGAATGGTTGCGCACATCTATATATAACTGGCATTAAATAAAAAGAGCTGCCCTAAGGCAGCTCTACATATGCACGATACTCTCTACAATCGTCCCTTCTGTTCCACTATGCGTGCACACATTTCGTAATTTTCTACTTGTGTATAGTAATCAAGCAACCCTTTTGCAAACTCGTTATCATAAAAGTACGGGTGAGACTGGGAGAACTCCATTTGTCCGTTAACCGTTAGCTCAAATACCTTTTCGGAAGTCAGCATTTCAGGAACATCAACCCTACTAGGCATTACTTTGGGTTCTTCTACATTAACAGGCTCAGATATGGCATTATGCTTCTTGGGTTGAACCTGTTTAATAGGTTCACTAGTTGTTTCGGATTGCTGTTTGTTATCGAGAACCTTACGATACTTTGACAGAAACTGGATTAGCTCTGTTTGTAAGCGTAAGTAATCAGAGTTTTCAGCCAGTAAGTTACGGCTGTATTTATAGTGCTGACTAAGAGATGTGGAGCGGTCATCGGAAATGGGAAGGTTCATAATTTCCCTAATCTCCTTTTCGTTTGCCCTCAACAAGTCAAGATTGCCATTTACTAGCGCTCTTAACATTACCACTACAGAATTTATGTGTTCGCTCATCACTTTGGGGTTTGAATTTGAAGGTAAGACATCTATACAACCCCATTTGTTTGCAGCCTATTGACCAATGAATGAATTATTTATACAGAAAACGTTTGCATAGCGGTTATTAACAAAAACTAAGAGGGAATCCCTTGCGGAATTCCCTCTTAGAAAAAATATGATTAAGGCCTAAGCCATTTTAAAGAACCCAACATCTTTAAGTTCAAAGTTCTCTATGTAAGCTAAGCGCTCCTTATTTTGCGCATAGGCCATTTTAAGGAACACATCGGTTGACTCGCGGTACGATTCCTCACGCTGAGAATCAAGCAGCAGCAGATAGGTCATAATAATGTTTCCTGCCATCTCTACCAAACGACGGGCATGGAAATCAACATAATCATTATCGCCAACTTGCTGAACTGTAGCAACAGCCTT
>DHVO01000199.1:16298-16984 GCA_002412705.1 Bacteroidales bacterium UBA5206 | reverse complement strand
GCACCACCATGAATCTGAAGTGAATCGTAAGCAACTTGGTTGCTGTACTCACTTGAGATCATCTTAAGAAGTGGAGTGAAAACATCGGCCAAACGCTGATACTCCTTCATCTCGTCGCGCTCCTCCTTCTCTAGCTTACGCTCGTTAGAGATATGGGTATAAGCTTTATATATATCAACGTAACGTGATGTTTCGTACAATAAGCTACGCGATGCCTGAAGCTTAACGCGCATATTGGTAAGAAGTTCATAAACAGCAGGGAACTGAATAATTGGCTTACCAAACTGAGTACGCTCATGCGCATACTTAATAGCCTCGCGGTATGCAGCATCAGATATACCCACACTCTGAGCACCAACACCAAGACGCGCGCCGTTCATTAGCGACATTACGTACTTAATAAGCCCCATTTTGCGGTCGCCCACAAGTTCGGCAGGCGCATTGGTAAATACCAACTCGCAAGTTGGCGAACCAATAATACCAAGCTTATGCTCAATACGACGAACCTTAACTGCGTTGTGGGTTTTATCGTAGATAAATAGCGATAGACCACGAGCATCGGTAGTACCCTCCTCTGAACGAGCAAGCACTAAGGAAACATCAGCATCACCATTGGTAATAAAACGCTTAACGCCGTTAAGCAACCAAGTACCTTGCTTCTCATCGTAGTGAGCCTTAAGCATAAC
>DHVO01000199.1:0-16274 GCA_002412705.1 Bacteroidales bacterium UBA5206 | reverse complement strand
TTAAGATCATCCGAAGCAAACTCATGAATGGTCTCAGCGCAGTCCTGTAGTCCCCAAATATTAGCAAAACCAGCATCGGCACGCGAAACAAGCTCTGCAGCCATTACATAGGGAACCATAGGGAAGTTAAGTCCGCCATACTGGCGAGGAAGGGACATACCATAAAGTCCTGCGCGGGTAAGCGCATCGTGGTTTTCCTGTGTTCCCCTGTGGTACTTAACGTGGTTATTGATAACCTCAGGCCCTTCAGCATCAACATGCTCGGCATTTGGAGCCAGAACGTTACCACAAATATCACCTACAATTTCAAGAACTTTATCGTAGCTATCGATAGCATCCTCAAAATCGATTGGAGCAAAATCGTACTTCTCCTTATCTCCAAAACCTTGCTCCTTTAGAGCAACGATCTTTTTCATCAAAGGGTGAGTAAGATGAAAACGGAGGTCGTTATTATCGTTGAAGAAATTTGCCATTGTTTAGTGTTTTTTGAATTATTACCGTTTGGCTACTTGCTGTTCTGCTTGTAATACTTAATCATCTTAGGAACAACCTCGCCAATTTCGCCCACAATTGCATAGTCGGCAAGTGCGTTAATAGGCGCATTGGGGTCGTTGTTGATAGAGATGATCATTGCAGACTGATCCATACCAGCAGTGTGCTGAATTTGACCCGATATACCGCAAGCAATGTAAAGCTTAGGGCGAACGGTAACACCAGTTTGACCAACCTGACGAGCATGCTCGGCAAAGCCAGCGTCAACAGCAGCACGGGAAGCGCCAACCTCGCCACCTAACACTTCGGCTAGCTGGAACAGTAGGTTAAAGTTCTCCTTTGAGCCCACGCCGTATCCACCAGCAACGATAATAGAGCTGTTTTTGATATCGATTTTGCGCTTCTCAATTTGACGATCAAGAAAAGCGATAACAAAATCTTCGTCCTTAAGGTACTTAGCAATGTCAACGTTGCGAACCTCACCAGCATGATCAACTTTGTAGATCTCCTTTTTCATAACCCCCTCGCGAACGGTAGCCATTTGAGGCCTGTGATCGGGGTTAATAATGGTGGCAATAATGTTACCACCAAAAGCCGGACGGATTTGGTATAGAAGGTTTTTGTACTCTTTTCCAGTTTTGTTCTCGGTATGCTCACCAATTTCAAGGCTAGTACAGTCGGCAGTTAACCCGCTGTGTAGAGCCGAAGAAACGCGTGGAGCAAGGTCGCGACCCACAGATGTTGCGCCAAAAAGGGCAATTTGTGGCTGCTCGTCACGAATTACACCAACAACAATAGTTGTGTGAGGTAGAGTTTGGTATGGAGCAAGACGCTTATCGTCGGCAATGTGCACAATATCGGCACCATATGGGAAAAGCTGCTTCTCAATACCCTTAATGTCGTGCCCAATGGCCAAAGCCTCAAGCTTACAACCCAACTGGTTAGCCAGAGAACGGCCTTTGGTAAGGAGCTCAAGGCTCACGTCAACAACGTGTCCGTCCTCAATTTCGCAGTAAACTATAATGTTGTTCACTTTATTTACGCTTTTGATTTAAATAATAGTGTTTAGCTAGACTAACCAATGGTGTGGTTAGAGATTAGCTCCTTCATAAGCGACTCAATGTCGGTATCGGCAGCGGTTAAACGCTTAGCCTCTTTTGCCTGGAACACAACGTTTTCAATCTTTTTCACCTTGGTAGGAGAACCAGAAAGACCAAGTTCCTTATCATCGGCACTGATATCGGCTACACCCCACTCTGGGATCCGAAGGTATGCCCTGTTTTGCAGCTCCATGTAGTCCGATGTTGACTCCTGTAACTCGGTAACAGTTTTAGCATGCTTAAACTTCATAACGAACTTAGCGTTACGAGAGCGGCATTCTGGAGCCGAAGCGTTAACGGTTATAACAAGAGGCATTGGGCACGAAACCACCTCAAAACCGCGCTCAAGGCGGCGTTTAATAACGGCTTTTCCTTTATCTACAGCAAGAATCTCCTCGGCATAGGTAACCTGTGGTAGGTTCATCTTTTCAGCAACCTGAGGGCCAACCTGGGCTGTATCACCGTCAATTGCCTGACGGCCGGCGATAACGATATCGGGGTTTAGCTTTTTAACGGCTAGAGATATCGCATAAGAAGTTGCTAGGGTATCGGAACCCGCAAACTTACGGTCGGTTAGTAAAACTCCATCATCGGCACCACGATACATCCCCTCGCGGATAACTTCCGCTGCTCGTCCTGGGCCCATAGTTAAGATGGTGATTGTTGTTCCGGCATACCTATCCTTTATGCTAAGCGCTTGTTCTAGCGCGTTTAGGTCCTCCGGGTTGAAGATGGCGGGTAGCGCAGCCCTGTTAACGGTACCATCGGCTTTCATTGCATCCTTGCCAACGTTACGCGTGTCGGGCACTTGCTTGGCCAGCACAACGATCTTAAATCCCTTTTTTGTCATAATGCGTCGTTTGGTATTAAGCTCGGCAAATTTAAAACAATTTCCCTCCCATCCAAAAACGATGTTGTTAAATTAGTGTAGTAGTGACTGTTATAGCAGTAACGTTAAACGAATGTTTTACACCAAGACATTGATATTGAGGATAGTTTATTGCAAGCCCCAATAAATTTCATGTTTAAATGCCGTGTTTTTTTGAATGGATAAAAGGGCAATTACACTCACATCCTAAAATTATCTTGGCTTATCGGCAACGGTAAGTTAGTCCTCCTCAAAAAGACAGATTACATTTAGTTGTTTTCTACTAAACCCCTAATTACCACCGAGGCAATAATACAACCAAACAGTGGTGGCATGTACGATATGGTACCAAGAGTGGTCTTTTTATTGGGCTCGTCGCAGGGAATCATGGCATGCTCGGCAACACCCTCGGTAGAGAAAACAACCTGCACACCCTTTTTTATGCCCAACCGCTGTAAACGCTTTCGTAGGATACGAGCCAATGGACAATTGTTTGATTTGGAGATATCGGCAATATGAACTTGCGTTGGGTCAATCTTGCCACCACTCCCCATTGAGCTAACTATGGGTAGCCCGTTCTTAACACAATCGTGAATGAGGAAAACCTTTGGCGATAGGGTATCAATGGCATCAACAACATAATCAAACTTATTGCGGAGCAGATCCTGCATGCGCTCGTCACGAATGTACTCCTGTATTACGTGCAACGTTAGCTCTGGGTTGATATCGAGCAAACGTTTTCCCAAAACCTCGGCCTTGGGAAGCCCTGTAGTGCTCACTAAAGCTGGCAGCTGCCTGTTCCTATTGCTGGGGTTAATAATATCGCCATCAACAATGGTCATTTCGCCTACTCCAGCCCTACAAATTTGCTCGGCAGCATAGGCTCCCACCCCGCCTAAGCCAACTACAAGAACGTGGCTCGACTTTAACCTCTCAATACTCTTCTCGCCTAATAGGAGCTCTGTGCGCTCTAACCAATTTGACATTTTCGTTTTGTGGTGTAATTATATTGATAATCCAAAGAAGTCGGCAAAGTTAGAATTTATATGCGATTCTAGGTCGGTAAGAGATATCTTGAGGATATCTGCCGTTGCGGCATATACCTTATCAATGGAGACTTGCTCCTCATCGGTCTCCAAAAAAAGCCTATCCAAAGGAACTTCCCTTAAAGAGCCAACAATGGCAGGCGATGGATGGGTTAAAATCTCGCCAAATGAGATATAAAAACCTTCCCTAACCAGTTCCCTAACTAGCTCTGGCTTTCCCCTAAATCCGTGTATTGCCCAGGGTACAGTGGTTTTAACCTTGCGCTTTACGGCTATTAGCTCATTCCACGCCCTTACGCAATGAATTATAAGCGGCTTGCCATGTTGCTGAGCAATTTGGGTCTGCTGCTCAAGTAGAGTAATTTGAGTATGGATGGGAGCCCCTCTAAACTTATCTAGTCCAACCTCGCCAACGCCTATACAATTAGTATTTTGCAATTGATGTGCAAGTTCAAGCAACCACTCCCCTACCATTGCACTTCCGCTATGCCAAGGGTGAATGCCAATGGTATAGAGTTGATTTTCAGCAAACTTTACATGTTCTCCAACAAAAAGGCTCACAACGGATGTATCATTTTGTAAAACAACGGATTGGTGGGTGTGGAAGTTTAGCATGGGAAGAGGTTAAAAGTTAAAGGTTAAAAGAGAAAGACATTAGATATTAGATGTTAGACGGTAGATTTTAGACAAAAAAACACTAATCACAAAAAACCGCTTTTAACAAGCCCAGCGAAGTGACATGTGTGTTTATAAGATTAAAGGATTAAAACTTTAGATATGGTTGAGAAAGCCAAAAGCAAAGAGTTCCACCTATAAAGATGGAACCCTTTGTATAGATTAAGCAAATACTACTTTGCAGCGTACATCTCAATAATCTTAAGCATCACCTCAGAGGCTTTAACCATGCTCTCTACGGGTACATACTCGTGCTTACCGTGGAAATTCTCGCCACCTGCAAATAGGTTTGGGCAAGGAAGTCCCATGTACGATAGGCGAGCGCCATCGGTACCACCACGAATTGGCTTAACCAAAGGCTTAACGCCAACAGCTTCCATTGCCTTAACGGCGGTTTCAACCACATGGTAAACGGGCTCAACCTTTTCGCGCATGTTGTAGTACTGATCCTTTATTTCGAGCGTAACAACCCCTTCGCCATACTTGGTGTTAAGGTAGCTGGCCACGTTCTGCATAAAGGCTTTGCGTGCCTCAAACTTATCGCGGCAATGATCGCGAATAATGTACTGGAAAGTGGTACTTTCCACAGCACCGTCAATTTTGATAAGGTGATAGAATCCCTCATAGCCAACGGTATGCTCTGGACGCTCCTGCGAAGGAAGCATTGCGTTGAATTCCTGCGCAATATGGGTAGCATTAAGCATCTTATCCTTTGCGTAGCCAGGGTGAATGTTACGGCCCTGAATGGATATTTTAGCACCAGCAGCATTAAAGTTTTCGTACTCCAACTCGCCAATTGCGCCACCATCAAGGGTGTAACCAAAATCGGCATTAAAGCGCTTAACATCAAAATGGTCAACACCACGCCCCACCTCCTCATCGGCAGTAAAGCCAATGCGAATAGGGCCATGCTTAAACGATGGGTTGCTAACCATGTACTCCACTGCGGTCATAATCTCGGCTATGCCAGCCTTATCGTCAGCTCCAAGCAGAGTGGTTCCATCGGTTACAATAAGGGTTTGCCCCACGTAATGCTTAAGCTCTGGAAAATCCTTAACGGTAATTGCCACTTCGGGGTTAAGCTGTATATCCTTGCCGTCGTAGTCCTCAACAAAACGTGGACTTACGTTCTTGCCGGGCATATCTGGCGCAGTATCAACATGAGCAAGGAAACCAATGGTTGGCACCTTTTTATCGATGTTTGATGGTACGGTTGCCATAACATAACCAAACTCATCAATGGTAACATCGGTTAGCCCAAGTTCCTTTAGCTCCTTAACCAGCAGGTTAGAAAGAACTAGCTGCTTCTCGGTGCTAGGAAAACGGTCTGAAACAGTATCATCCGACTGTGTATCGATTTTCACGTATCGGATAAAACGGTCTATTAGGGATTGTTTGTTGATCATGGTATTTTAGTGTTTAGTGTTTGGTGTATAGTGTTTAGACGACACAAATAGTGAAACGAGCTACACACCATCTTTACTATTCTCTGTTTTTAGTTTATGCTGATGATAACCAATAAACCCGTTCAAAAGTTTCTTGCAGATTTCAATTTCGTCCAAAATACAGGATAAATCATCATTGATGATATAATCCAGATCAGAGGCTATGTAAATCTGAGTTTCCAATTCAAATAGCGACCCTCTTGCAACAAATAGAAACTGCACTGTATCTTTTGTATGATTTCTACCAATCCCCTCTGCAATATTAGAAGGTATTGATACAGCACATCGTCTTAGCTGGAGCGTTAACCCAAAAGATTCATAACTAGGGAAAAGCTTAGTAATTCGATAAATCGAATTAACCAACTTTCGGCTTGCTTTCCACAAATCTAAATCCTTATAGTCAAGCATTACAATTAGTGTTTAGCGTTTGGTGTATAGTGTTTAGACGCAATAAATATTGAAACGTGCCACACACCATCTTTGCTTTTTTGTTCTAACGTTTGCAGATAGATTAGAGCTTAGTGTTTGGGGGTTAGTGTTTAGTCGCAATAATATTTCAGCGTACTAAATATCATTTCTACGTTTTTCTGTTTTAACTATTGCTGATATATAAGTGTTTAGTGAAATATATGTTCCGAAGCACTAATTACTATACACCATACACTAAACACTAAACACCATACACTAAACACCTACTCCTCTTCTGGCTTAGCGCGTAGCGATTCCCAAACCATGTATCCGCAAAGGGCACAGAACATTACTAGCGCTAGAATCTCTGCTGAGTGCGACTCAAACCACTCTGCATTAACATAGTTAATACCGCCAAAGCGAAGTATTGCACTAATAACACCCATTAATGCACCACCAGCAATAAATCCTGATGCGATAAGGGTTCCACGCTCCTTACGAGCCTGATTAACGGCCTTATCCTTACTACGGGTTGATACAATGTGCGCAATGATACCGCCAATTAGAAGTGGCGTATTAAGCTGAAGCGGAATAAACATACCCAAAGCAAAAGCCAATGCTGGAACACCAATCATGGTTAGGATTAGGGAAAGGAAAGCACCCGCACCGTATAGCAACCATGGAGCAGGCTTACCACTCATCATAGGCTCAATTACGGCTGCCATAGCATTTGCCTGAGGAGCAACAAGTGCGCCCTCGCCAGTAAATCCGTAAGTTTTATTTAGGATGATGATTACGCCACCCACAGTTGCAGCAGAAACAAGTGTACCTAAGAATTTCCAGCTCTCCTGCTTATATGGCGATGAACCCAACCAGTAACCAATCTTCAAGTCGGTGATAAAGCCCCCTGCCATTGACAATGCAGTACAAACCACACCCCCAATAACCAGCGCGGCAACCATTCCCGATTTACCAGAAAGACCTACCGATGCCATAATAAGTGAAGCAATAATAAGGGTCATAAGGGTCATCCCCGATACTGGGTTTGTACCAACAATTGCAATGGCATTTGCAGCCACCGTGGTAAATAAGAATGCAATAACCATTACTATAGCCAAACCAATAAGCGCATGATACAGGTTGTTAACAACACCAAACTGGAAGAACACAAACACTAGAACAGCGGTTAGCAGAATACCACCAGCAATAATTGCCATTGGAATATCCCTACGGGTACGCATCTCCTCCTTAGGAACATTACCCTTTTTACTAAAGGTTTCGGTAACAGCCAGTCCAAATGCCTTTTTAATAATACCGCTTGAGCGTATAATACCAATGATACCCGCCATTGCAATTCCACCAATACCCACAGGGCGAACGTAGTTTGCAAAAATCCCCTCGGCACTCATGTTACCAATAAGGTCAACCACGTTGTTCCCAACAGGAACGGTCATTCCTGGAGCAAAGTAGTTGATAAGCGGGATAAGCACAAACCAACCAACAAAAGAACCAGCAGTAATAATAGCGGCATACTTTAGTCCAATAATGTAGCCTAGACCCATTACGGCAGAGCCAACGTTAATTTTGAAAACAAGCTTTGCTTTATCGGCCAGCACCTCACCAAATGGAATAACACGGGTTGTAAACACCTCGCTCCACCATCCAAAAGTGGCAATAATAAAATCGTAGATACCACCAATTAATCCACTAATCAGCAGCAAACGAGCCTGATTTCCTCCCTTTTCACCAGACACAAGCACCTCTGTTGTTGCAGTAGCCTCTGGGAAAGGGTACTTACCGTGCATATCGGACACAAAGTACTTACGGAATGGGATAAGGAAAAGAATACCCAAAATACCACCAAGTAATGAGGATAGGAATACCTGATAGAACTCGGCTTCCAAATCAAGAATGTATAGCGCAGGTAGCGTAAAAATTGCTCCGGCTACAATTACTCCAGAACTTGCGCCAATTGACTGAATAATAACATTCTCGCCAAGGGCACCCTTACGTTTTGTTATAGTTGATAACCCCACTGCTATAATTGCAATTGGGATAGCGGCTTCAAATACCTGTCCTATTTTTAGCCCAAGGTAAGCTGCTGCTGCAGAGAAAATAACAGCCATAAGCAAACCTAGCGTAACGCTCCATGTATTAACCTCGGGAACAACCTTATTCCCAGGCATCACAGGCTGATACTCCTCGCCTGGGGCTAGCTCTGTGTAAGCATTTTCTGGAAGACCTTTAATCTTCTCGTTTTCCAAATTGTGAGACATATTTATAAGATTTAGTAAGGTTTTGGTAGAAAAACTCAAAAATAGCCAAAATGGAGTAAAAAGAAAACCCTGCATGTTTGCAGGGTTGTAATTGGCTAGATAAGAAATGGAATGAGGAGGACTCAGAGTGTGGTTGGCGTCAAACAATTGGTGATTAGTGTTTAGTTGTTAAATCCTTTAACCTTTTCACTTCATACTTTTACCTCCTTACTTTGAACGCTTAAGCGTAAAGAAAAAACTAGAACCAGCCCCAAGGGTACTTTCTGCCCAAATTTGCTCGTTATGTTTCTGAATAAACTCACGGCAAACCACAAGACCTATACCAGCACCCTTCTCGTTTGCTGTTCCTGTTTTTGAACTAACCATCTCTATGCTAAAAAGTTTTGGTAGCAGCTTAGGACTTATACCCAATCCAGTATCATTTACAGAAATCCTAACCTTATCATCTGCAACAAAACTAATTACCTCAACCCTACCATTACTACTAGTGTACTTTAGCGCATTGCCCACAAGATTTCGCATTATGGTTTCCACCATATACTTGTCGGCATAAACTAAAGTTGGCACTTCGACCCTATTGTAAAGTTTTACTCCTTTAGAATTTGCAGAGGCAGTAAAAATTCTAAGAGTAGAATCAACCACTTCGTATAGGTCAAATGTACTTGGGTTAAATGCAATGGAGTTAATTTGGGAACGAGCCCAATCCAATAGGTTCTCAAGCAGCGTGAAAGTTTCCCTTGAGCTAGAATTTACTGAGTATAAAAGTTCTTTAACCTCATCGTTGGGCAAAGTTTCTATGTTCTCCAAAAGGTAAGACGTTAGTCCAATTAAACCAGTAAAAGGATTTCTAAGATCGTGTGCTATAATTGAAAAGAACTTATCCTTTGTATGATTAAGCGTAGTAAGATCGTCGTTTTGAACACGTATTTTCTCCTCACTTTGCTCTAAAACACCTTTCTGTTCGGCAAGTTGCCTGTTCTTTTCATAAAGCTCGGCCGACTGGAGTGCAAGCATTTTATACGCTTTATTTCTCTTGCGAATATTAATGTACAGGGCAATGGAGAGTATAGAAAAAATGGCAACAGCAATGGCTGTTAGCGATAGTTGCAACTCCTTTTGGTTCAACTTCTCCTGCTGAATCTCCTTTTCGCGAAGAAGAATCTTGTTTTGTAGCTTTTGCGCTACTGTACGCTCATTCAAATCATAAAGGGTGAATAATCGGCGTGAGTATATATTTAGAATCTCATCCTTTAGCTTTTGATGCTTATGCAAGTACACCAGCGCCTTTTGAAAATTAGAAGTTAAACGGTAGTACTCCGATAGTGCAAAGTAAGTATCTCGTTCCACTTCCTGAATCTCTTCTATCGTTGCTTTTTGCAAACTCTTGTTAAGATGATCGTACGCTTTTCCATAGTCGCCTATAGCTAGGTAATACTTACCAAGAAGCAAGTCTCGGGGTGCATAACCGTACTGTGTAAACATAGGATATTCCACACCTAAAGGGAACGCAAGCAGCTTAGAGACAACACCACTAGCACCTTCTGTATCGGCCTTGGCTAAGTAGGCCGATAATATGTGGCAATAGTTTGTGTACTGGAGCAGAGTATCACCAACATTCAAATTTTTTTGTAATGCAAGGTTCGCCTGAATAATTGTTGAATCGGGGTTGTCTAGAAACAATGAAATATTAGCCAGCCCAGAATAGAGCCAGCTCTCAAGAGCAACAAAACCATACTGAGATGAAATCCTTAGTCCCCCTCTAAAAGCACCCAAGGAGTTCTTAAAGTTACCCAACTTCATTTGTACCAGACCAATTTGGCCAATCGCTTTTGCCTGTAGCAACGGGTTATCTAACCTATTTACAAAGTGAAAGAAGGTTTTGAGGTGAAAAGCCGCTTTAGGTAGCGGTCCGTATTTCAGGTGATAATCGGCCATAAGCCTATGTGCAGAGGAAAGGCCAAACGAATCTTTAAAGTGCTCTAAAATAAGAAACGCCTTATCCTTGCTAAATTCGCCAAGCTCCTTTAAGCCCTTTTGGTGGAAAGAGAAATTGTGTTCTAAATAAAACTCTGCCAGTTGCTTACCTACAATATAATCGGTAGTATCAAACTGGCAAATAACATCAATACCCTTATTTATGTACCTGAGCGAAGAATCGGGCTGATTTGCCAACCTAAGGTCTATCCCGTACTCAACAAGAGTTTTAGCAAACAAACTTGCATAGAAATAGGACTTTCTATTTAAGTCGGCAATAATCTCAGCATCAGATATTATGCCTTTATAAATAGCTATCATTTCTGATATATTGCCTTGCTGACGCTTTAACCGAGCTAAGCCAACAAGCGCATCGAATCGCTCCTGTCCAATTATTCCTTTTGAAAAAAGTTCGTTCGATTTCTTGTAATAGCTCTCTGCTGCAGGGTACTTATGCTGGCCTTGCATATATCCAGCAAGAGCTAAATTAACCTTTGCCGCTTCGGTAAACCTATCTTCGCTTCTGAACAAAGAGTCGGCCTTAAGCAGTTTTGACTCTGCATTGGCAAATCTATTCAATAGCAAATCGAGCTGAGACCATTCAAATAGAGTTTGCGCCTCATAGTATGTGCTATTATTTTTACGCGCAATTAAAATTGCCTCGCTATAGTGCGACTCTGGCTCTTGGGTTTTATCAAGCAATAAATTCTGTGCTTTAGCAAGAGTGAAAAGGGTTTTAATAACAAGTTCGTAATCGTTAATCTCCCGAGCAAGACTATTAGCATCAACCGCATAAATCATTGCTTTTGTTGAGTAGGGAATATACTCCCAGCTAAGCTGATTTAGAATTTCAACTCGTTTTTTAGGTGTGTTTTTTGATTGTAATTTTGCATTTAAGCTATCAATTCTGCTAATATTCTGACCAATAGAAACACCACATATTGTAATAAAAATTAGCAATAAGGCTACTTTTGAGACTACGACCCGCGACATATTTTAGTTTTTTATAAAGACACCCAATAATAATCATTTTATTTTACTATTTGTTGTAATAATACCGCATTTTACAAACACATTGCCACTATATTTAATACATAAAACAATTGACTTAAATGAGCATTACACTAATACCAATAAGCAAGTTGGATTCCACATCTCCGATTTGCGACCTGTACATAAGCTCTTTTCCTGAAAATGAACGCAGGGATTTAAACTCACTTAACAAGCTCCTTGAGAGTGCTCCTATATGCCTTTATGAAATTTTGCATAACAACACTTTTGCTGGGCTTATTACCATTTGGGACTTTCCTACATTCCTTTTTATTGAGCATTTTGCCATAAGCACCACACTTAGAGGAGCAGGCATTGGAAGTAAAATCATTAACATAATAACAACCAACAACCTTAAGCCCATTGTGCTTGAGGTTGAACCTCCTATTGATGACATTGGCAAAAAACGGGTTGAGTTTTACAAAAGGTGTGGACTGCAATTGAGTGAGGAACTCTACATACAACCCTCGTACGATGGTGTAAAGCCAGAGGTTGAACTTAGGCTAATGTGCACAAACTTCTCGTTTCTAGAAAACAATCGCAAAGCTATAGTAAAAATCTTACACACTGAAGTTTATTCTAACAAACCATAACAAAGCTGTTTATTCTGCAGAAAGGGATTTGCAAATTGCTCCAAAAAGAAAACAGGCGGCCAAATGTATTTGCTACTCACAAAGCATAATACCTGCAACAAATCGCCCATTATGGCCGTTGCGCGCAGAGAAAAAGAAATCGGCATGGCATTTTGTGCAAATTCTAGCTATCTCCACATTGCTAGGGGTAACACCCACATCCGTTAAGCTCTTAAGATTAGCCTTCCAAAGATCGAAAACAGGCTTGCTGTGCTCCATATCCATTAGCACAAACGGATTTCCCGCACCAAAAGCCTTATCGGCAGCAACTACCACATCGTAACCAACCTCATAGCAGCAAGCACCAATGGATGGGCCTATGGAAACTATTATATCGCTTGGAACACTCCCAAAATGCCCCTGCATAGCGCGAATGGTTTGTGCTGGTATTTTTGCAACTGTTCCCTTCCACCCTGCGTGTGCAACGCCAATGGCGCGCTTAACAGGATCGAAAAAAAGGATGGGTACACAATCGGCAGCAAGTGTTACCAGCATTACACCAGGAGCATTAGTTACCATCGCATCGGTATTGGGAATTGCCGAATGCAAAGCGTGCGCACCACTCCCCGCTTGCTCTGCGGTTATTAGTGCAACCTCGCTACCGTGCACCTGATTGGCAAATACCATTTGGTCTAGCTCAACACCCAGCCTTTGAGCTAAGTTTGCACGGTTGGCAACTACTTGGTCTGGATTATCGCCAACATTTAAACTAAGGTTACACGACACCCCTGTTGGGCTAAAAGTAGTTGAAACAAAGTGTTTTATGCTACTTCCCTTTTCCAAAAGATTACTAAAAAGGGCAATTTGAGGCTGAGAATCAAGAGTGAACAACATGTCCATAGGTATTGGGTAGCCGTAAAGAAACAAAAAGGTCAGCTGTTTTACAAATACAGGTTATCGGTCCAACCAATTTTTAAACTCGGCAACTTTCTCTCTACTAACTAGCACATCATCATCGGTTTCTACAACAAGTTTAAGTTTTAAGCGGCTTCCTGAATACGTAATGATATCTGCAATAGCATCTATAGAAACTATAAATTTGCGGCTCACCCTAAAAAAGGTTGCTGGGTTTATAAGCCCATCGAGCTGGTCCAAGGAGTAATCGATTCCATAGTCCCGCCCATTTTTAGTGCGAATAAATGTGCTCTTATCACTGCTAAAAATCATGGCAATATCGTCAACTGCCACCATGCGGATATGCTCTCCAACCTTAACCAAAAAACGGGTTTTGTAGCTATTGCTAAGCAGGGACAGAACTTTTGCTACCGACTGATTATCAATCCCCACCCCTTTCGCATAAAATCCGCTAGAGAACTTGGCTAAGGCTTGTTTTAAATCAGCTGAGTTCAGGGGTTTTAGCAAATAGTCGATACTGTTAACCTTAAAAGCTTTTATGGCGTACTCATTGTAAGCTGTGGTAAAAATAACAGGAAATGGTGTTTCAACCTGCTCAAATATCTCAAAGCTAAGCCCATCGGCAAGTTGAATATCGAAAAAAGCTAAATGGGGAGTAGGATTATTTTTTATCCATGCAACTGCAGCGCTAACCGACTCAAGGGTTGCCAAATGCTGAGCATCAGGCTCAAACTCTTGCATCATTGCAACCAGCCGGTTGGCAGTTAACAACTCGTCCTCAATAACAATATACTTCACCAGACAATCCGTTTAGTTTACGTTATCAATATTCTCAAGAATTGGAATCCTAACTGTATAATAGTTAGATGTGGGCTCTACCAACACTCGCTGCTCCGATAGGAATTCGTAACGTTTGCAAAGGGTTTCCAAGCCAATGCCACTATGCGATGAGGAAGCATTGCGCAACTGTAAGGTGTTTCTAACAACAATAAAACCATTGTCGCGCCAAATATCAATAGCTAAAGGTTTCTCGCTAGACACAACATTATGCTTTAAGCAATTTTCCAAAATCAGCTGTAGCGATAAGGGTACTACAAAACCGTGCGAATTAACAATGTCAATTTTAACCACCAGATTCTCGCCATGCCTAATGGAATTAAGTTCAAGGAACGATTTGGCAAAATTCACCTCATCCAATAGTGGCACCACCTCTTTATCGCGTTGCTCCAGCACGTAACGGTATATGTTTGAGAAATGCATAATAAACTGTTTGGCCTTGGAGGGATCTGTTTCAACTAAGGCACTTAGCACGCTTAGACTGTTAAACAAAAAATGGGGATTAACCTGATTTTTTAGCGCATCGTACTTAAGTTGAATGGCCTCGCGAACCAAACGCTCCTCATTAACAACCGCAATACGCCACCATTTAAAAAAGTACACCAAATAAAAGATACTGGTAATAAAAAGTGATAGCACTATTACGTTTAGTATTTGCCTGATGTATCGGGTAACAGAGTGAATAAAATCGCCCCCAAAAAGAATATCAATGGAAAACCAGTATATGCAAACCACTATAACAACGGTATAGATTACTGAACCTACAACCGAGACCTTGAAGGTTTTAATGGGATCTTTTTCCCAGGGTAATTTGCGTTTAATGGCCCACCCAACAAAAGCATTCCCCTTCCAAAGGAAAAAGGAGAGGAAAAAGCCGAATAAGGTATTGGGTACTAACTGCCTAAAACTCTCAAAAAGCATGCTACCTACAAAAGTATAGGTAATTAACACGCTAAAAGCATAGGCAACTAGCACATCCAGTACTTGGCGCAACCAAAAAAGAATGTGCTTTTTAAAATTCTCTTTCATACTATTTTATGGCATTACAACGTAGAATGCAAGGAGATAAATCGGTTATTAAGCCCAATTACCAAATGTAGCAAAATTTACAAGACGTTAGGGCCGATATGATCGGCCCTAACGTATATGCTATCTACTCTTTTTCGCACTTCTCAACCATCTCCTTAGAGCTACGCCTTCCCCAGCGAGGGCCAGCAGGAGCATCCTTATGCCCATTGGCAAAAATATCGGCAGCCCTTTTATAATGGGGCAACGCTTTGCTGCTTCCACCCCCAAACATGGCTGGTGTATGGTAAATATTTTGCGCTAAAACGTAGTGTGCCCTTGGGTTCTTATCGTTTTGCTGCAGCGCTTTCTGCGCAGCTTCAGCCGCCTTTTGTGAATAGGTCATTCCGCGCATAGGACTAACACTTATTCGCGCTTGGTACAAAAATGCCTGCAAGGTGTATAACTCCGACAAATCGCCTTTTAGCTCAATGGCCTTATCGATGCTCTTTTGAGCATTGTCCAGGGCTGCATCTTTCTGCTTATCGCCATCTAAATAAAAACTTGCAATTATTCTGTAGTAAGCCTGATGGTACAGTGGCTCCCACCGGTTACTCTCGGCCATAGCAATGCGCTCAAAACGCTGGGTAACCGCATGTATATCGTCAATAGTTTTTGCACTATCGGCAAGGTTTAGCGCATCGGTAATTGCACTCTCAAAGGTTGATTGTTGTGCTCTTACACCTAGGGTTAGAGCCAATAGAAACGAAATAACAACTAGCTTTTTCATGTTGATTAAGTTTATTTGGTTAGTAATTAGAATAGACTCGTGCTAAAGCGTTATAAAAACGCCTATAAAAAAGAATCGCTTGGAGCTAGCCTCAATGGGATACGACTCATAAACCCCATTGGCATTAGGCTTAGAGTAATACCTGTAGCCGTAAATGTTGTTGCGTCCCAACAGATTGTTTATTGAAGTGTAAACAATGGTCGATTTTCCCAATATTGTGGTAAGGTGGCTACAGTTAACGCTTACATCGCTATACATTGGAGATTCCTCGGCCATAAACTCACTACTATTGGGATTGTTGTACTTGCGACCACTAGACAGCGTTGCAGAAATACCAAACTGAGTAGTTATGCTTTGCACCCATTTTTTACCAACTAAGCTAAGAGTGTGCTCGGGCGCAAAGGATGGCGTAACCAGCTGGGGATAGTCGCGATACATCCGCTTTGAGTCAACGTAGGAGTAAGACAACCAGTACTCAAACGTCCTAATGGTTTTTCTATCCTTAAAAAACACATCAACACCCTGAGAATGACCATAACCCGAGTTGCCGTAAAGGCTTCCGTCCCAATACTGCGCCGCATTGTAGGTAACTAGGCTATTATACTCTTTTCTGTACAGTTCAATGCGTAACAGCCTATCGTTCTTCTCCCACTGGTAGTTTACTATGTAGTGAGTAGCCCTCTCAAAGGCCAGTTGGTGCGTAAATCGGAGCAGATTTTCCTCTGGCGATTGGTAAAAATCGCCGTAAGCAACAGAGACCTGAGAACTAGTGTTTAGCAGGTAGGCCGCCGAAAGACGAAGTGCCACATTGCCCTTGCTAA
>DHVO01000254.1 GCA_002412705.1 Bacteroidales bacterium UBA5206 | reverse complement strand
CAGCTGAGCCGCTTCTGTCTTTTTGTATCCAGAGCGTTCGAGCGCTTTTAGGATAACTCGCTTCTCAATTTCGTCTAGATCAAAAATTTCATGTTCAGGTTCGGGTAAAAATAGCTCCTCCATATCGGAAATGCCCATGAATGCGAAATCCTTAATGCTTAAGGTTTCGTTGTCGGAAAGGATAATTGCGCGTTCAACCATGTTGCGGAGCTCACGTACATTGCCCGGAAAATCGTAGGATTGCAGTCGGCGAATTAGATTAGACTCAAACCCTTTTACCTTGCGGTTAAGCTTTGTACTTAGAATTTTTACGTAGTAATTGAGCAGTTCAGGGATATCCTCGCGGCGCTCACGAAGGGGAGGAATGTTAATTTCAAAGGAGTTAAGTCTAAAGTACAAGTCGTTGCGCAGCTTGCCTTCTTCTAGGAACTTTTTTATGTTTTGGTTAGTGGCTGCAACAATTCGAACATCAACTGGAATGTCGTTAGCTGCACCTATACGCCGTATTTTACGCTCCTCCAGAACACGTAACAGCTTGCTCTGCATGTTGGGTTGTATCTCAACAACCTCATCAAGAAATAGGGTGCCCCCATGGGCAATTTCAAACCAGCCCTCTTTATCTTCGGTAGCTCCAGTGAACGAGCCTTTTTTGTGCCCAAAGAATTCACTTTCAAACAGCGTGTCGGGTATGGCAGAGCAGTTTACTGCATGGAAGTATGCGTTGTTACGATTGCTTAAAAAGTGAATGCCCCGTGCTACAAGCTCTTTACCTGTACCGCTCTCGCCCGTAATGAGTACCGATGTGGAATCGGCTTTGGCAACTCGGCTCATGAGCTCAACCACTTGCCTAATTGCTTTGCTACTTCCAATTATCTCGTAACCAACGTTCTCCCTTAGTTCCTTGGATAGGAAGTTGTACGACTGCTTTATCTCTTTAAGTCTATGGTTTAGGTTGATAAAGCGCTTTGTGCGTTGGATTGCCGCTTTCATGTCTAACAAACGGAAGGGTTTTGGGAAAAACTCAACAGCTCCGTTTCGCATGGCTTGTATCACCGCTTCCATGTCGCCGTGACCTGTAATCATTATAACCTCTATGTCGGGCCATGACTGTCTAACCTTTTGGAGTACTTGAATCCCGTCCATCTCGGGTAACCTGAGATCAAGAATCATAACATCTATCTCATTATTCTCAAGTATGCCAAATGCCTCCGATGGCTTTTCGGCTGAGAATACATGAAAGCTATCATTTTCGAGAAATTCGGTTATTTCATCGCGAAAAACCTTTTCATCGTCAAGGACAAGGATGTTTAGCATAGTCTTTTTTTAGGGTGTAGCGGTTAATCTGATTTGTTAAGGTAGTACAGCCAAGTTACGAATCAAAAAGAATTACATGAATTATTGTAATGTTTACACCACTTGTTCTACGACTTGGGTATAACCAGTGTGAAGTTGGTGTATTCTCCCATAACACTATCTACTTTAATATCGCCTAGAATATCTTTAATAAAACCATATGCTATGGAAAGGCCAAGCCCAGTACCCTGTCCCTCCTTTTTAGTGGTAAAAAAGGGATCGTATATTTTATCGATATTCTGCTGGCTAATCCCGGTTCCATTATCTTTTATGGAGATGTAAACATTTACTTCGTCGTCGTACGTGGTAACCTCTATCTGTTTTTGGTAGTCGAAAAGGTTCGATTGCTCTTCTTTTTCATCAACAGCGTGGCGAGCATTAGATAGGAGATTAAGAACAACTTGCTCTAATTTGTACTTATCGCCCACAATCATTGGCATGTTCTCCTTTAGATTTACGGAAAGCGTAATGCCATGATCTTTAAACTGGGTGCCAACCATTAAAAGGGAGTTGTTTATTACTGTGTTGATATCAACATTGTCGAATGACACTATTTTCTGGCTGCGGGAGAAACTCCTTATATGATCGATTATTCGTTTTACCCTGTCCACATTCTGAAAAAGGGTATCCACCTTTTGTTTAAGGTAAGTTGGGCTAAGGGTGTTATCGTTAAGGCGCAGTAGGATGTTATCAAGCCCCATGGATATTCCGCCTAGGGGTTGGTTTATTTCGTGTGCTATACCTGCGGCCATTGTACCAAGAGACTCTAGTTTTGATTTTTGGGCTAGGAGTAGCTGCTGTTTTTCCTGTTTTTTTATTTCCGATATCATGCGCTTTTCCAAATCCTTATTTAGCTCAACTATTCGGAGCTCTGTTTCTCGCTGCTTCTCTACCTCTTTCCTTTTTATATTGTAAAGCCAGAGTAGCGAGATGGAGATAACAAGGAATACCATAAGCACAAATATGAGCACAAGCCTCTGGTATCGGGATTTTGCCAGCTGTAGCTCCTGTATCTCACTGTTCTGTTTCAGAATCTCATTCTCTCTATCCTTTTGTGATATTTCGTAAAGGATTTGCAGCTTGGCTATTTTTTGCCCGCTCTCTTCGCTGTAAATGGAATCCCTAAGATCCGACCAGAGCTTGTAAAATTCCAGCGACTGTTTGTAGCGCCCCTCTCGTTCGCTCACCTCCGATAGGTTGCGGTAGATGTCGGCAATGGAGTTACTAAGCCCTTTTTGGTTGGCAACGTTAAGGGCAGTGTTTAGGTAGCTGGTTGAGGTGTGAAAATCGCCAAGTAGCTGGTATGCCCGCGAGGCTTTTACTAGGCTGTTAATTTGACCATCGGTATGGTTGTTTAGTCTAGAAAGCCGTTCACTGTTGTTGTAGTGGAATATTGCCTGATTAAAGCGTTCCTGCTCGTACATTATATCCCCAAGTCCCATGGATGCGCTTATCATGCCTAGTCCATCGTCAATTGTGCTACTTATGCGGTATGAGCTGGAGTAGTAGTAAAAAGCGCTATCGTATTGTTGAAGCAGAAAAAAAGCAAGCCCAATTTCCCTGTTTATGTTTGATATATCTAGCGAATCGGATGTGGTTCCGTGTATTTTTAGTGCTTCCTGGTAGGATTCTAAACTTTCGGCAAATTGCCCTAAATTCTTATAAATGTTACCAATTTGCCTATGCGTAAAGGCTTTGTATTCTCTTTGTCGGTGGGGTTCGATGCTCTGGTTATTTAAAATATTTAAAACCTTAGCATAGGTGTTAAAGGCTGGGTTGTACTTTTCCTGTCCTATAAGAATTTCGCCAATCTTAAAGTATAAGAAGATTTGATTTTCAAGGAGGTTTTCCGATGTGGATAGGATTAGAGCCTTGTTAAGGTACTGTACGGCAAGTTCTGGGTTCTTTGCCATTTCATATATTTCTGATATCCCGATTAGGGCATCAATCTGTCGTTTTTTGTTTTTTAGCTCAATGTAAACGCTTTGGGCACGACTGTAGTATCTAAGCGCATTTTCCATCTCCTCGGCCTTGTGGCTTGCTGCACCCATAAGCATTAAGGCGTCGCCCTCAATAGTTTTGTAACCCTGTCTTTTGGCTTGCATCAGTATGTTTAGGGCTAGTTCAAGAGCTTCTTCGGGATTGTTGTTGGCATAGTAGTAACCCAGTTCTAATGTGTAGTTTAGCTTGCTCTCGCCACTAGCGGCTCTCATTAGCCTTTGAAGTGAGTCCACTGGTGCTTGGCTCCATGTGCTGAGCAAACAAAAGGAAAGTAGTATGGTTAGTATGATGTGCTTGTGTCGCATGGAGTTGTACTTGTATAAAGCAGCGTTTGGGATTTATTGGCTCTTTACTATTTCCGATTACTAATCTAGTAAGTATTTTATTATGTGGCTTTCATTTTTAAAAACTTTTGAAAATTGATGCTGGAATCCTACCTTAGCGCTTCATTTTTTGAAAATATAGATTTGATTTTTCATGACAGCTTTTAATATATCCTCTGCTAAGAATTACCTTTCTCTGGTAAAGTTTAGCCATACCGTTTTTGCAATGCCCTTTGCTCTTTCTGGGTTTTTTCTGGCTTACTACCTAACCGATACCCCTTTTAGCTGGCGATTGCTGGTACTAGTGCTTTTTTGTATGGTGTTTGCTAGAAATGCAGCCATGAGCTTTAATAGGGTTGTTGATAGATTTATTGATAAGCGTAATCCGCGCACAGCTAGCCGTGAGATTCCATCAGGAAAAGTAACACCCAGATCGGCAATGCTTTTTACCATACTAAACTCCGTTTTGTTTGTTGTTGCGGCATACCAAATTAACCTGTTAACATTTTTGCTTGCCCCAGTTGCACTTCTGGTAATTCTGGGATACAGTTATACCAAGCGCTTTACAGTGTTATGCCATCTGGTGTTGGGTTTAGGATTGGCATTGGCTCCACTAGGCGCATACCTATCGGTTACTGGTAAATTTCATATAATACCTGTAATGTATTCTATTTTAGTCCTTTTGTGGGTGTCGGGGTTTGATGTTATTTACTCATTACAGGATGAGGAGTTCGATAAAAATGAGATGTTGCGATCAATTCCCGCTTATTTTGGTCGCAGAAAATCTATGTGGATAGCTAATACGCTACACTTTTTGGCCGTTTTAGCATTGGTGTATATTGGTTTTGCCCAGCAATCGGGGCTATTCTTTTGGGTTGGTGCATCGGCTTTTATCGCATTACTATTCTACCAGCACATAATAATTTCTCCAAAGGATATTAGCAGGGTTAACGTAGCCTTTGGTACCCTTAATGGAGTTGCTAGCATAATATTTACGGTATTCAATATAATTAGCTTCTACTATTAGGGCATTAGTGAGACGTGAGTTGGTAATCGAGAATAGTTAAAAGTTAAAAGAGAAAAGATGAGACGTGAAAGGTTAAGGGTGTGAATTCAATATAAAGACAGTACCCAAATCTTTTAACTTTTCACGTTTCACGTTTCACTTCCCTTGTTTTTTTCCTCTCTAAATCTTAGGTTTGCAGTTAAGATAAAAACCTAAACTTCCAAATATGGACATCTCTTATTCCATAGGTTTTAGGGCTAAGTACACCTTCCTTAATATTAAGAATCGGGATACCTTCTAGCCCGAAAATCAATCCTTTTATTGTAACTCATGTTCCTAGCCAGTTCTGGTGTAGGGGCTAATTCTGTATAACCTTATAAAATATAAAGTAATGGAACTACCTTTTTCAGAATCGTTTAAAATTAAGATGGTTGAACCTATCCGCAAGAGCACCCGCGCAGAGCGTGAGCAGTGGATTAAGGATGCTAAGTACAACCTTTTCAACCTAAAAAGCGAACAAGTTTTTATTGATTTACTTACCGACTCTGGTACTGGCGCAATGAGCGACAGGCAATGGGCTGCAATGATGGTGGGCGATGAGAGCTATGCTGGTGCATCATCATACTATAACCTTAAAAATGCCATTAAGCGCATTCTAGGTTTCGATCACTTTTTACCAACACACCAAGGTCGTGCTGCAGAGAACGTGCTTTTCTCTGCAATGATTAAAGAGGGCGATTATATCCCTGGAAACTCTCACTTCGATACCACAAAGGGACACATTGAGTTTCGTAAAGCGCATGCTGTTGATTTGACCATTGATATTGCTTCCGATACCGAGGCGTACCATCCATTCAAGGGTAACATTGATACCGATAAGCTAGAGGCTTACATGGCGCAAAATGCGAGCAAGGTGCCTTTTATCATTATAACCGTTACCAACAATACCGCAGGCGGACAACCCGTTTCAATGGAGTGCTTACGCAAAACCCGTGAGATTGCAAACAAATACGGCAAACCCGTAGTGTTTGATTCTGCCCGCTTTGCTGAGAATGCTTACTTTATTAAAGTTCGTGAGAAGGGATACGAGAATAAGACCATCAAGGAGATTGTTGCCGAGATGTACTCTTATGCCGATGCTATGACCATGAGCTCTAAAAAGGATGCCATTGTAAACATGGGTGGATTCATTGCCATGCGTAGCCAAGAGCTTTGGAGGGAGTGTTCAAAGTTTAATATCATGTTTGAAGGATATGTTACCTATGGTGGTATGTCTGGTCGTGATATGAATGCTCTTGCCGTTGGTCTAGATGAGGGAACTGAGTTTGAATACCTTGAAACCCGCATTAAACAGGTTGAATACCTTGGTAATAAACTTAAAGAGTTTGGTATTCCATTCCAGACACCAGCTGGTGGACATGCCATATTTATTGATGCAAACAAGGTGCTACCTAACATTCCTAAAGAGCAGTTCCGCGCACAAACACTTGCCATAGAACTTTACTTAGAGGCAGGTGTACGTGGTGTTGAAATTGGTGCAATTTTGGCCGACAGAGATCCTGAAACTCGTGAGAATCGTTACCCTAAGCTAGAGCTACTTCGCTTAGCAATTCCTCGTAGGGTTTACACCAATAACCACATGGATGTTATTGCTGTTGCGTTAAAGAACGTATTCGATAGACGCAACCAAATTACACGTGGTTTTGAAATTGCTTGGGAAGCTCCAATTATGCGCCACTTTACTGTTGAACTAGAAAGGTGTAAGTAGTTTCTCTTGGTGGGAAGAACATTTGTTTCCCTTAAACCTTATATAAACAGCCGCTCCGTTACAAGGGCGGCTGTTTTGGTTTATAGTGTTTGGTGTTTGGTGATTGGTGTTTAGTGTATGGTGTATAGTTCTCTTAAATCTGGAACTTTAAATCTTGAATCTTCCCCCACTAAAATCTCCAATCTTTTTTTTGATTCCATTTAAAAATCGGCAACTTTGCAGGCTACTAAAATGAGATGAAGGATTTAACCGAAGGTAACGAAGGAAAGCTAATATTTCAGTTTGCAGTTCCCATGCTGCTTGGAAACGTTTTTCACCAGCTGTACAATATTGTTGATAGCGTTATAGTTGGAAAGTTTCTGGGCAAAGAGGCATTAGCTGCAGTTGGTGCTTCATTTCCCATAATATATGCTGTAATTGCACTTGTAATTGGAATTGGTAGTGGCGCCTCGGTAGTAATTTCACAGTATTTTGGTGCAAAGGATTACGATAAGGTTAAGCGCGCTGCCGACACCATAAATATTTTCCTCCTGTTTGCTGGTATTTTTATATCCATAGTTGGTATTTTAAGTAGCGAGTGGCTATTCACGTTACTCCAGCTGCCCGAAGAGCTAATGCCTCAGGCCAAAACCTACCTTAACATTTACCTTGCGGGAATGGTTACCTTTTTTGGTTTTAATGGAACAGCCTCCATTCTAAGGGGAATTGGCGATTCTAAAACGCCGCTTTACTACCTAATAATATCTACCATATTTAATATTGTATTCGACCTGCTTTTTGTGCTTGTTTTTAAATGGGGTATTGCTGGTGCCGCTTGGGCTACAGTGTTAGCACAAGCGGGTGCATTTGCCACAGCTGTTATTCACCTTAACCGTACTCACTATATTTTTGGTTTCCATATAAAGGGGATGAAGTTTGATAAGGAGCTTTTTAAGGAGAGCATCCGCATAGGCTTACCCTCTGGCTTTCAGCAAACTTTTGTTGCACTGGGTATGATGGCGCTTATGGGGATTGTAAACACCTTTGGAACCAACGTTATTGCCGCTTATACCGCTGCAAGTAGAATAGATTCGCTGGCATCGATGCCTGCCATGAACTTTGCCGCAGCATTAGCTGGTTTTGTAGGACAAAACATTGGGGCTAAAAGGTTCGATAGGGTTAAGCGTGGGCTTATTGCTACCCTAAAAATGTCTCTGGCCATTTGTGTTATAATGACCATCTTCATAATTATAGAAGGAGAGTGGTTAATGGGGATTTTTACAGCAGATCCTCAGGTGGTTGAGATTGGGCATCGTTACCTAGTAATAGTTAGTGTTTTTTATATATTCTACTCTACGATGTTTATTTTTGGTGGAGTACTGCGTGGTGCTGGGGCAACCCTTATTCCAATGTTTATAAGCCTTTTCTCCCTTTGGATAATTCGCATTCCCTTAGCTTACTCCTTAAGTAGCGTAATGGGCGAGGATGGCATTTGGTGGGCTATCCCCATTGCCTGGTTTAGCGGAATGGTTGGTTCTATGATCTACTACCGCTTTGGTAACTGGAAGAATAAAGGGGTGGGGCGTGCTAAGCACTCTGGTCTTGATGTGGTAGAGGTGGAATAACCTGTTACATCCTATTGCTAAAAAATCGCCTTCTCTGTTTGAATTCTCTTTGATATGAGAACGTTGCATAGCAAAACAGCCCAGCGAAAGCTGGGCTGTTCATTTTATTAGGAGGGGCTAATTAAGCCTCTTTTACAATCTCCATTCCACGGTCAATTGCTTGCTTGTTAAGCGGAATTAGGTGATGATGACGCTCAGGAAGCGACTTCTCAAGACCCCTAATTACATTTTCCATTTTAACAATAGGCTTTACCTTTAGAAACGCGCCAAGAACAATCATATTAAAGGTTTTTGCGCTCTGCATGCGAGTTGCCTCTTCTGCTGCTTCAACCTTGTAAATTTTGATATCCTTACGTTGTGGGTGACGGGTAATACCGTTTGGATCGTAAATAAGTACACCGCCTGGTTTTACAGATTTCTCAAACTTATCCATCGATTGCTGGTTAAGGATGATTACTGTGTCAAACTCCTGTAGAACAGGAGAGCTAATGCGGTTATCGCTAAGAATTACAGTTACGTTTGCAGTACCACCGCGCATTTCAGGGCCGTATGATGGCATCCAAGCAACTTCTTGGTCCTGCATAATTCCAGAGTAAGCCAAAATTTTACCCATTGAGAGTACACCTTGGCCACCAAACCCTGCTATGATGATTTCTTCTGTCATTTTTCTCTAGTGTTAATTTGGTTAAACCTATAGGATACTACTCGTCTTTAAGATCACCTGGTTTGTAAACAGGGAACATATTCTCAACCATCCACTCGTTAGATTTAACTGGGTTTAGCTTCCAGCCAGAGTTACAGGTTGCTACAACCTCAATGAAAGAGGTTCCTTTTTTCTGTCCAATGTTTTCAAACGCTTTGCGGATAGCTTTCTTACATTTACGAACCGCAGCAGGAGTGTGAACTGCCTGACGGGTAACGTAGTTTGTACCAGGAAGCTGTGCAATAAGTTCTGTTATAACAAGTGGCTGTCCAGTTGTTTTAACATCGCGACCGTAAGGTGAAGTAGAGGTAGGCATACCAGGTAAGGTGGTAGGAGCCATTTGTCCACCAGTCATACCATAAATAGCGTTGTTAATAAAGAACACAACGATATTCTCGCCACGGTTACAAGCGTGGATGATCTCTGCAGTACCAATTGAAGCAAGGTCACCATCACCTTGGTAAGTAAATACATACTTCTCAGGATAAAGGCGGTTAACCGCAGTAGCTAGGGCTGGAGCACGACCGTGTGCAGCCTCTTGCCAGTCAATATCTAAGTAGTTGTATGCAAGAACAGAGCAACCAACAGGGCTAATACCAATGGTCTTCTCTTGAATGCCCATCTCCTCAATAACTTCGGCGATAAGCTTGTGTACAACGCCATGGCTACAGCCTGGGCAGTAGTGCATTACGTTGTCGGTTAGAACCTTGGTTTTTTTGTAAACTAGGTTCTCTTCCTTTATGATATCTTTAATGTCTGACATTGTTCGTTACCCTTTAATGATTAGATCTTCTAGCGCTTTAACAACTTCGTTAGGACTAGGAATCATACCTCCAAAACGACCAAAGTGCTCAACTTTAACTTTTCCGTTAACTGCAAGGCGAACGTCTTCAACCATTTGGCCAGCGCTCATCTCAACGGTTAGGATACCCTTAACCTTTTCGGCCATTTCCTGAATAGCCTTAGTTGGGTAAGGGAAAAGGGTGATTGGGCGAAGTAGTCCAACCTTAATGCCTTTTTCGCGAGCAAGGTCAATAGCCTTTTGGCAAATACGGCTCGATGATCCGTAAGCTACGAAAAGGTACTCAGCATCGTCGCAAGCTATTTTCTCAAAGCGAACCTCTTTCTCCTGTATCTCCTTGTATTTAGCTTGTAACTTGTGGTTGAACTGCTCCTGACGGGCAGAGTCAAGCTCAAGTGATGTAGCAACATTGCGAGGACGGTCGGCAGTTTTACCTGTAGTTGCCCATGATCCGTTTAGCTTAATAACCTCTTCGTCGGTCCAGCGTGGCTTAACTGGGCTAAGCTTTACCTTCTCCATCATCTGGCCAATAACACCGTCAGATAGAATCATGGCTGGGTTACGATATTTGAATGATAGCTCAAAGCCAAGGTCAACAAAGTCGTTCATCTCCTGAACCGATGCTGGTGCAAGAACAATTAGCTTATAGTCGCCATGACCACCACCTTTTACTGCTTGGAAATAATCGCTCTGTGCAGGTTGAATGGTACCAAGACCGGGACCTCCACGAACCACGTTAACAACTAAACAGGGTAGCTCAGCACCAGCTAAGTAGGTAATACCCTCTTGCTTAAGGCTTATACCTGGGCTTGATGATGAGGTCATTACTTTTTTACCGCAAGCAGCACCGCCATATACCATGTTGATTGCAGCCACTTCGCTCTCGGCTTGTAGAACTACCATTCCGGTTTCTAGCCAAGGCTGACGAAGTGTTAATGTTTCAAGAATTTCTGATTGTGGGGTAATAGGGTAGCCAAAGTAAGCATCGCATCCGCAACGGATGGCTGCCTCGGCAATAACCTCGTTCCCCTTCATTAGTTTGTACTCTGCCATTGCTTATGAGTATTTTTGTTTAATGACGTTACGTGAACTCAGGTACTAAGCCATTTCGGCTTTAACCTTATACACTTCAATTACGCTATCGGGGCAAACTATAGCACAGTTCGCACATCCGATACAAGCATCAGGATTTGCCATGTATGCATAGTTGTATCCCTTGCCGTTTACCTCTCTTGCAAGGTCGATAACCTTGGACGGACAGGCAACAACGCATAGGCCACAACCTTTGCACTTCTCAACGTCAACCTTGATTGCACCTTTAACTTTTGCCATAACTTATCTGTTGATTATGAAAGTTTATTTGAAACTATCTTGTTAGAACGAAAATTCGGTAATGGTTTAAAACTAAGCGCTAACTGGATGGTGCTCATGGAATTTCTTAAGGCGCAGCTCCAAGTCGGGCAGCTGGCTATCGGCAACTTGCGATACACAGGCGCGTAACCCCTCGGTGCGCTCGCTTCCAGTAATTGCCAAAGATATGGCACTTATGCCATAGTATAGCAGCTCTTCTATCAAATCTTCGCCAGAAAGGCCTGGGTACGATATGGTAAAGTAGAACCCATCGGCCAATGGCTTATCCTCGTCCATGTCGTAAACTATTTTAAAACCATTGCTGGTGAACATCTTCTTCATGGCAGCAGCCCTGTTCCCGTACACCTTTACCTCTTCAACAAAGTTGAAGTTGCCATCGTTTGCCGCTTTTAGCATGGCTGCCAACCCGTACTGGGTTGAGTGGGTGGTACCTGATGATAGCGCGTAAACCGCGCCGTAAATCATGGCATGTCCAAACTCATCGGATGAGAAGTAGCGCTTTAAATCGGGGAAACGGCGCGAGTATAGCTTGTTGTTTATTACCAAGCAGCCAATGCGTTGGCCTGCGTAGCTAAATGCCTTTGAGCTGGATATAAGCATCATCCAGTTATCGGTGTAGTTAGCAACGGTGGCTTGGTAGGGTGGTTGCCCTGGTTTTGAAAGATCTTTACGGAAATCCATTGCAAAGTAGGCAAGATCCTCAATAACTATAACATCATGCTGCGTGGCAAGCTCACCAATAGTTTTTAGCTCATTCTCGGTAAAGCAAATCCACGATGGGTTGTTAGGATTTGAGTAGATAATGGTGCTTATGTTACCTTTAGAAAGGTACTGCTCTAGCTTTGCCTTTAGCTTTTCGCCGCGGAAGTTGTACACATCAAAGGTTTCGTACTTCATGCCCAAAACCTTAAGCTGCTGCTTCTGTACAGGGAATCCTGGGTCGATGAATAGAACGGTGTCCTTTTCGGCGTGTAGCCTGTTGGTTAAAAGGAAGCTGGCCATTCCGCCCTGCATGGAGCCAACGGTTGGGATACATCCGCGGGCATCAACATCAATGTTAATAAAGTTCTTAACAAAGCGCGATATCTCCTTTTTTAGCGCAGGAAGTCCGTCAATAACAGGGTAAATTTGAGCAACACCGTTACGTAGGGCTTCAATTTCTGCATCAATACCAACTTTAGCAGGTGCTAGGCCTGGTACGCCCATTTCCATTCTAACGAACTTAATGCCAGAGGCTGCTTCAATCTCGCTTACTAAGCGAACGGTTTCCCTTATTGATGCACGACCAACCTTGGCCAAGCCAGAGGCTGCAATCTTATCTTTTACAATGCTAAATGGGATTGGAGTATCTTTCATGATAATATGCTGTTTACCTGTATTTTGCAAACTTTGAAATAGGGCTTTTTATTGCGTGTAAACACCCTAATTTTCAGATTACAATAATAGCAAAGATTACTTGAAGATAAAAGGAATTTAAGGGCTTTTCGTTACAAACTGTTACCGATTAACATAAATTTAGAATCAGTTTAAGATAATCTTTGATGATATTCTTGAAAAGTGAAACAAAAACGAATTGATTTATTACTGATGTAAAGTAAAATTGTTCAATAGTAGAAAAGTCATTATCATTTATTTGTACTGATGTTTAGATGCAAAAAAAGCCAACCCCTAAAGGTTGGCTTTGTATGATTTTGATTTACAGAGTGTTTACTCGAAAAGATTCTTTAGGCGAAGCACCCAATTCTTAATGCGTGCATCGGTTTTTTCTGCTTCAAAATCCTCATCGATGGGTAAGCCAATAAACTCGCCATCTATAACAGCTTCCGATTCGCGGAAATCGTACTCGCAAGTGGGAACCTTGCCAACAATATCGGCACCAAGGGGAGCAATGATTTTGGCAATTTCGCCCATCGAATCAACAAAATGAAGAGCGTAGGTAATGTGATCGCCAAGTCCAAAAAGAGCAACCTTTTTGTTGGTAAACTTTATTTTATCAAGTTCTGAACGGAAAACATCCCAGTCTGGTTTTGGTCTGTCGGCATCCCAGGTCTCTTTGCCAATGGTTGAACAACCTAAAATAATATTCTGATACTTTTCTACATCAGCAGCCTTGCAATCCCTAATAGGAATTAAATCGGCGTTATTGGCACCAAATGCTTCGGCAATCTTTTTTGCAACTCTTTCGGTTGAGCCGCCTACTGGGCCATAAAAAATACCTACTTTTTTCATAAAGCAAATCAATTAATTCGGTTTGGAGTAACAGGGGGTAGAGGGAATTACATGCTGGCGTGCTATGTAATGCTATCCTAGTCCTTGTTACTATTACTGCTTTTGGGTTTACTAAATCGAGAGAAGCAAATATAACAATTAATTGCGGCTTTTCAAGCTAGCTATTGCCAATAGAACTCCAAGTGCAATTCCTAGTACAGCGGCAAACAGAACCCTATAATCCTGTGGTAGAATGAAGGTTATTGTGTGGGCTGGTATCCAGAAAAAGGGAATGGTTTTTTTGAAAACAAAATTCCATTGCACCCTCCAATCCATAGAGGCCATAATTTCGCCAAAATGTATTGGCTTTAGTAGCCCTTTAACCGATCCACCATTTTTTAGTATGTGAGTATCGGTAATTTTATGAAGGGTCATCATTACGGGTGCATAAATAAGGTTAAGCGCAGAGCTAATGGCTAGTGCAACTAGAACTTTGCCTGCCGATAATGGCCCTTGCAGTAATGCTACAGCATTTGTAACCCCCATGTATTCCAAAAAGGCAGGGGTTCCTTTGCTAAAAATTACAAAAGCCATGTTAATGGTTAGCCCTAAAAAGCCCCACACAATAGCTCTTGGCAAAATGCCAAAACCAGTTTGGTTATACCTTCCTGTGCGTATGCGAAGCCCAATAACCTCGCCAAAGGTGGCTAGAATCGCAAACTTTATAAAGCTCATTACCATGCCGTGCTGGGCATTGAAGGTTTCGTAGGCGCTAAATATTTCTGCTGATAGAAAGAAGGGGAGAAGTACTAATGCTACAACAAGGAGTACAATAAAGTCGTTACGTTTCATCTGTTTAGATTTTTTTAAAAAAGTTGTGCTGTGGAATATGCCGAAAGTAAATGCCAGTGTTGCTTCTTACTTTGGTTATTCTATGCGTTGCTTTTTAGTTTAAAGAAATCCCCTTATCCAGAAAGGGTAAGGGGATTATGCTGTTTGCTAGTTTGAGCTACCTCCAAAAAGCCGCGAGAAGCTCTCAACCACCTCTTTAGAAATGGTATTCCATCGCATGGCAACCAAAATAATGGCAACTAGTACCATACCTAGGAGTAGCCACTCGTTGGTTGTGAGGTTTTTTGCTCTTTCCCGTAGCTTCATAGCCTGCTATTTTTCTATTCTGATACGTGCATCAACAGCAACAACGCGCTCCTTGCGACCAAGTAGCGGGTTAAGGTCCATCTCAAAAATTTCTGGTGCTACCTTAACAAGCGCTGAAACACGGGTTACCATCTCTGCAAAGTGCTCTTCGTTAACGGGCTCTTGTCCGCGAACGCCTTGTAGTATTTTGTAACCCTTAAGGCGGTGAATCATGTCTAGCGACTCCTCTTTTGAAAGAGGGGCAAGACCTGCATTTACATCCTTAAGAACCTCAATAAAAATGCCACCTAGCCCGCAAAGAACCATGTGACCGAATTTTTCCTCACGTTTAGCTCCCACAAAAAGCTCCACTCCACTTAGCATGGGTTGCAGCAGAATGGCTGTGGTGTCCTTAATTTGTATCATGCGATCGAACTCGCGGGCTACAGTCTCCTCGTCCTTAACATTTAGCACAACGCCACCAACATCCGATTTATGAACAGGACCAACAACCTTCATTACAACAGGGAATCCAAGTTGTTTGGCTGCTTTCACTGCATCTTCGCGTGTAGTAACAACCGCTTCGCCCGCTCTGGTAATTCCAGCTGCATCAAGTAGCTGCTGAACTGCTTCGGGAGTTAAGTAGCCATTGGCTGCATTGTCTATAATGTTGCGAATTGCCTTTTCATCAACTTTAGGAAGGACTATGTTCTCGGTAACGGGCTTTGGTGTGTGGTAAACCTTAGCAAGGGCGTTACCAAAGGCAACCTCATCAGGGAAATTCACACGCCCCTTTGCTAGGAAGTGCGCAATTTCGTCCTTAACGTTGATAATGGATGGAAGTATTGGGTAAATAGGCTTTTTGCACTCGGCCATCTTTTTGTCTAGTAGGTCGTAAACATCGTAAACTGGGAATAGCCCTGGGCTTCCGAATATTACGGCCATTGCATCGATGTTGTCAAAGTCGTTTTCGCAAGCATCAATAATATGTCCTAGCTGTTCTGCGGTGCCCGTTGCAAGGAAATCAATGGGGTTTGCAACCGACGATCCTGCAAATAGCTTCGATAGCAGTTCCTGTGCCTTAGGTCCAGTAATGGATGGAACCTCAAGCTTGTTGTTGGAAAGGGCATCGGTTAGCATAACTGCTGGACCACCAGCGTGGGTTATAACCGCTACACGTTTGCCTTGTAGCTCTGGGTGAAGGAATACTGCTGCAACTGTGGCAAGCTCCTCGCGACCATTGCAACGTACAATTCCAGCCTTGCGGAATAAGGCCTCAACGGCTACGTCGCTACTTGCTAGTGCGCCAGTATGTGAACTTGCTGCACGGCTACCCGCCTCGGAACCACCAGATTTGATGGCTGCAATTTTACATCCCTTGCGAATTAGCGACGATGCATGCTTAAGCAGCTTCTCTGGTTTGTTGATGCTTTCCACGTAAAGTAGCTTTACGCGTGAGCTGTTTTCTGGGTCAAAGCTATTATCTAGGTATTCCAAAACATCCTCTACACCCATTTGAGCGCTGTTACCTACTGAGTAAACCGATGAAAATGGCAATCCGTTAGGAATACCTGTTTCCATAATGTAAACAGCAGTAGCACCAGAGCCAGAAATAAAGTCGATACCTTTTGGGTCAAGTACTGGAATTGGAGTGGTGAATACCCCTGCATAGTTGGAGTTCATTACCCCAATGCAGTTAGGGCCAATTAAGCAACCATTAACCGAATTGATGGTTGCAACAATTTGCTCCTCAAGCTTTGCACCCTCTTCGCTCTCCTCATGGAATCCTGCAGAAAGGATAATAAATGCTCGGGTGTTTTTTTGCTTAGCAAGGGTTTCAACCGTTGCAGGGCAGAATTTTGCCGCAATAGCAAGTATAGCCAAATCAACCTCAGGCAAATCGGCTACATCCTTATGTGCCTCTAATCCCTGAACTGTTTCGGCTTTAGGATTTACAACGAATAGCGAACCCTTAAAGTTGTGGTCGATAAGGTTTTTAAGCACCTTACCGCCTGGTTTTTGAATATCATCGGAACCACCCACAACAACAATGCTGCGAGGGTTTAGTAGCTGATTATTAATCATGATTATCTTTTTTGGTCACTCGAAAACGATTGCAAACCTAACCGAATTTCGGCAAATTGACAAGGCTTATTAAGTGGTTTAATAACATGCTATTGACGTATGGTTATGGAGTAATAGAATGAGGAGAAGCACTATTGGTGCGGTTTTTTAAATGCTTTAAGAGCCAGAAGTAAAAGCTCTTTGTGTAAGCTTATTCCGATTTGTGTTGGTGGGTTACACGGTTACAATGCCTTTTTTCTGGTTCGTGTTGAACCATTAATCTTGCTCCACGTTTCTTCTAAGTTAGATAGTGCTATCTTTACCAGCCCAAAAATCAATTTTGCAATAGTTATAGTGATGATTGAAAGTGTTTTATCCAAGGATGAGCTAACGCGCGAGGACTTAGTAATGCTGCTGCAAGCCGATGCCGAACAGCGTAATATTATCTACAAAAAGGCAGCACAAGTAAAAGAGCAGTATGTGGGGAGAAAGGTTTACTTCCGAGGACTTATTGAAATGTCCAACATATGCAGTAAGAACTGCTTCTATTGTGGAATTAGGGCTGGCAATGGAACACCGCAGCGCTATAGCCTTACCGATGATGAGGTTGTTGATGTAGCGAAGTTTGCATGGGAGAACAAATATGGTAGTCTTGCCATACAAACGGGTGAGGTTGATACAAAAGAATTTGTACTTAGAGTAGAACGCTTGCTCGATAAAATCCATCAGGCAACCAATAGTGAACTGGGCATTACCCTCTCCATGGGCGAGCAGACGGAGGAGACCTACCGTAGGTGGTTTGAGCATGGCGCCTCACGATATCTGCTTCGCATAGAGACATCGAACCGCGACTTGTACTATAAGCTCCACCCCAACGACAAGCACCATAGCTTTGAGCAACGAATAGATTGCCTGCATAGCCTTCGTAGAGTGGGGTATCAGGTTGGAACAGGTGTGATGATTGGACTTCCGTTTCAAACCATTGGCGATTTGGCCGACGACTTAATGTGGCTAAAGCAAATGGATGTTGATATGGTAGGAATGGGACCTTATGTAGAGCACCCCGATACTCCGTTGTGGCAGTATAGGAACCAGTTATTGCCTCTTGAAGAGCGCTTTAACTTGGCCATAAAAATGATAGCCCTACTTAGAATCACCATGAAGGATATAAACATTGCTGCACCAACAGCACTACAAGCCATAGACCCGCTGGGACGGGAAAAGGGAATAAAGGTTGGGGCAAACGTGGTTATGCCTAACATTACCCCAGGAACCTATCGTAACGATTATAAGTTGTACGATAACAAGCCCTGTATGGACGATGCTGCCGACGATTGCAAGAATTGCCTTGAGGCACGCATTCACCTTACTGGCGACGAGGTTGGTTATGGAGAGCAGGGAAACTCTAAGCACTACAAAAGAAGGCAAGATTCTGCTATGCAATAGATTCTGTTGAGTAGTAGAGTGTGCTATATAATTGTATTGCGTAGTTGGTTGTTTTATTGCGCTTTAATAGTTGTTAACGTGATTCTAGGTGCCCCGAGGGGCAATAAATCACTATCTTTGCAAAAAATATGTTTACTGAGATGAGCGAACAGAAAAGTGGGGGTAGAACACCTGTAATTCTAGTTACAAACGACGATGGTATAAACGCAAAGGGAATAAAAGCCCTTGTTGATATGGTAAAACCGTTTGGGCGCATTGTGGTTGTTGCTCCCGACGAGGGGAACTCTGGCATGTCTCATGCCATAACTTCAAAGCTTCCGTTACGACTTAAGAAACGTAAAGGCGAGGTTGAGGGTGTAGAGTATTACTCTGCCGATGGCACACCTGCCGATTGTGTAAAGCTTGCCATGAACCAAGTATTTACCGTGCAGCCCGACTTGCTAGTATCGGGTATAAACCATGGTTCAAATTCATCGGTTAGCATTTTTTACTCAGGCACAATGGGTGCTACCATTGAGGGGTGCTTGTATGGAATCCCTTCCATAGGCTTTTCACTGCTCGATTTCTCGTCTGATGCCGATTTTTCAGGCGCCGTTGCCTTTGGGAGGCAAGTTGTAAAGCAGGTACTTGAAAAGGGTTTGGCAACCGATACTTGCCTAAATGTTAACATACCAGTACTTCCAGTTGATGCAATTAAAGGGATTAAGGTGTGTCGCCAGAATAGGGGAGTATGGCGCGAGGAGTTTGAGAAACGAACCGATCCTCATGGTCGCGACTACTTTTGGCTTACAGGCTATTTCCACAACAGCGAACCCAATGCTACCGATACCGATGAGTGGGCTTTAAATAATGGCTACGTATCGGTTGTGCCCATTCACATAGACCTTACTGCATACGCCGAAGTTGAACGCATTAAGCAGTGGGATTTTATGACTGATGAGGCCTCGGTATCAAAGCAAAACGTTGAGCAAAGCTCCTAGTCATTAACGTTTTTTGTGGCTACTTAGTGCTAGTTTATTAGTTTTGTGCAGAGCTAACGTATAATGCTACTGTTCATGAAAAAATTCGACTCTCAAAAATTAGGTATAGGGCTGGGCATAATTGCCCCTTTGCTAACATTCATTGGTATTTTCTTTTTCTGGTACCCAGGCAAAAGCTTTACTGCTTTTGTGGAAACCACATGGATACAGCAAACCATAACAAAAGTGCTTAGCCTTGCTGTTGTGCCTAACTTGCTTATTTTTTTCCTTTTTATCTGGACTAATAAGTTGTATTCTGCTAGGGGAACCTTGTTGTCCACGGTTATTCTTTCCATCGCCATTATCATTATAAAGTTTCTATCCTAGCGCTAATTCCCTTGCTATTTCAAAGTTAGGTAGTATATTTCGGGTTGGATTTCATCTACATCCCTGTGGGCACGCTTTTTGAATGAACGGAGCTGCTCTACAAGCATTTTTATAATGTGTAGAAATTGTAGTTTATCGCATTTGGGCTAAGTGTAAGTGCTTGTTTGAAACGGCATTTGTCTTACTCTTTGCTATTTGAATAAAAATAAAGGTCTGAATGAAGTACTATATTGTTGCGGGAGAGGCGTCTGGTGATCTTCATGCATCTAATTTAATGCGGGGCATTAAGGCTAGCGACCCGCAGGCTGAGTTTCGTTACTTTGGTGGCGATTTAATGGCTGCTCAGGGCGGAACCCTTACCAAGCACTATAGGGATATGGCCTTTATGGGCTTTGTTGAGGTTTTAATGAATCTTAAATCCATATCGGCAAACATGAATCTTTGTAAAGCCGATATTCTCGACTTTAAGCCCGATGCCGTTATCCTTGTAGATTACCCTGGCTTTAATTTACGGATTGCACAGTTTGCAAAGGAGCAAGGCTTTAAGGTGTTCTATTACATTGCGCCAAAGGTTTGGGCTTGGAAAGAGGGGCGCGTTAAGAAGCTTAAGCAGTACGTTGATAAACTTTTTATCATTTTCCCCTTTGAGATACCTTACTTTGAAAAGCATGGAGTAACGGCCGAATTCTACGGCAATCCGTTGCTTGATGCCATTGAGCTGCGTACCGACTTGGATAAGTCCTTTGTTGAATTTGTTGAATCCAATGGACTTTCGTCCAAACCAATTATAGCCCTTGTGGCTGGCAGCCGTAAGCAGGAGATTAAGCATAACCTTCCCGTTATGCTTACTATGGTGAAGCACTTCCCCGATTATCAATTTGTTATTGCTGGTGCTCCATCGCTTACTCTAGATGTATATAAGCCCTACTTAACAGACAGCCGCGTTAGCCTTATCTACAACCAAACTTACCCTTTGTTTAAGCACAGTACAATTGCACTGGTAACCAGCGGAACAGCAACTCTTGAGTCGGCACTGCTAAATACGCCCGAAGTGGTTTGCTATAAAGGAAGCCTAATATCGGTGCTTATTGCTTGGATTGTTATTAAGGTTAAGTATATATCGCTGGTAAACCTAATAATGGATAGAGAGGCCGTTGTGGAGCTAACGCAGTTTGAGCTGAATGAGCATAGGCTTCGCGATGAGGTTAGCCGCCTTCTCCCAGGTTCGCGACATAGGGAGACCATGCTCGACGACTTTAAGAAGCTACAGAAGATGCTTGGCGGAAGCGGAGCTTCGCAACGAGTTGGCAGCGCTATTGTGAGCGAGATATCTAACGGTTAGTATTAGCAGTTTAACTATTCCCGAGAAGAATGAGAAAGAGCCTAGTATTCCTTGTTTTTGCCTTTGTTGCGGTAACCGTATCGGCGCAAAAGCTAAGCATTAGCCTTTTTAACGATCTTGCCCTTCAAACGGTGCTTATAACACCAGAAACCGAAGGGTACAAGCTTATTGCAGGCGATGTGGTGGTTGATTTAAAGGTGAACCAAATATTATACATATCTCGCTCGGGCGATTCGGTGCTGGTTCGCGATGCCTCAAAAAACTACGGAAAGTGGCGTAGGGCATCCATTGTGGCGCAAACCGCCAAGGGAATTATCCGATTTAAACCCATAATGCCTGCACAGCCACTTCGGGTGTACGACGATAACCTAACCTTTTACATTGAGTTTAACAGGTTAATGGCCATTAACTTGGTCGATCAGGATAAGTACATTGCAGGTGTGGTTGACTCTGAGGCTGGGCCTGGTGCCGAACTTGAATTCTACAAAGCGCAGTCGCTAATTGCACGTACTTTTGCCCTTAGTCATTTGGATAAGCATGTGGGAGAGGGTTTTAACCTTTGCGATAATGTGCATTGCCAGGCATACAAAGGCCGTTCTGTTCGCGATCCTGAAATTCTAAAAGCAACACAGGAAACCAAAGGTCTAATTATTGTTGATTCCAACAATGAGCCAATAACAGCTGCATTCCATGCCAACTGTGGCGGTGAAACTGTGAACTCCGAAGATGTTTGGCTAAAATCGCTTCCTTATCTTAAGGCCGTTAACGACCCTTACTGCCGGAGCTCGCGGGGCGCTACATGGGAAGCGCGTATTCCAATGGACGATTGGAAAGCTTTTTTAGAGGAAAAAGGGGTGAAGGTTGCCAATTTATCTCCCGACGATTATGTTTATAAGGAAAAGCAACGTAAGGTGAACTACACTATAGGTGGCGTAACCATTCCCTTTGCCGACTTTAGGAGTAAGTTTAATTTGCGCTCCACATTCTTTACTATTGATATATCGCAGAGCCAAATTAGGCTGCGTGGGCGAGGTTATGGACACGGCGTTGGCCTTTGCCAAGAAGGAGCCATGCAGCAAGCACGTAAAAAGCGTACTTTCGAGGAGATTATTCACTTCTACTATACCGATGTTCGCATAGTAAACTTCTCCGACATTCAACCCAAGGAGAACCTTGAATCCGATAGCATTGCTGTTGATACATTAAACCGTGAATAGTGAAAAGTTAACGGTTAAAAGTTAAAAGTGAAAAGTGAAATGTTAAAAGATTTGGTCACTGCCTCAATCTTGAATTTTAACCTTTAACCCTTAACTTAAATCCTTTAACTTTAATTCTTTAACCCTTTAACCTTATTCCATGTTCGCCATCCTATCAAAAGAAATTAATAGCTTCTTCTCAACGCTAACAGGGTACATTGCTGCCATAGTTTTTTTACTGGTAAATGGCTTGATAATGTGGGTTTTCCCAGGTGAGCTTAACGTACTCGATAGCGGTTATTCAACAATCGATACTCTTTTTATTATTGCTCCGTGGGTATTCCTATTCCTAGTACCTGCAGTAACAATGAAAACCTTTGCCGAGGAGAAGCGTACTGGTACCATTGAGCTGCTTTTAACCCGACCAATTTCTGACACTCAGCTGGTTCTTGGAAAATACTTTGCTTCAGTTGTGCTAGTGCTTATTATACTTATTCCTTCCCTAATCTTTTTTTACTCCGTAAGCCAGTTGGGGAGCCCAAAGGGTAACATTGATTTTGGTGCAACCTGGGGATCATTTATAGGCCTATTCCTACTGGCATCGGTATATGCTGCGGTTGGAATTTTTGTGTCGAGCCTAACCGATAATCAAATAGTGTCCTTTATCCTAAGTATGGCCATTGCGTTTTTTTTGTATTCCGGCTTTCAGGCAATTGCCAACATTGCTCCGCTAAGCGGAAAGGCCATATCAATAGTAAACATGGGCATAGAGGCACATTACAAGTCTATTAGTAGGGGGGTTATTGATACCCGCGATGTGGCCTACTTTATTGGCGTTTCGGCTCTTTTCCTTATTGGGACTAAGGCTAAATTGCAAAGTAGAAAATGGTAGGGGGGATTGGTGTTTGGTGTTTAGTGTTTCGTTCGCTCACATCTCACGTCTAATGTCTAAAATCTAACGTCTTATATATGACCAAACGTTCAGAAAAGAGAAAAAGCATGGTGAACCTTTTGGTATCGGCAGCAACCGTGCTACTACTGATGTTTATCTCAACACAGCTGTTTTGGAGAATCGACTTAACATCTGAAAAGCGATACTCCCTTTCGCCTGTTTCCAAACAAATACTATCTAACCTAAACGACGTTGTTTATATTCAGGTTTACCTTGAAGGGGAACTGCCCATAGGCTTTTCAAAAATGCAGCGAAGCCTGCGCGAAACGCTGGACGAATTTAGGATTTATGCACATGAGAACCTTCAGTACGTTTTTGTAAACCCTTCGGAGTCGGGAAATGCTAAGGAGCGCGAGGCTATTTATACCGAGCTGTATAACCGAGGTATTGAACCAACCAATATTTACGATAGGGACAAGGAGGGTGGCAGCATTCAAAAGGTTCTATTCCCTGGCGCAATGATTAGCTACAAGGGAAAAGAGCTGCCTCTGAACTTACTAAAGAATAATCCCGCCCTATCGGGTGACGAGAATATAAACCGTTCCATTCAGGCTTTTGAGTTTACTTTTATTGATGCCATAGAGCGTTTAAGCATCGATACTCTCCCTAAGCTTGCCTTTATTGAGGGGCATGGCGAGTTGAATCAGTTCCAAACGGGCGATTTGGCGCAAACCCTATCGGGTCGTTTTAAGGTTGATTATGTGGAGCTAAATGGTAACGTTGGGCAGCTAAAGGATTATAGCATTGTGGTAGTTGCTGGACCAACTGCTCCAATTCCCGAAACGCATAAGCTTGTGCTCGATCAGTACGTTATGCAGGGAGGAAGAATGATTTGGCTTGTTGATCCTGTTCGTGTTAATGCCGATAGCCTTTCGCGTGGAGCTAGTACCATAGCAATGCCCAATCAGCATAACCTGGACGACATGCTATTCCGTTATGGTGTTAGGCTTAATTCAAGGCTTGTGCAGGATATTCAATGCGCTGTAATTCCTGTTAACGTGGCCTTGGCCGGACAAGATCCTCGTTTTGCTCCTGCACCTTGGCCTTTTTATCCGCTGCTAGCACCACCGGCTAATCATCCGGTTACCCGAAACCTGAATTTGGTAAAAACTGAGTTTATAAGCTCCATCGATTTGGTGAGCGATGAGAATGGCATAAGTAAAACTGTGCTATTGTCCACATCGCAGAATAGTCGTGAGCTGCAAGCACCACTTTTTGTGAGCCTTTCGCAAATTGAGATGAGCCCTCGCGAACGCGATTACCACATTTCGAACCTGCCTGTTGCGGTTGTGCTTGAGGGCGAGTTCCCCTCCAATTTTACCAATCGTCCGCTATCGTCCTATAACAATGGTGCTCCCTTTACCCTAAAACCTAAAGGGGTGAGCACAAAGATGGCCGTTATTGCCGATGCCGATATTATTCGTAACGACGTTCGCCTGCGCCCCGATGGGGCACTTATAACACCCTTAGGCTATGATAGGTACACAAAGCAAACGTTCGGTAATAAGGAGTTTATGGTTAATCTGGTGTCGTACCTAACCGATGATGCAGGTCTTTTAGGTTTAAGATCGAAGGAGTTTAAGCTAAGGTTGTTGGACAAAAAGAAGATTTCGGAGGAGCGCCTTAAGTGGCAGGTAATAAACCTTGCACTCCCGTCGTTACTATTAGTATTACTAGGTGTAGCCTGGTTTTACGTTAGGCGCTATAGGTTTAGTCGACGTGAATCGTGAATTGTGAGACGTGAATCGTGAATCGTGAGACGTTAAAAGATAGAGCGTTATTTGAATCTAAAGTTTTAAATCCTGGGACTCGTTAAAACAGGTGTTTTGTGATTAGTGTTTTTTGTCTAGAATCTAACGTCTCAAGTCTAACATCTAAAATCTTTCTTTTTTTTACCTTGTAAAATGAAAATCTTTCGCTACTGGTGGTTTTTTGCTTTGGTTGCAATTGCAGTTTACCTTCTATTTTTTAGAATGGGAAACGGAACGGTGAGCCGCACAGAAAGAGCTTTTGCCATCTCCGATACTGCAGCAATTACTAAGATTATTATGGCTTCTGGATCGCAAAGTGTAGCGCTGGAAAGAGTTGGCAATCAGTGGTTATCCCAGCAGAACAGTTCTATTAGCCATAAGGTAATGGCAACCTTTTTGGTCGCCCTTTCACGGATCGAGACCGGAGCACCCGTTCCTTCAGCTGTTGCCGATAGCATAATCTCTACCATTTATTCTGCAGGTACTCAGGTTAAGCTGTATAGTGGAAGTAGGGTGATTAGAAGTTTTAGGGTTATGGCCACATCTATGCTAGATATGGGTACTATTGGTTTGGTAGATGGAGCCAAACGCCCCTTTGCGCTGCGAGTGGCTGGTTCCAAAGGTGTTGCAGCCGATTTTTTTATTGCCAACCCCAGTTTCTGGAGAGGAAATACTCTGGCCCCTTTCAATGGGGAACCTGTTGCTAAGGTTGATGTAGATGTTATTCGTAATCCGGAGATGTCGTTCTCTGTGGTTACGCAGCCCAACATCGCTTTGCGAAACTTGTACCACAATACGGCCGTTGCTCCATTCGATACACTGGCTGTAAAGCGTTTCCTAAAAGCCTTAGCCGATATCACCTTGGAAAGGTTTGAGTTTGAAACCGATGCCCAAACCGTTGCCGCTGTTAAGCTTTCGGAGCCAGAGCATATGCTAAATGCCCAAACTACTGATGGCAGAATGGTAACCATACGCACTTACCCTATTCCCGTTGATGAGTATTTAGATGAGTTTGGACGGCCAGTGAAGTTCGATCTGGATAGAATCTATGTCTCGGTTAATGCCGATTCTACATTATACATAGTGCGTTACGTGGCAATCCACCCAATCCTTAAAGATCTTTCGGCTTTTATTCCTAAATAGTACCAAGGGGCGTTTGTCCTTCTGCCTAAAAATTCGTAATATTGGTTTCTATTTTTAGGAGAAAAGGCTGTCTGATAATCAGTGAATAACGCAGCTAAGTATCGAAGAAATAGGAAAAGAATAAGCAAAAGTTACTAAATCAAAAAAATAAAACTATCAGCTGATGAAATTCGTTGTTTCTAGCACCGAGTTGCTTAGCCACCTAATGGTGGTTAGCAGGGTTATCAGCAGCAAGAACACCCTGCCAATTCTCGATAATTTTTTGTTTAAGCTAAAGGGTAATGAGCTGGAAATTACTGCCTCCGATTTGGAGACAACTCTTGTAACTAAGCTTAGCCTTGAGAATGTTACCGAGGGCGGCGAAATTGCTATTCCCTATAAAATTCTGGTTGACACCCTTAAGGAGTTCTCAGAGCAGCCGCTTACCTTTGATATCAATGCGGATACTTACGCAATTGTTGTAAACTCAGAGAACGGTCACTTTAACATTGTGGGGCAACCCGCCGATGATTTTCCTGCTCGTGCCGAGATTAAGGCAGAGAAGAAGGTTGGCGTTAAGTTCCCTGCCGATGCGCTGCTTACTGGTATTACCAAAACCATTTTTGCTACTGCCGACGATGAGCTGCGCCCTGTAATGAATGGTATTCTTCTGGAATGCTCTCCAGAGCATATTACATTTGTTGCATCGGATGCTCATAAACTGGTGCGTTACAGAAGAATGGATGTGCGTTCAGATGAAACCGCTTCGTTTATTCTACCCAAGAAGCCTGCATCGCTGCTAAAGAACGTTCTTGCAAAGGAAACTGGCTCTGTTGCTGTTGATTTTGACGATAAGAATGCCATTTTCACCATGGCCAATTACACCATGATTTGCCGCTTGGTTGAAGGTACTTATCCAAACTACAACTCGGTTATTCCTTCCGATAATCCCAACAAGGTTGTAGCCGATAGGCTTGATGTTTACAACTCGCTTCGTCGTGTTGCTAACTTCGCAAACCAGGCAAGTAACCTTATTAAGCTTAGCTTAACTGGGAACCAGCTTGTGGTTTCGGCTCAGGACCTAGACTTCTCCATTTCTGCACAGGAGCGACTAACCTGTCAGTACGAGGGCGACGATATGGAAATTGGTTTCAAATCGGTATTCCTAATTGAGATCCTAGCAAACATTCCATCATCTGATGTGGTGCTATCACTTTCAGATCCATCGCGCGCAGGTCTTATTTTCCCCATGGGAACAGAGAATGCCGATGAGGATATTCTTATGCTGCTAATGCCAATGATGATTGGCTCTTAATTGTATAATGGCTACACTATACGCCGTCCTGCATAGGTAAACTGGTAGGACGGCGTTTTTTATTTTAGACACTAGATTCTAGATTT
>DHVO01000211.1 GCA_002412705.1 Bacteroidales bacterium UBA5206 | reverse complement strand
ATGCCCATAAATTGCCTATTGGCCAACTTGCCCAGCAAGGTGCGCTTAAAGAACAGCAGCATTTGTCGCTTTTTGGACGGAATGCTGAAGCTGCTAAGCGGTAACGCAATCTTGCGTCCACAGGAGATGCGCTTCATGCGCTTCTCCACGTTGCTCAGGTAAAGCTCGTACCACTCGTCGGCTGAGCGTTTACGCTTTCGGGTTAGCTTTCCGTACTCATTCACAACGCGGGCCTCTACTATTCTAAGTATTTGCTCCGTGTTAACATTACCACAAGTTAAGCACTCACTCTCTTCTGCTTTTAGGTAATGAGCCATGGTTTTAAAGTAAACCACAGCATCCATTGGATTACCCTGAAATATGATTCGCCCACCCTGATCGAGCACAATAATCTTATCGAACAGCTTAAACAAATCTGAGGATGGTTGATGTATATTGGCTATAACCAGCTTGCCCTTAAACGTTTGTCGTTTTAGCAAGAGAATAATGCGCTCGGAGTCCATTGATGATAGCCCTGAGGTTGGCTCATCAATATAAAGAACGGCAGGCTCACGCATAAGCTCCATAGCTATGTTTAAACGCTTGCGCTGACCACCGCTAATAAACTTGTTTATGGGATTTCCTACCTTTAAATCGCGAGCCTCAACCAGATCGAAATCATTAAGAATTTGCTCAACCAGTTTTTTTATCTCCTCCTCGGTAGCTTTGCTAAAGCAGAGGCTTGCGCCAAAGTATAGGTTTTGGTACACGGAAAGCTCCTCAACCAGCAAATCGTCCTGCGGAACATAACCTATAAGCCCCTCTAAAGCGGGACTCTCATTATGTACATCGTAACCATTAATGCAAACCTTACCCTTGTATGGCTTTAAATTGCCATTGAGTAGATTTAAAAGTGTTGATTTGCCAACACCACTCCCGCCCATTACACCAATAAGCTGTCCGGAGTGCGCCTCAAAGGAGAATGGATGAATACCATCCTTACTTCCCTTATGCCTATACTCAATGTCTATAGCCGAAAGCTGAACAAACGCTTTGCGGTAGTTATGAATAAACAGGCTTGATACTTTAGTGTAGTATATAGGATCTATTTTGGTGCTACGAATTACTGAACCAACGCCAAAAATATAGGTACGTCCAGGTTTTATATTGCGGCTGTTGAGAAACAGGTTAGTTTCCCCAAAATACTTAACAAGCAGCGTATTTGTACTCTCAATGTGTAGAACCCACACCTGTCCACTAAGCTTCTCGTTACGCAAGTGCTTAACATTAGGCAAATTACACTCGGCATTGGAGTCTATTAAAAGGATTTGTTGATTAAGTGGAATCCTGTCGGGTGACTCGCAAAGGATAAACTCCTTTCCATTGCCAAACTCATACTCACTAATATTAAACTCCTGGGCAACCCCTTTAATAAAACCAAACTTGCTATCGCTACCAAACTGGCTATCGCTAATAAACTCAATAAGTTGCAAAATGAGCCACACCTTCTGGTGCTGCTCAAACTCATTGTTTATGGAATGGCAAATATCGTGAACCCGTGTTGAGAAGCTTACAGAGAAACCCTTACGTTTCTCCTCATCATCGCCAAAGTAGGGGTGATAGGTTTGAATGTACTCATCAAAATCCTCAAGGTATGTACGAACAATTTCCCGGCTAAACTCTTGCTCAAGGTAGTTGCGAACCACCTCTTTAGCGCTTCCAATCCTATTGTGCTTATCCATATCAACAACAATAGCAAATAGCTGAATAAGAGCTTTAAGAATGGACTCGTTCATACGTTAAAACAGGAATTATATGTTAAATAAGAATTACTAATATAGTTTATGGCGATGATTTGAAAAACCAAAAGTAACAAATTTACCCAACCATTACTGGAAAAAGTTGTTAACAGAATTGTGTTTACTTTGCAGATAAAAAAATGAACGAGATTTGGTGGCTTGTTATGCTCATTGCCAACTTTGCTATGGTAACTGCAGCATACCGATTTTTTGGGAAGATTGGACTTTTTGTTTGGGTGCCGGTATCGACCATTCTGGCCAACATTCAAGTTGTGCAAACCGTTGAGCTGTTTGGCATGGCCGCAACCCTAGGCAACATTGTTTATGCTACGTCGTTTTTGGTAACCGATATTCTCTCTGAAATATACGGGAAAGAGGAAGCTAAAAAAGCCGTGTGGATAGGTTTTTTTAGCCTAATAGCCATGACGTTAATAATGAATTTAGCGCTGCTATTTGCACCACTTGCCGATGAGTTTTCGCAAACCACATCGCAAAGCCTTAGCCACATTTTTAGCCTTATGCCCCGCATTGCCGCGGCCAGTTTAATTGCCTATTTGGTATCGCAGCAGCACGATATTTGGGCTTACCATTTCTGGCGAAAACGTTTTCCCGCACAAAAGCACATTTGGATTAGAAACAATTTAAGCACTATCGTTTCTCAGCTAATCGACTCTGTTATATTTACACTAATTGCCTTTTTAGGAGTTCTTGATACTACTGTTCTTATAGAGGTAATACTCTCCACCTATGTTTTAAAGTTTATTGTGGCAGCAGCCGATACACCATTTGTGTACCTTGCAGTAAGGATTAAGAGTATGGTTAAGGACTAATATCAAAACATTACGCTAACTGGTTGTTAGCATATTTTTGTATTTTAGCCCAAAACCCAATTGTATGCATAGCTTACTGTTTGTATCGAAACTTCCCTTTCAAGACCCTGTGGTTATTATTACCATTGTTCTTTTAATTCTACTAGTTATACCATTGATATTAAACAAGGTAAAAATTCCAGGTATAGTAGGATTAATACTTTCGGGCGTTTTAATTGGCCCACATGGGTTAAATCTTATTGCCTATGAGGGGAGCATGGAGCTTCTGGGAACAATAGGTTTAATGTACATTATGTTTCTGGTAGGTCTAGAGCTAGATGTGCACAGCTTTGCAAAGAGTAAAAAACAGAGCATATGGTTTGGTGTTCTAACATTTGTAATTCCCTTGGCAATAGGGTTTGGTGTATCAAGATATTTTCTTGGGTATAACCTTGTAAGTTCCTGGTTAGTTGCAGCAATGCTTTCAACGCACACATTGGTATCGTACCCCATTATTAGTCGCTTTGGGATAAAACGTAGAAGCATTGTAAGTATTGCCATATCTGGAACCATTATCACAGACACTGCTGTGCTAATAATGTTAACAGCAATTACAGCAGTTGCAAAGGGCGAGATGAGCCTTGTTTTTTGGCTCAAATACGCTTTGCACATAACCCTTTACCTAATATTTATTTTGGCCATTTTTCCAAGAGTGAGCCGTTGGTTCTTTAGCAACCTAAGTAGCCAGCCTATGGCGCAGTTCACCTTTGCACTAACAATGGTTTTTTTAGCGGGTTTAATGGCAGAGCTAAGCGGTTTTGAACCCATAATTGGAGCCTTCCTTGCTGGAATTATGCTTAGCAGACAAATACCATCGGCATCGGCTCTAATGAACCGAATTGAATTTGTAGGGAACTCCCTATTTATTCCCTTCTTCCTTATAAGCGTTGGGATGCTTATTAACGTGGGGGTTATATTTAAGGGGTGGAATATTATTGGGCTTTCTGTTGTGCTAACAGTTATTGCTTTAGCGTCTAAGTGGTTTGCTGCATTCATTGTTCAAAAGGCATTTTTGCTACCCGAATCGCATCGCAAGCTTCTTTTTGGACTTAGCTGCTCCCGTGCAGCAGCAACGCTTGCTGTGGCACTAATTGGGTACGAGCTGGGAATACTAGGCGATGTACTCCTAAATGCTACAGTAATGCTTATACTTACAACTAGCCTTGTAAGTGGCTTTATTACCCAAAGCGCAGCACAAGCCATTGCTGTAAATGCCAAGGATCAGTTTCAAACAACCGATAAGCATGAGCGCATTCTGGTTCCTATAGCAAACCCTTCAACAGTTGAAATTCTAATTGAGTTTGCCCGATACCTTAAAACCCACACAGAGCAGGAGCCCCTTTTTGCACTTGCTGTAGCCAAATCGGAACAAGAAATTGCCAATGTAAACAAGGTACTTCAAAAAGCTGTTGATATTAGCCATGCTTTCGATTGTAAAGTGGAACCCGTTACCCGTGTTGATTATGATGTTGCAGCAGGTATTGTGAGAGCCTGCAAGGAGCTATCTATTTCCGATTTAGTAATGGGGTGGAATGGTAGGTTTAGCCCAAAACAATGGGTGTTTGGATCAATACTTGAACATATTCTACTTGAGGTTAAGCAACCAGTTCATGTTGTAGCACTTAAGCACCCACTAAATACCTTTAACAAGCTTAACGTTGTTGTACCACCCCTAGCCGAACTAGAAATAGGATTTGGCCATATACTAAAAACAATAAAAAATTTGGCCAATCAAACTAGCGCCAAGGTAACCTTTACAATACCTAAATCGTCCAACGACACATTTATTGAAGCGCTAAAGCAAAATCGGTTTAAAATACCCTATAGTATTGCCGAGCTTAATTCTTGGGACGAATTCTTTAGCAAGCACAACACCTACGAAGAGGACACTTTTTATGTTTTAATAAGTGCAAGGGTAAACTCCATATCATTCTCATCAAACTTGCAACACACCCCAAAACTGGTATCAAAGCACTTAAAGTACAACAGCTTTGCTATTGCCTACCCAGAACAAGAAAGAACTATTGCAATTGATACTGGAACATGGCTCTCATCCAACGTAAACAATAGCTTTGTGGAGTCCGACTTCAACAAAATTATGGGCAACATAAAGAATTAGTAAAATTAAAGATTCCTTATCGAATATTGGCTTAAAGTTTGATCTTGAGCCAAGCATCATCCTATTTACCCTAACTATGAAAACAAGTATCAAACTTATTACATTAGCTGTTGTTGCGCAGCTATTAAATTCATGCGTATCGCCACGTCCTGTTTTTAGGCTAAACCCCACCGAGAGTGTTACCGTTTGGGACCGAGGTAAAGAGTTTGTTAGCATAAAAGCAAACTCGTTTGTTGTACACACGGCTTTCCATAAGCACGAAGGTGGGCTAATTAGCTTTGATATTGAGGTAATAAATGAGGACTCCACCGATTTTTTAGTTTCTCCAGAGCAGTTTGTGCTTTCCCCTTTATCGTGGGAAACGGCCAGAAGTAACTTTGACTTTACTGTACCCCAAAAAGCACTTGACCCTGAACACGAGCTCAGGAATATAGACATCTCCATGTCGCAACAGGATGCCTCGCACACCAACTACCAGCTGTTTGCACTAGGCGTGGCCCTTGCCGATGTAACATACAGCGTGGCCACCATTAACAAAGAAAAATCTGATGCTGAAATTATTGCAACAGAAGTGGGAAGAGAAGCAGTTTATGGAGGCCTTGCTGTAAACGACGATATCCACTACCAATCCATTCAACGCCTAACCGATTTACGTTACATATGGGAAGCAACCGCACTCCGTAAAACAACGCTATTCCCAAACAACTCCATAAGGGGATTAATCTATTTTAACGAACCCTCTAAGTATATAAAATCGGTACGACTAACCATTCCCATAAATAACATGGAGGTAAATATGGATTTTGCTGTAAACGTTTACTAGCCCAACATGCAAAAGCAAAGGCGATTATGGGTATAATCGCCTTTGCTTTTTATGTGCACGTAGCTACCCTAAACGCTGTGCTATATTCTGATAGTGCTTTGCTGTAAAAGCAATAAAGAGCAGTAGTGCAGCAACAATAAAGCCAGCACACACCATAAACGTATTGGCATAACCAAAATGTTGTATTAGCAACCCTACTCCTATCATTCCTAATCCAATGCCAATATCAAAAAAGGAGAAAAAGGTTGAGTTTGCTACCCCTCTACGCTCTGCATGCACCACATTGTTCGCAATTGTTTGGAATGTAGGCATTATTATCCCAAACCCAGTCCCCAGAACCAGCGCCGAAAGGTAAAAGCCAACAGCATTATTTAGTAACGATATTACAGTAAACCCAATGGTTAGCAATAGTAAGCCAATGGTAACAATAGTCCTAGGGCCAGATTTATCGAATGCTCGCCCACTAAAAATCCTAGAAACGCCAATTCCAGTTGATAGGATAAGAAAAAAAGGTCCACTATTACCTATTCCAAGTTCTCGCCCATAAAGCGATACAAAGGATATTAATCCCCCATAGGTGAACATCACCAAAAGCATATTTAGCAATACGGGAAGTGCTTTTTGCTCAAACAGCCCACTAGCCGAGAACCTTTTCTTTACCGGATTGTAAGGCGGGAACTTTAACGAAAGCGCTAGCAACAGCCCCATTATACCCAGTGCAAGGGCAGCTATAAACACAAAGTAGTAACTCCCATCGCCATTAATAAAAAGGGCTATCATAGGGCCTATGGCCATTCCTATTGTCATGGATAATCCAAAGTAACCTATCCCCTCGCCCCTTCGCTTAACGGGAATCATATCTACCGCAATGGTTGAGCCCGATGTGGTTAGTACGCCCCAGGTTAAGCCATGGAGAAATCGCAAAAAAATCATGTATAGAATTGATAATACGCTTAGGTATCCAGCAAAAAGTAGCGAGAATAAAAGAAACGCCAGCAGGTAAATACTCTTTCTCCCAATAGAGTCCAGCGCGAAACCCGTAAAGGGGCGAATAATAAGCGCCGCAATAGTGTAAAAGGCCAGAACAATTCCAATATCCCCTTCGCTAGCACTAAGCTTCTCCGATAAAAAAAGTGGTAAAACGGGTAGCAAAAAGTAGAATGCCAACGCCATAAGCAAATTAGCAACTGTAATACGAATAAAGCTGCCAGTCCAAATCGAGTTTTCGTTTTCCATACCTTTTCCCGTAGAGTGATACACAAATTTATCCTTTTTTGGTAGCCAAAAAACAGAGCGCAACATGACACTCTCCCAAAACTACAGCTACTTTTATAGCTGGTTAGGCTGATTTTTTCCGAGCCTAGCATTGAGTTTAGCAAACCGACCTAATTTGAAGGCAGAATGGACACATCAGAATCAATTGAACTTTACACATTTAGCGGCACTGGCAACTCCTTACTTGCAGCCAATTGGTTTAAAACAGTAGCCAATGATAAGGGTTACACCTGCAATGTGAATTTAATTGATAAGCGGAACCCCACCCTCGAAACGAGTGATGCTAAACTGATTGGCTTTTTATATCCAGCACATGGCTTCAGCCTGCCTTGGTTTGCCCTAAAGTTTATACTTCGCTTTCCAAGAGCAACCAACCATTGTAGCATTTTCCTTGTAAACTGCAGGGCGGGAATGAAGCTTTACAAGCTATTCACTCCAGGGTTAAGCGGTGTTGCAATTCATTTGCCCTTACTAATACTTTGGCTAAAGGGTTATAAAATAGCAGGAGCCCAACCACTAGACATGCCCTCCAACTGGATATCAATTCATCCTGGATTACGTAAAAAGGTTGTTGACTCAATTACTGAAAGATGTAACGGGGTTATGAAAAACTTTGCCCAAAAGGTTTTGCAAAGAAAAAGAACCTTCCCTTTTATATACCTTGCCTCTATTCCTCTTGATATTGCTATAGCCCCAGTCGCTTTAGGGTACTTTATAGTTGGCCGATTCTTTCTTGCAAAAACATTTTTTGCAAGCCATACCTGTAATGGGTGCAAACTATGCGCAGAGAAATGCCCAGTTAATGCAATTACATTCAGGCATAAAAGGCCCTACTGGACTTTCAATTGCGAAAGCTGTATGCGTTGTATGAACATATGCCCCAAAAAATCAATCAATACAGGACATGGATATGCAGCGGCAATTATTATTGGCATTTCGGCAATACCTTTTGCACAACAAATTACTGAGGGAATTGTGCATATAGCACCCAAAACATACGCTTTAATGCCAGGCCTCATTAATCTAACTGTTGTTACACTTATATGTCTCCCAGTAATGTGGATTACATACTACTTACTACAATACCTTTGCAGATTTAAAGCGTTTAGCTCATTAATTATGCTAACATCATTTACCTATTACTGGAGACGCTACCTGGCTCCAACAATATCTGCAAAATCCTTTATTCGCAAAAACAGCTAAGTTGGTTAGCTGCAAAAAAATCTTTTTAGGAAGATGTACTCCAAGCCATTTTGTTTATAGCTTTGCCCCGTTTTAACAAAACAAAATGAAAGCACTATACACCATCCTTCTTTTGGTTTTATCCAACACTTTTATGACTTTGGCCTGGTATGGCCACCTAAAGTTTAAAGAGCTAAAGTGGTTTGAGAACCTTGGGCTTATTGCCATTGTACTTATTAGCTGGGGAATTGCCCTTTTTGAGTACTTTTTTCAGGTTCCAGCCAATAGAATTGGATTTAAGGGTAACGGAGGCCCCTTTTCGCTAGTTGAGCTAAAGGTTATACAAGAGGTAATTACCCTTGTAGTATTTATGATTTTCTCATTACTAGCATTCAAAACCGAGACCATAAGAACCAATCATATTATTGGCTTTTGTTTTCTGGTTCTTGCCGTTTATTTCATTTTTAAAAAGTAGTAATAGCAAAAAAAGTGCGGGGGCAAACTTTGTAAAGTTTGCCCCCGCACTTTTTATACCTAGCCAATTCTACTTAGCTGCAAATTGCGTTGCAAAATCCTGTAGTAACTCACTACTATCCGATGATACCCAGAACAAATGGTTTCCGATGGCAAACAAAACCTTACCATCTATAGCAACTGGTTCTGTGGCAAGTTCTTTTTGCGCTAGCTGTTTCCAAACTATAGCCAAATCGGTTGCATTGGCAAACTCAACATAAGCCAATGTTCCCTCATTTCCATTTACCGTTACAGGCATTTTGTATAGAACATACGTACCAGCAACATCATAAAAATAGGTCTCAGCAGTTGGATATGAGTTTTGCATAGCAAGAGGTCCAGCAATACGCTTAACCTCATTTAAAGATATATCTGCCTTAAGCGATGCTATTTTGGAGGGCAAAACAAAAGGCTCGGCCTTATAGCGTTCAAGAATAATCTTTGCAACATCAGTTGCAACAACCAACGCTTCGGGCTTTCCGCTAAGCGAAACAATGGAAAGGTAAAGCCGTCCGTAGGCAGCCTGATACTGATACGGATTTAGGCAATCCCATTTGGTTAACACGCTGCTCTTATCGCATGAGTATCGGTTTACAGAAAAAATACCAAACGCAGCTGCGCTATCGGACATAAGGTAAGCATCAACCTTAAACTTAAAGCCTTTCCATGTAAAGTCCTGAACCATCATTTCGGAGAATCCATACTCAAGGTACAAATCGGCGCCACCATTAATGTACCCCCACAGGGAGTTCCCGTCGTAGGTACCTTGCCGAGTAAATTCTACTCCGGGCAGGGCTTTTGCATCAAGTTCAACATGGGAAATACTTTGGGCAAAACCTAACGTTCCGCAAAGCGATATTACCACTGCAAGAGCAGCAAGCCTAAAAGCAAACTTCATACGTTATGCTAGATTAACATTTTTAACATCTATTTTCTCTATCTCCGATTCACCCAGTCCCAGCGATGACGCCAAGCGCATAGCACTTTTACCTCTCTCGGTGTCCTGTTCCTGAACCTTCATCTCAATGCGTTTGGCAATAACAATATCGTAGCCAACCCTATCCACAGCAACGGGATCGGTGCCCACTAGAACGGTGTTATAGGGTACAATAAATTGTGGGTTTGCACCTGGTCCGCCATTGTAACAGCCAATAATACCATCGGCTATGTTAAGTACAACCTTATCGCGAATTGGGGGGAAGGCACAAACTTCGGCACAAGTCTCAACCCATAGCTGCTGGTGAAGCCTAGATGTATTGGTAATACAACCAAAACCAAGATTTTTAAGACAAAGCGTTACCGTTGCCCCAGCATTCTTTAGAATGGGAATGTTAATTACCTTATCCAGCTCCTGAGTAAGTATTTTAGAGAAGTAGGAATACTTACCACCGTTAACCATATAAGGCATGGTGTACTCATCATATTCCCCATCTACATCGGCCCAGTAGTACCAGTCCTTATCAATTCGAGACTCACTTAGTAGCTTACCATCGGCACCATAAAAAGAGCCCTGAGCATCTTTACACTCAACGCCTACTATACGAATACCAGGATACCTATCGGGGGTAAATCCCGCCTCGTGAAGCTGAAACTCACGCCTATCCCAAATGGTTATATTGCTGCGGTCGATCCCTGCCTCCTCAAGTTGAGCAATAACGGCAGAAACTACTTCGTGACTAGACGAAAGGAGGGTTCCACCTATAGGATTTAGCTTAAGGCCAATGCGCTCTCTAGGCTTTACAAACTGGAGCCAAGCCTCTTTTAGGGTTGCAGCTCCGGTTAATGCAAGTAAGCCCTGTTCTACCATGCTATAAGCAGCATCGGCAACAATGGCGTTGTTAGCGTAAGAACCCGAATGGTTTACCCGCACCACCTTTGCTGGGTACTTACCAGGCAAAGAATCTGATGTTCTTTCGTAGGCTAGTGCATCTTTTATATTTGTGGATGGTTTTGCTGGCTTTGCAGGATCCTGAGCAAAGGTTTTTCCTATCATGTTAGGCATTACGGCAGCGCCAATACCGCCTAATGTTAACAGTTTGAAGAAGTCTCTTCTACCTAATTTTTTATTCGTTTTATCTGTCTTCATAAGATTTGGGGTTTAGACTTTTAGATACAACAGTAAACAACAAGCTTAAGCTAAGCTAAGGATTTTTTCCAATCGTAGTCTTAAGTTTTGTTAATATACTCCAGCACTTCACTAAAAACGAAAAGGAGGCCTAAGCCTCCTTTTCTCCCAAACACACGAAAAATTTGCAAATAAATTTCAAAAAGGTCCCAACGTTTTGATTGTTGTTCAACGTCAAAAGCAAAAGTCCGAAAAAAAGAAAATACCAAAATTAAAATGGGATTAAATGTTTGCTTCTCAACAAAAAAAAACACAACACCAGTCGTTATCTAACTGTTAACCAACCTAATAGTTATGGTAGTGCCAGAATTAAGCAAGGAAACAATTTGCATATTCCCCCTATGCAGCTCAACTATTTTTTTTGCTAATGATAACCCAATTCCATGACCCGTTTGCGAGCGCGTATTCTTACCTCTATAGAAAGGTATTGTAACCTTCTCAATCTCCTCTGGATGAATACCTATGCCCGAATCGGATATTTTTATTACAACAAAGCCATTTTCAAAACCGATGGACACATCGGCTCTATAGTTTGGAGAAAACTTACATGCATTATCTATAAGATTAATAAAGGCAATTCGAAGCAAATTCTCACTTCCCATAATTAATAGCACCTCGCTATCATCGGGCAAATCAAAGTACCTAACATCAACGGAATAGGCTGTGTTACGACGAAGTACATCCTGCCTAGCAACAAGTAACAGCTCATCAACCCTAAGGGGTTTAACCTTAATTGCAGTAAAATCCACACTAGACTGTGCCAGCTCCAGCAAACCGTTGGAAAGAGTGTTTAAACTCCTAATATCCTCTAGTATTGATTGTAGAATGGCCTCGTACTCTGCCTTATCGCGCTCCTTTAAAAGGGTAACCTCTATTTGTCCTGTAATGGAGGTGAGCGGCGTGCGAAGCTCATGTGATGCATTGGAAACAAAGCTCCGTTGCATTTCAAAGGCAGCCTCTAAACGCTCCAGCATGCTGTTAAAGGTTTGCGCCAAGCGGGCAATCTCATCCTTTCCATTACCTGTATCTACCCGCCTATCCAACCGTTGCGCAGAGATTTGTTCAACCTCTTTAACTACCTTTGAAATGGGTGCTAATGCTCGCCCAGCAAGGAATAGTCCTAAGGGAAAGAGCAACCCAAGAAATATAAACATTGCAACAAAAAGCATGTACTTAAGGCGTTGCAGCTCATTATGGCCATACTCATCGTAGGCCAGAGCAATAACTATAAACCGTTTGCCACCATCATGGTAAAGCATTCCAACTCCCTCTAGTTCGCCCATGGAGAAGGCCATTCTCCCTTTGGAAAGGACATTGTATATGGTTAATGAGTCTATTCGGGGAAAATCGGAGTCGGCACTACGATACATCTCGTTGTACCTGCTATCGTAGATAAATACCATTTCGCGGGTTAACGCCTTAACTGTATTCCGGTCTATGATATTCAAAAGTTTGCTATCAACCTCCTTTACATCTATGAGCAAACGGGCCGAGTTAATAGCACTTTTCTCTAGGCGACTGGCAAACTCCACTTTTCTATGGCTTGCCGAAAAAAGGTATATACCTGCCGAAAAAAGCAAGAGAATTAATGCTATAGCAAGCGAAAACTGGAAAGAAAGCCTTAGCTTAATGTTCATTACTCATCTCCCTCTTTAAGGATGTAGCCCATGCCAATTACCGTATGAATTAGCTTTGGTGTAAAGTCCCTATCAATTTTTTTCCTAAGGAAGTTAACATAAACATCAATAATGTTGGTGCCCGTATCGAAATTAATATCCCATATATGCTCAGAAATTTCGGCACGTGAAACCACTCTACCCTGATTCTTTACAAGGTACTCCAGTAGATTGAACTCCTTTGCTGTTAGCTCAATAAGGGTATCGTTACGCTTTACCGTTTTGGCATCGGTATTTATTTCTAGATTCGCAACCGTAATAATGTTTTGCGGACGTTTAGCCACCTGCACCCTTTTAATGAGCGCCCTAACCCTAGCTACCAGCTCTCGGAACTCAAAGGGTTTAACAAGGTAATCGTCGGCACCGCTGTCAAAACCAGCAAGCTTATCATCGGTAGAACCAAGGGCAGTAAGCATTAGCACAGGCGTGAGAATAGACCTATCCCTAAGCTGCTTGCATATTTCAAAGCCATTAATTCCAGGGAGATTTACGTCAAGAATAATAACATCAAAGCTACCTGTAAGCGCCCTATCGCGCCCAGCAATTCCATCGTACACCACATCAACAGCAAAGGTTAGCTCATCCAGCCCCTTTTTAATGAAGTTAGCCACCTTGGGCTCATCCTCTACTATTAGAATTTTAGCAGTTTCCATTGGTTATAATGATGAACCCAAACTTATAAAAATGATTGAGATGTTGAACTATCTTCTCCAGTTTCCTAGTCCATAAATTTTTGAGCTCCAAGGAGAGTAGCGCGAGTTAACCCGCTTTATGGTAAGTACGGTATTCTCTAAATCGTGAGCTTCCTTTGCATATAGGTGGAGCGCTACAGCAATTGCGGCGTTAACCTCGCCCGATTGCTCCTCAGCCTCGTTAGCGGTTATGGCTGTTGATGTGGTGCTCTTGCGCCTAAAATCGGTACGATAGAGCAACGACACATACTTAAAGATAAGATACAAACAGCTTAAAACCAGCATAACGATAAGTATCGACATTATTGCCATTAACGCACCGTAAGGATCGTGCTTAACCAGCTCTTCGGCCGAATTATGTACAATTTGCTCTTGCGACTGAATTAACAGAATAACGGATAGTGATTGAAGTAACGCCATTTTCTTTGTTTTTTTACAAAGAAAGGGATTACCAAAGGGTTTTACCGAAACATATACATTAAAATACCATTAAAATAGCCTGCACTACATCATAAACAACTAGTAATCTGAGCCATTCTAGACTGATAGGTCGAACATCCTCTGCAAATCCTTCATTGCACCAAAAACAACAAAGGAGTCGCCCTGCATTAAAATAAGCTCCTGCGATAGTTCCGTAAGCACCTGGGAAACCTCTGTTATTTGCCCAAAAAGATTTTTCTGAGGAACCTTACGCTTCACTGTAACCAGCTTAACTTTGAAGCGGTTCTCCAAATCTACTTCCTCTATAGTATCACCCCAGTAGGCTTCGGGAACAGGAACCTCCAGTATTGCACACTTTTCGCTAAGTTGGAAACTATCTATTACCCCTGTTAGCTGTATCTTTTTTGCAAAGCGCTCGGCAGAGTCTTTTTCGGGAGTTAGAATCTCTGTTACTCCAATTGCCGATAGCACTGTGCTATGTAATTCATTTATTGCCCTGCCAATAATGCGCTTTACGCCCATATGCTTTAAATGTGCAGCCGTCATAACCGATGAACCAAAATCCTCTCCAATAGCCACAACAACAGCATCGCACTCATCTAATGGTAGCATCCCCAAGGAGTGGGAATCGTTTGTATCCATACAAATTGTTGAGGTGATTTTGTCCTTGTACTGCTCAACACGGGTCATATCCCTATCAATACCAATAACTTCATGTCCAAGTTCCGTAAGCCGTGTTGATAACACCAACCCAAAATTACCTAAACCAATAACTATGTACTTCATAAGCGTACCGTTTTGTTAACGTGCAAACCAAAAACTATGTAATATAAACATTCTCCGTTGGATATTTATAGGAAACAAACCTAGTTCGCTTAAACATACCTATTAGAATGGTAAGCATACCCACTCTTCCAACAAACATGGTTAGAATAATAACCACTTTACCTCCTACACTCAATGAGCTGGTGATACCTAAGGAAAGCCCCACCGTTGAAAAGGCCGAAACAACCTCAAAAACGATGTTTAGCAGTGCCATATTGGGCTGAAAAAGGGCTAACAAAAATACAGAGGAACCTATTACAAGTGTTGACAGGAGCATTACAGCAAAGGCTCTTCGGAGCGACTCATTGGAGAACTGCACCCTATAAAACTCTACCCTCTCCTTCCCCCTTGCCAAGGAAAAAGCGTTGAGAAGGGCAAGCGCAAATGTTGTTGTTTTTATACCTCCACCAGTAGAACCTGGTGAGGCTCCAACCCACATCAGAAAGATGGTTACGAACACTGTTGAGTGTAGCAGCTGCGACATATTAACAGTATTAAAGCCAGCTGTACGCGGGGTAACGGCACCAAAAAAAGAGGTAACAATTTTCCCTGCCCACGACAGCCCCTTTAAAGAGTTGTTGTACTCCGTAATAAAAAACAGAACAGTACCAACAATAAGCAGAATTCCTGTAGTGTACAGCACAATGCGCGTTCCAGCAGTAATTACATGTGGTTTATGCTTATAGTAGGAGTCTGCCCCTTTTAGCTGATTAATCTTATTCCGTATAAAGTGCTTAGCCAAACGGTAGTAGTTCACCAGAATGGGAAAACCTAAACCACCAATAATTACGAGTATAGCAATAACAAAGTGGAGTGTGTAATTATACCTAAGCGCTGGTTCATACAAGCCGTTTGAATAGGTAGAAAAGCCTGCATTACAAAAAGCCGAAACGGAGTGAAAAAGAGAAGTAAATAACCGTTCCCCCGCAGGAGAACCGCTTCCAACCGATATGTATATGAACAACGCACCAAGTAGCTCTATTGCAAGAGTAAATACAACTATTTTGTAAACCGATTTTAGTATTTGCCCAAAATTATCCTCATTAATTACATCCTTAAGAAAGAGCTGAGACTGAAACGTAGCTTCCCCCCGAAAAAAGAGAACAAAAAAACTGGTAAAGGTCATTATACCAAGACCTCCTAGCTGAATTAGGATAAGAATTATCCACTGACCTAGCGGAGTAAAAGCAGTTGCCGTATCAACTACAATTAAGCCAGTTACGCAAACAGCACTAGTAGAGGTAAATAAAGCATCTAGAATTGAAATACCATTTGCAGTTGCATTAGGTAATAGCAATAGCAATGACCCAACCAGAATTAAAAAAATAAAGCTAAGGACTAAGATCATTGCAGGGTTAAACGAGCGCTCTAGTAAGCTGAATGCTTTTGACGAAAACTCGTAAATAAAAACAATTGCAACAAGAACGTATGCCGCATAACTTTTAGTAAAGAAAAGCGCAAAAGCAGGGAAGCTATCATAATACAATACCCATATTCGGAACAAGCTGAAAACAAAAAGGAGTGCCAGTATCACTATCTCAGAATATCCCCTTTTTGTTAGCCTTTTCCATTGGAATCTAGTTAAAAACCGCAGTAACCATAGTACAAAAAGAGTAGCAAAACCAAAGGTGAAAACCCGCGATAGCACATAAATGTAAAACGGCTGAAGGTTAAAACCAACCTCAGCAATAACAAGAGCCAAAAGAATAATGCTAACGCCAAAAATAAACCTATCTGCTCTACTCATCAAGCGTTTACGCAATAGGTTTATGCTATCGATAAATGCAATGGAGAATATTCGAGAAGGATTGCTCATCACACTAATTTTTCCGTTAAAAAATGGTTTGTAGGCATTGGTCAAACCACCTATTAAATTTAGTTATAGAAACAGGGCATTAATCAAATGTAGCAAAACATTAGAGTTGATATAAATCATCGAGCTAAAAAAAAGCCTTATATTTACCCTGCAGTTGTAAATACAGTAATGAAAGCACTAAAACTTGAAGGAGCAATAGACACTCCTGAAATATACTTTGACCCTGAAACCAATATCTTTTCGATCTCTGGAATATCGCATCCAGAGAACGCAAAGGAGTTTTACATGAATGTACTCAACTGGCTAAATGAATTTTACGAAAGCATTAAGGATAAGCAATCCACAAAAATTGTAGTTGATATTAACTTTAAGTATATAAACTCCTCATCGTACAAGTACCTTCGGGATATCATGCGAAAAATTTCGAACTTTAGAAGTAATGGTATTAGCGTTGAGGTTATTTGGAACTACCATCAGGATGATGAGGACCTATTGCACGAAGGGATGGTGCTGCTTGAGCTACCAGAAATTAACCTACCCTACAGGTGCATTCCCTACTCCTAAATCGCCATTTACATCTAGTTTGTTCCCCCATCAAGAGATTCTACTCTGGCAACCATAGATTTTAGAACGGAGTGCACTTTGCTTGCTTCTGTAGCACTAACACTTGCCCTCATACGTTGATTGGCAAAATCAACGGACAAATCCCGCTTTATCTGTTCTGGGTCTAATCCCGTAAGGGCGCCAAAACGGTTACAAATCTCATCAACCGAAAGCTCATCGGAAACCACCTTGAAGTTATAAAGCAATGCGATGAGTAGTGCAACACCATCGGAGCTTAACTTTGATCCATTTGGCTTAATTCTAAATGATTGCATTGGTGCCGATATATCGGTTGTGCTTACATTGTAAGTTCGCTCCAGCACCTCAAGCTTCAAATCCTGAAGAAGTTCGACTATTTTGGGGTAAAACCGATACTTAACATAGGTTAGCTCTGCATACACCTCGCTTATATCGCCATTGTTAATCCGCTCCATCTCCTTTTGGAGGTGTTTAACCCATCCATCAATGGTAAATACCAAGTACTCATCGTCGGGAAGCGCCTTAATTGTGGTAGCAATATGAGCCAAAAAGGGATTAAACTTTTGCTGAAAAAACTCTTCTATCATAAATCCCGATGAGGGAATAGTGCTTGTATCTGAGAAAAAATGCTCGGTTTCTTGCTTTAGCTGTGCTATTGAACGTACAATATCGTTTATTAACCTTGCTCTATCCATACACTAAATATTAACCTAAGAGAAAACATACCTAAAGTTAATGAAATGTACGGAGCATCCTACTTTATAAAATAGATATTGTAGCCTTAGAACCAAAAAATAGACTATCTAGTGGTTCTAAGGCTACTTTACAATTTTGAATATCATTTTAAATACACCTAAAGGAGATGTTTATAGGTTAAGAATTTCTAGTACACCGTTTGGTTAACTTTATGTTTTAGTGCAACAGGTTGCCCTGTATAAATTTTGTGTGCGGTGTATTGTGCCTGTTTTTGCTGAGCCTGCATAAGATTTACGTATTCCTTAGACAGCTTAAAGAATGTCATCGATTCTCGAAGTTGATCCGCTTGGCGGCTCATCTCATCGGCACTAGTAGCCACCTCTTCGCTTGCCGCAGCATTTTGCTGAACAATAAGGTTTAGCTGCTGAATGGCATTGTTTATTTGGGCAGCCCCACTATCCTGTTCGAACGAAGCTGATGCTATTTCCTGAACCAGCTGAATAAGTCGTTGTATTTGAGGGGTAAACTGCACCATCATTTCACCAGCTTCCCTTGCTAGGTTCACACCTTTTGATGAAAGAGCAACAATCTCATCGGCTGCAGTTTTACTTCTTTGTGCTAGATTTCTAACCTCCGATGCCACTACAGCAAAACCACGACCATGATCTCCAGCCCTAGCAGCCTCCACAGCAGCATTAAGAGCCAATATGTTGGTTTGGAAAGCGATGTCGTTAATAATGCTAATCTTTTGCGCAATCTCCTGTGTTGCAGTGAAACTCTCCCCTGTTGCTTCACCTAATTTATCCATACTTTGGGCAACATCGGTGGCAATAATCTCTGCCTGCTTTGAGCTCTCGGTATTCTGCTCAATATTTGCGGCCATCTCCTCCATGGAAGAGGAAACCTCTTCCGTTGAGGAAGCTCCTTCGTTAGCACTTTGTGACAAACTTTGTGAAGTGGCCTGCATCTCAAACGAAGCAGCAGCAATACTATCGGTTCCTGCTATAACAACGCTAGAAATATCTCGCAAACGTTCAATCATAGTTGATACCGATCTAATTACTGTTCCAAATTCATCCTTCCATGTTTTGGCTTCGGCTGGAATTTCTACAAACAGTTCGCCCTTAGAAACTGATTCTATTGCGTTCACGGTAATTGAAACAGATTTTACAATCCTATTGGCAAGGTAATTGGCGATAAGCAATCCAATTATAATGGACAATGTGGCAATAATAAGTAAGGTCGTAATAACCCTTTCGTGTATCTGAAGTTCCATGTTAACAAAAACCTCATTAAGTTTAAACGATTCGTTGATGGTAGATTCACCTATTGTTAATAACGATATCAGAATCGCCTTATCCTCCTCAACTACCTTTTTCCCCTCTTCCAAAACTCCACTCAAATAATCAGCAATCAGTAATCCTCTTCTATCTGCCGCACCATACTTTTGAATAAGTTCACTACCTCTTTCACGTGTTTTTTCGTAATACGCATGATCCTCTGTTCTAAAATAGGAGTTCGATATGCTACGTAGCTCAGCAAAATCGGCACGAAACCTATCGTCGGACAAAGTTTTTGCCTTTTCGGTTAACGCGTTAGCTAATGCCAACCCATCTACAAAAACTTTGCTGCGCTTAGCTTTTAACTCATGAAGCTGGTTAAACCTTGTAACATATTCTTCAACCCCTTTTCCCAGATTGTTAAAAATACGAAGCATCTCAACCTGATCCTCATCAATTCTTAAAAGAATTCCTTGGGTTGAGGCACCAATTTCATTAATTAGCCCCTGGGCCTTATTATAATCGTCAAGGTTACCATAGCGGGAGTAGTTCTCAACAGCTAAGCGAGCAGTAACCCATTTCACATTATTCTGAGCAACCTCATCCTTAAGCATAATGAATTGGTGCAATCCATTTATACCCATATAACCAGTAACTCCAACAACAATTGTAAAAAAAAGCACCATACCAAAACCAAAAAATAGTTTTGTTCTTGTTTGAAAATCAGCAAATTTCATTTTATCAACTAATAAATTAAATACAAAACATTGAGCCCTCTCCCCTGATGGGCTAAACACCTGATTAAAAAAACACTTAAACTAATTAACTATGCGCGTAAGGCTATGGAGTAAAACCTATATAGTACTTACGCTTGGCAATGGTAAGTATTGCTGGTTTTAGCTGGGTATCGATATCATTTGCGGTTACAATACCCAATGCTCCTGCCTCTATGAATAGTCGTAGCGCCTTATTACTTATTAAATCCTGAAGAACCAATACTTTGATGTGAGGATAGTAGGAGCCAGAAATGCTAACTATTAGGTTAAAAGCTTCGTCCTGTTCAATGTTCTTATCAAGAATCAAAACCTCAGGTAAAACCATTTCAAGATTCCACAACAAGTCTTCCTTTGTTGTTACTATTTTGAACCACCCTAGGTTAACTTTGCTAAGTACATCAACAAGTTTGCTCCTAATACCGCTCCCTCCATCGTAAAAGAGAATTTTCATTGCATTAAACTATTGTTATTAAGTGTATACCTGTTGTAAATAGTTGCATTTACCCTTTAATTTTAAAAGAAAGAATGGTTTGGTTAAGCCGTTCTATCTCCTCGGCAAACTCCAGTACTAAACCGTTAATCCGCTCGGCCGCCTCAGCATTACCCTGCGATATTCGGTCTAGTTCCATTACAGCCTTATTAATCTGCATAGCACCAATGTTTTGCTCTGCACTTGCAGCAGAGATATCACTCACCAAATTGGCCGATTTCTGAATATCGGGTAGCAATGCATTAAAAATATCACCCGCTTGCCTAGCAATTTTCACAGAGCCCCCCGCCAGTTGGTTTATTTTAATTGCCGATTCCCTGCTACGTTCTGCCAGTTTTCTAACTTCAGCAGCAACAACAGCAAATCCTTTTCCGTACTCGCCCGCCCTAGCGGCTTCTATTGCAGCATTAAGAGCAAGTATGTTGGTTTGCCTTGCTATTTCCTCTATTACCATTACGTTTTGGTAGATATCCTCAATGGCTTTAACAGCATCTCTTAGTATTGCGCCTCCAGTGGCAGCATTCTTGGCTGCTTCGGCAAAAAGTCGCTCCGTTTGGCTAGCATTATCGGCATTCAAGCTAATGTTAGAGGTCATTTGCTCCATGGATGATGAAAGCTCCTCGGTTGAACTTGCCTGCTCCGATGCGGTTTGACTTAAGTCTTCCGACGATGCTCTTAGCTTCTCACTTCCCATAATAACTATTCTTGAAGCGCTACTAGCATGTTCAATCATCTCGGCAATCTTAACCTTCATGTGAGCAAACGCTAGAGCAAGAGCACCTAGTTCGTCGGTTCTATTGATGAGTTCGTCCGCTGGATTAAGTGTTAAATCGCCTTCGGAATAACGCTCAGCAAGATTCTTAAGCGCAAGAATAGGCTTTAGAATTGTTCCCGAAATTAGAAACACCACAATAACCGTTACGCCTATAAACAAAAGACCAAACATTAAACTATTGGCCATTATGGGATTTAGCACAGCAATTAGCTCCGAAGTTGGCGACATGCACACCACCTTATAGCCCGTTGCTCCCATATCCATTGATGCGATATCGAACTCATTATCCGAGAATGAAACACTAGGAAATACTCTACTCCCTGCCGATTTATTAATTTGCGCCACAACATCTTGTGGCATATAAACGGAGAGGTTAGTTGTTATGTACTTTTTGTCCTGAGCAATTAGGATATTGCCCACATTGTCAACAATCCAAAGCGCACTGCTTGGAGTAATATTACGCTTACGAAACTCATCGATTAGTTTTTCTGGATTTAAACCTACACCAGCAGTTCCCAAAGGTTCGGCCGAGGTTCCCATTAGAATATTAAAAAAGAAAAGGGTTTGATCTAGTTCTGAGTTATAGTCGTAGTTTAAAACAGCCTTTTTTCTAGACTTGATTAGATCGAAATACCAGGAATCATCGGGATCTGACTCCGATAGCACATCTACCAACTTATTGTTTTCCTGGTAGTAGTTTCGTGTAACCTCGTTTACGGCAAAAACAGTAAGATATCCTAAACCTTCTTTTGTTTGCGTTAGCTTATCCAGTGCTACGCTTTTAAGAACTGGGTTTGCCTCGCCTTCTCTAAACCATTTAACAAGAGTAGGATCTTCGGCTAGGGCAAGAGAGGTTTCCATTCCCTTTTCCAAATCGGCCCTAATGTTACTCTGCGCCGCCTCTAGAAATGCCAAAAGCTGATTTTTTCTGATATCGTCTTGCAAGGTGTACTTAATGGACTGAAAATTTACTACCCCAGAAATGATTACAATAAAAAGGGTTAATCCTCCAAAGTAGAGTAATAGCTTACGCCTAAACTTTAAATATTGCCTCATGGGTGTTTGCTTTAAATTATTGTTGGGAACAATACCAAAGAATTTATAAGAAAGCATAGGTTTTCTGCCGAAAACGAAGCTTCTGCTCCGGACACAAAGCAACTAAAGACCTAACTGTGTATCAATAGTAATTTATAACCAATCTTATGGTTATAAATTACCACGAGTTGTAAATCCGACTGCGGTAAAACATCAGAATTTATCTGCATTTTGCATAGGACTACTATAGTTTAGCCCATCGGATGCTGTTATATCGTGGCTGAGAAAGAGAGTAACCAGCTGCAATGTGGTTGAGGTATTAGTTTTTTGCATCAGGTTTGCTTTGTGGCGAACAACGGTTCGCGGACTAATGTGTAGCATTGCAGCAATTGACTCTGTATCGTGCCCCTGACAAAGCAATGCTAACACCTCTTGTTCCCTTGCAGTTAAATTAACCACACTCTTGTTTTGCAGACTACATTGAGTCTCAAGTACCTTTTTGGCAGATACTGAGACATAGCTCGAATCCTTACTAAGAGCAGAAAAGGCTAAAGCAAGCTCGTTAGGCCCATCGCAAATTGCAATATGAGCAGTATGAGGGAACTTAGTAAAAAGGGAGCTAACCAAATCGTTTTTTCCTTGACCAATAAATATAAGCCGAAAGGTTATTTCTGCAGGATCTATACTTAGCAAAGAGTACAAATCATATTTGTAGATCTCGCTATACTGTATTATCACATACTGATAATGCTTTTTAGCTCCACTGGAGAATAAGTCCAACATACTAGGGTAAACCACAGCTCCGCCACAGTTTAATTCCCTTTTTAAAAATTGAAGCACACCAAGTGTGAAAAACTTGTTTTGTGAAATTACAGCTACCCATTCGTTGGAAAAACGAAATATCGCTTTGTTATACATCTCTATGTTATAATCATTTTCATATATTTTGTTAGGAAATTTAGGGGCTGCAAAGCAACAAAAGATATGTATGCATGGCAATTGTAATAAATTACCATTTTAGTGGTAATTTATTACCACAACACGTTAGCTAGAAATATGGTGTAGAGTGAAATAAACAAGGGAATTACAATACCCTTCGCCGCTGAGGGCGTACTATTGCTTGCAGCTTTAAGGGATAAGAAATGGTATCGGTAAAGGTGGGGTTAAGAAACGATGTTACCATGTGAAGCGTACTTACCGCTCCCGTTTTTTGCATCAAGTTGGTTTTGTGCCTAACGACAGTTCTTGGGCTAATATTTAGTAGAGATGCAATTGTGTCGGTATCGTGGCCATGACACAGCAAATTAAGCACCTCGTGCTCCCTTGGGGTAATTTGCTCCAGGCTATTCTCATCGCCAGCGGTATTTGCCCTTAAGTATTCATTAAATAGCCTAGAAGAGTAGGTACGCTCTGTATATAAAAAGGTTAACGCCCTTACTATCTCTTCTAAATCATCGTTGTTCAAAAGGAAGGCAACAGCACCAAAGCTACTCATGAGCATATTTACCAACGAAACCCTAATATCACCAATAAAAATACACTTAGAGCAACCGAGTAGTCCGTTAAACAATGCATAAGAATGAAACTCATAGCCAGAAATAACATCATTATTAAACACTACTACATCAAACTCTTTACAATGATTATCAGAAAAAAACTCTTTAATAGATGAGTGAATTACCACACACTTACAACCCAGTTCATCATAAAGAAAATGCTGTAACCCTAGCGCAAAGAAACTATTCTGACTAACAATGGCTACTCGTTCATTGGTAAAGCTAAAAATTGCTTTTTGGTACATTTTATTTTGGCATTAACAGCTAATTAGTAGACCAGCAACAAAATATAAAAACCGAACCAACTTTGCCATTCGGCTGTTTATCAACAGTATAATTACCGTTCTATTCAAATTCATTTGTTCGAAAGCGAACAATATTGTTTCTTTTTGAACAAGAAAGCGAATTAAGTAAATGCCTAAGTATTGGGCGGCTCATCTCACTAAAAATTGGTCTCATCTTACATTAGAGTCCACATTGCCAACTATGTAGTGAAGTAACTACTCACAAAACAACGTATCTCGTTAAGAGCACGTTTTCCTTCGGGCAGCAAAGTATAGCTCATTTGAAAATTATGCCATAGCTTTTTCCACAGGCTATAACTTACATCAACACCCGCATCCTTTAGCTTTGCTGCAAGCATTTCGGAGTCGCTAAGAAACACATCATACTCGCTGGCCTGAATAAGGGTACTTGGCATTAATAACAAGTTTCCAAATATTGGAGAGAACTTTGGATTTGCAGGGTCGTTTCCCTGAATGTAATTATCATCAATAAAAAAGCCCTTTTTCAATGAAAAGGGATCCTTTTTGGTCTTCTCCACAAACGATTTTCCACTACGGGTTAAATCAACAACAGGCGACATAAAAATTTGGAACTTGGGTAAGCCCAACCCCCTTGCTTTTGTTTCTTGAAAAGTTGCCAAGGTGAGCCCACAGCCAGAAGAGTCGGCAATATAACCTATGTTACTGGGTAAAAATTTAGCCTCCTTAAGCAACCACTCGTAAAGGTTAACAGAGTGTGATAATGCTGCAGGAAAAGGATTTTCGGGTGCCAAAGGATAATCCAACAAAATAATGGGCTGTTGTAGGAATTTGGCTAACATCAGCACAAAGTTCCTGTTTGCATCAACCACTCCTAGGCAATAGCCGCCCCCATGAATATAAACAAGTGTTTGCGAGAAATTAACTCCTTGCGGAACAAACCACTCAGCATTAAAATTTGGACTGTCTATTTTCTTAATGGTTATACCACCCGGAACTACCTCTTTGGTTTGTACGGAGCGATGAAAGTCCCTAACCTCATTTAAGGGCTTATTCCAATTAACGGTTCTCTTTAAAAGAAAACGTAAAAAATAGCTCTGTAAACTTGCCATAATGTGCCTTTTACTAATTATTAGAACCTTGTTATAATACGCTCGATTTATACTCTATTATCAAATCGTCCATTGATAGATTATGCTTCTCCAAAATGTACTTTTCGATAGAACCATCAATATACTGCTGTTTGAATTGAGTAAAACCTATCTTATCAATCACAAATTTTACAAAGCAACCAGATATTGCGTAGTGGTTCCAATTATTGTAGTAGATGCCGTTACTGTTGCTCACCAACGAACTGCTTAGTAGCTGTATATTTTGAGAGGTAGTATCCTTATCCTTGGCCAAAGATTCGGCGCTAAAGAAATAATCAGAAAACTGCCTAAAGCCCTCTTGCCAAAAAGGATTGGGATTAAGCCCTATTGCGTTATCTATTACAGTGTGCCCTACCTCATGCTTTAGAATAGACAGGTTTAGACCTGCAATATGGTTGGCATCACCAAGAGATTTACCATACATAGTATTACCCAACGGCTGAGCTAAAAATAGCTGAAGCTCCTCCCTGTTTTTATAAAAGTACAAATTTGTTGTGGGAACTAATGCTGTATCGCACTTAAGTAGGGAACATAATTGTAGCACAAATGAATCAATTTCCTGGGCAATAGACCTTTTTAACGAATCGGCACCTAAATCGTTTGATATGAATATATTAAAAAAATTGCTTGAGTAGGGTTGCTTAAAATACCTATTGCGAAATAGGGAAACACTATTCAGCCGTTTTGCACCAGTAACATCGGAATAGAAACCATTTAGCGCATAGTTATACCCATTAAAAACATTAAGCTGGTAAGCACCTGTAACCAGCGCCCTAATTGGGAATGGTGCCTCAGGGGTGTTCTTACATGTGTAGAATCGAGTTGCAGAATCGGTTATGTAAAAAAAGGCATCGTGAGGATGACTAAAAACATTAGTATCTACCCTAAATCCCGCATCACACTGCTCTATAGGAACTTCCAACAAGCGCTTTTTTGAGAAAAGGTAATAGGCACCAAAAAGTTGTATGTTCATTTTATAATCGGAAGACTTAAGAGAGTGCTCTTCCTTAAACAAGTAATGGGGTTGCTTTCCCCAAAAAACAAAGCCAGTTATAAACGCTGAATCGGCTTTAGTAATTAGGTTACCACTGGGGAAAACGACAAGAACCGTATCAACAGAATGAAATTTTACCATTAATGAGTAGTAATCGTCCATTGGTACAAATTTGGAATCCTGCGCAGCAGCTCTTGAGAAAAAGATTATTGCGGCTATTGATAAAACTATAGCCAAAGTTCTGATTTTTAGCATTGACAATATTTATTTTTTACCCCTAGGGAAGACCTAATTAACTGAATCCTAAAACAATGAGTAATGGTCAATTTCTATTAGCCAAGTATCATTATATTTTTTCCAGAATAGAGTAAACCTAACCTTAGAAACAAAATTATCGCCATTAGCATTCTTTACTGTTAGCGTAGATATTCCGCGTTGCACAGCCATATCGCCACAATGGTCAATTGAAATGTTCTCGAGGCTCCAAGCAACACCCCTGCCATTAAGCCCAACCCAGTAATTATCTATTGCAGTTCGGCCCTTTATTTCATGCTTTTCACCAATAAGCACAGCACTATCGGAGTAAAACGATGCTAACTTTAAATAATCGTTGGCATAGAATGCCTCTTCCATAGCCCTATTTAGCTGCAAAATAACTTGTGCAGTAGTGTCAACAAGACTACTCTCGCTGTTTTGTGATAAAGCGACTGTACTACTTGTAACAATAAAAAGAATTGCAAATAAGAACCTCATAGTAATTGATATTATTTTAACTAGTTAGACATTTTTACTAAGCCAGTTATGCCACTCCTGTTCCAGCTCAGTTAGGCTCTTGCCATAAATTTGCTTCCACTCCCTGTCAGTTTTCCACAAATCAAGAAACGCCTTTTGTCCCCACTTCTCTATAATGAACTGCACAAAGGAACCTGATGCATAGTAGCCCATTTTAGTATTATCATCTTCGCCAATATCCATGTTAACCATTTTGGATAGCGGCATAAGCTCATTATTCCTTAAATAGTTATAAGTGGCAACATTATTGGCATTCGATTCAATGCTCATATCCTGCGCATACATAGCAATTCCTTCACTTAAAAAGGAGCAGTTCCCATTCCAATTGCTACTAAAAAGTTTGTGAGTAAGCTCATGAACAGCAAGTTCGTAGGAAGGGGCAATAGCGCCTAGCACAGAATATATCCCATTAGCAGCAGCTAAGCCAGACCCAAAATGGGATGTAAAGAATAGCTTTTCGTCGTAATCGGAGAAATAGGTAATACGCAGTTGCTCCAACTTTGGATTTAAAGGCTTAAATAAGCCCAGAAGAAAAGCACATGCATCGTCGTTAATTTTCAGGGTATTCTGAATGTCCAAAGAGTCTATTAGCTCTCTATTAAACCTTATTAGGCTATACTGCGAACTCATAGTGCTAAATGAACCCTTTACATTAAGCCTAAACGAACAAATAAGCTCTGCGGCTTTTGGATATAAACCATTCTTTAAATTTTCGGTAAGCTCATCAATATCATAACCTGCAGCGGTAAGAATATCGTTTGCACTCTTATTGGAGACTGTTACTATAGGAATATCTATAGAGTCTAGAACTGTATTAAGAAATCGCTTGTACGGATACTGCTCATTTGGATAGTAAAGCACTACCATTGCAGCTCCATTTTTTTCGAAATGGTATATGGCATCGACCAACGATACGGTATCCACGCTTTTGTCATACCCCAAAAGAACTGCCCTGCCAGTTACGTTCTCATTTCCAGATTGAATACTAAAATAAGTTCCAAAATTTGACACGTAAAAAACCTTGGCCTCTATGTTAATATCCCTGCTATAATCATCTGTTCCAAAGGGACTACGAGAAGTTTTAACGACAGGAAAAAAAGGCACTTTCATTGCAGAACCACTTTTAAATGTTACTGCCGCGCTTGCCCAGCTGAGCGTAGTGTTTGAATTATAGAAGTATGGAATTTCGGGCCCTTGCGCTTTACCAAGCATAGCGACACTTAGAAGTAATGTACAAAAAAGAGAACTTTTGAGAAACCTGCACGCATTAGTATTCTTCTGTAACATAAAACGTTAGTATTACTTTTTAACTTATTCTATTGGTTAGTATAAGATACATCAAAACTAGCACCCCCTATTAAATGGGTAAAAAAAATTATGCCAGAAGCGAAAAACTAAACGCTGAAGGTGAAAAAAGGGAGGCTGAAGGTGTATGGTTACAGCTTTACTCTAATAGTAGATCCAATGCCCCTTTACTTGACCACTACTGGTTAGCTCTATGGCCGAAAACGGAAATTTAACAAAGGTTAGCCCTTTAAAGACCACTTTGAGAAACTTAGATTGCGTGGGTATTTTTGTCCAATCGATATCCAAAGAAACAATGTATTGCCTATACCTTCTAGCATAAGGGATGCTAACTCCATTATACTCTGATATATTATAAAACTCACCATACATGCCATTTGCGCCGTAACCAAATGATATACACAACCAAGGAGGAATCCTCCTGTTAGGAAATATTTTAGCAATGGGTACCGATAACCAGTATGTATGCCCATTATAATCTTTTAATACCCTATCAAAGGTACTCTTACCTAAATAACCATTGGCTCTGGATGCATACTCCGATTCCCAGTAGCTGAACTTATACTTCACAATTTGCTCACCGAATAGTAGCTCCTGTCCTATTACTAACGCCGAGCCAGACGCATTTGCAACCATATCGCCCCAAGAAAAGCCATACCCTTCGTGAATACCATCCATAATTTCTATGGGTGCCTGCAACACAAAACCCAGTGTACCACCTATTGTCAAAGCCTCCAGCTGCGAAAAACCGCGCGACTTTAAATAGGAATGCCCAATGTAACTATACACATACCCTCCAAAGGCATGCCCAAACTTATCTACCTGCTGGTAACCCTTGCTATCATTATAAAAATGGAATGGAACAAGTTCACGATCCTTATACCAAGTTTTGCTCATTATTACCATTGACGTGGCATAGTAAGCCCCTGTGTACAAGGATGCTCTATAAAAAAGGGTTCGCTGCTTTTTTGAAGAATCGGTATAGGCTACTGCTTCCTGCGCATCTACACTTGCAGAAAGGAGTTGTAACAGTACAAACCATAGTATAGTAATGCGCAAACCTATAGATATAGATGATTCACCGCAAATATATCAAAAGAAGATAAAAACAATGTGAGCCGCTATCTCCAGGTCTGTTTTTTAACAAGGTAAGCTTTAACTTTTAAAGCGTACTGCTCATTTATATTGATATACGCCAGAGACATGAATTTCACATTATCGAACACGACTCTTGTTAACCCTGGGTTATAGTAATCGCTATGGAAAACGGTTTCTTGAATTTGAGGGGTAAATTTTTGTAGCATTTCTTGAAGCAGATATATTTCCGTAAGCATTTGCAAGTCCTCAAAGTTGAACTCCGAGATTATATTTGAGCCATTGGCAGCATGCCATGCAGAATTGTTTAGGGAAGTCATACGAAACCCTCCAGACTTAAGATTGCTAAATGAGGGCTTAACATCCTTTGAGCTAAGCAAACTATCAATATCAATATCGAAAAAAGCCAATTTTGCTTTTTGAACATCAACCGTTTTAAACGCCTCCTCCATATTGCTTTGCAGCTCTGATATAATAAGTCTTTGAACCTTTTCTACTTTACGATGTACGCGGTAGGTTTCCCCAAAGCTATTAATCAAAAATGCCAGTAAAACTCCAATCACAATGGGTAGCATCTCCTTAAGGAACAAGCGCCAACCGCTAAGAGAACCAAACTTTTGCATAATACAAAACTAATTAGCTGTTTAACCAATTTTTAAATTCTGCCGATCTATCAATGCTTACGATGGCATCAAACTCCTCATCGGGAGCTGGATTTAGCTCCAACTTCACCCTCCCACGCGAGTAGGCAACCATTTCCACAATAGAGCTTAGGTTAACAATGTACTTTCTGTTAATCCTAAAAAAGGACTTGGGGTCAAGAATTCCTTCCAGCCGTTCCAGTGAATACTCAATTGGGTATGAGCTGCCATGGAATAGCTTTATGTAAACCGCTTTATCCATTACATAGAAGTAGGCAATCTCATCAATCTCAATCTTCTTAATCTTATCGCCAATTTGGATAAGAAACCGACGCTTAAAGGCTGGTTCTCTGCCGCTAATTGAGGCCAAAAGCATGTCGAAATCTACACTAAAAGCGCTTTTTAGCTGGTTATACTTTTTTACGCTTTCTATTAGTTCGTCCCGTCTTATTGGCTTTAAAAGATATGATATGCTGTTTAACTTGAATGCATTAATGGCATACTGGTCGTATGCGGTGGTAAAAATTATGGGTGTTGAAACCACAACCTGATCAAAAATGCTAAAGCTTAAACCATCAGAAAGTTGAATATCAAGAAAAATAACGTCAGCCTGATTTTGCATAAGCCATCGCACAGAATCTTTCACAGAACCTAATTTGGCTAAAACGCAAATATTAGGGGCAACATCTGCTAACATTTGCTCCAGCCGTTCTGCGGCCAAAGGCTCATCCTCAATTATCAATGCGTTCATCGTGTTCAACGTTTAGTAAAGGCAGTTTTACTTCGTAATAGTTAGTTACTACACTAAATGTAGGGATCATACTAGATATCAATGCATATCGCTTTACCATATTCTTTTGGCCTAGCCCAGTTGATTTGCTCATTGATATTTTAGGCTGAATATTGTTTCGCACCACAAGCCATCCATTATCAGAAAAAATATCTATATGTAAAGGGTTACCCTCGTTAATAACATTATGCTTTATTGCATTTTCCAACACCATTTGTAGCGATAGCGGAGGCATGTATAGGTTAAGAATACTGGACGGAATGCTGATATTAAAGTTTAAATTTTCGCCATACCTAATTTGCTGTAAAAACATATACGATCGTACAAACCCAAGTTCTCTATTTAGGGTTACTACGGGTTTCTCTATGGTTTCAAGAACGTACCGGTAAATATGAGAGAACTCATCTATAAACTGCTGCGATTTGTTTACATCCCTGCTAATTAGGCTCGAAAGTACATTCAAACTGTTAAATAGAAAGTGAGGGTTCATTTGCTGCTTAAGCACCTCGAATTGCGATTGTAGGTTCTCCTTTTGAACCTT
>DHVO01000224.1 GCA_002412705.1 Bacteroidales bacterium UBA5206 | reverse complement strand
GCCTGGGAGCAAGCTCACTTATGCAGTGCTCTGGCGATGGCTACTTTATTATCCCTTACACCATTACCGATTACCTTGCCGACGAGATTCGCACGCCACGAATCCCAACAAACACCCCAGAGTTTGAGGCAACCGAGAAGGATGTTAAGGAGAGACTTAACAAAATACTTGCAGTTAAGGGTAAAGAGACCGTTACATCGTTCCACCGCCGCCTGGGTAAAATTATGTGGGACTACTGCGGTATGGCACGTAACGAGGAAGGCCTTAAAAAAGCCCTAGTGGAGATAAACGCCCTTGAGGAGGAGTTCTGGAAAAACGTTTGTGTGCCTGGCGCCAACGATGAGTTCAATCAGGAACTAGAGAAAGCCAGCCGCGTAGCCGATTTCTTTGAGCTAGGCAAGCTTCTAGTAACCGATGCGCTTAACCGCAAAGAGAGCTGCGGTGCACACTTCCGTGAGGAGAGCCAAACCGAAACCGGTGAGGCCAAGCGCGACGATGCTAACTATGCATACGTTGCAGCATGGGAGTACAAAGGCGAAGGACAGGCTCCAGAGCTACACAAAGAGGAACTTGACTACGAGTTTGTTAAGATGCAAGAGCGTAACTACAAATAGGCAATACGCAATAAACTAGGTAAAGCAATGAACATTAAACTCAAAATATGGCGCCAACAAAATGCTAAGAGCAAAGGGCGCTTCGAAACATATAGCCTCAACGATGTTTCCCCAGAGATGTCGTTCCTTGAGATGCTTGACTACCTTAACAGCACCCTTATTGAAAAGGGCGAAGCTCCGGTAGCGTTTGAGCACGACTGCCGCGAGGGTATTTGCGGATGCTGCGGCGTTTACATAAGCGGAAGGCCACATGGCCCCGAGTCGAAAACCACCACCTGCGAGCTGCACATGCGCTCCTTTAAGGATGGCGAAACCATTACCGTTGAGCCATGGCGCTCGGCTTCGTTCCCTGTTATTAGGGACTTAGTGGTTGATCGCAATGCGTTTGATAAGATTCAGCAAGCGGGAGGTTACGTATCGGTTAACACTGGCGCAGCACAGGATGCCAACGCGCTTCCCATTCCAAAACACAATGCCGACGAGGCTTTTGATGCTGCATCGTGCGTTGGCTGTGGAGCCTGCGTAGCTGCTTGTAAAAACTCATCGGCCATGCTATTTATTGCGGCAAAGGTATCGCAGTTTGCGCTGCTACCACAAGGCAAAGTTGAGGCAGAAGCCCGTGTAAACAGGATGGTTGCCAAGATGGATGAGCTAGGCTTTGGTGGATGTACCAACACCCGCGCCTGCGAAGCAGAATGCCCAAAGGGCATATCCATATCGCACATTGCAAGGCTAAACCGAGAATTCTTTGTAGCGAAGCTAAAGGAGTAGCAAAAGGATACCATAAAATAAGAAGGGGCTGTCAGTATTGGCAGCCCTTTTTTGCCTTATTATTAACAAAAAGAGCAACCCAACCGGATTGCTCTTTCGCCACAACACTGCAATGTATTGCTTATGGCAGTATAACTTGGTTATATTGAGGGTGGCTGTAACTTCCAGTCTTTAATCTTCAACATAGTGATGTCAAACATTGGTTTCTCAAAATGTATTTCCAAATCGTTCTCTACAATTCTAAAATTATATTCTTTTGCGATTTTTACATACTTATAACCAACCATACCATTTTCACCTCCAAGATTTATCAGGATTGGCCTTAGATGCTCTCTAAAAACTCCAAAACCATAGCGTAGCCCCAAAACAATAAGATCGCTGCCTATTACAACTATAGTAAAAGTTCCAATGGTTGGCTCTGGATTAATTCTTGCTTTCCAGTTAGTCCTAAAGCCAGCAAATTCATAGCTACTCTGCGTGGTTTCAACGGTAACTTTTCTAATCGAATTTTCATTCAGTATATTATAGCATCTCTTCAAGAATCTCACTTGAATCTTGTAATTATAAAAGCTATAGGAATAGTACAATGGAAAAGCAAAAAGAACTATTATAAGTGTAAACAGATAAAAAACAAAGAGGAGATTAAAGCGGATCTCAAAATCGATAAAACTAATCTGATCCCAGTTTACAGATAATTGTATTGCAGAAAACATAAATAATGCCGCATAGTAAAAAGCCCAATAGGGCCTCCCTTTTTTATCGGACAAAATATACTTGAAGTAATTCATTGCTTTTTTTTCAGCCTACAAAACAGGCAGTTGTATAATATGATTACATTTTATGTTTCAAACGAAACTATATGAATGCCTCTTTCTCCAAAGGCAAACCATACCAAATGTAACAGATTATTGCAATCCGTCAAAGTCTTTATATCCCTGTTTGCAGAGGGCTGATTGGTACATGTATGTTTCTACAATCTGGAACTGCTGTTCCTAAGAAACCTCTCAATACCTATAATTTTAAGTTTCTACCTCAAATGCCCCGCCCCAAAAAGCAAACGGGAACTCCTCGCGTTGAAGTTCCCGTTTTAAGCACCTAGCAATGGCCAGATGCCCCCCAGTAATGCTACATTAAAAATGCAGCAGCTTTTCCAAAAATTGTGGCAAAGAGCTGGTCAACAGCTCCTGCAATGCTCTTTACACCAACAGGAAACGGATTCTCGTGGGTATAATCGTATGGGAAATCCATGGGGCTAACAGGCACTTCGCCATACCCCGATGGGTTAAGCGCTGCCATTACCCCAAAGGCTGGTATTACCTTGTCCTTAACTAACGGGATTGCCATAATGCGATCCCGCATTAGTTCAAAGGACTCCTCGCGGAACTTCCTATCGTTATTTAGGCTAATCATGCTCTTGAACGCATAGGCAAGGGCATTTCCTTGCGCGGCATCGCTACGTACCTGGTTCCAAAACGGCTCCTTACGGATACCCTCAAGGTAGTAGCGCCGTAACATCTTAAAGGCGCCATCGTCCATTATCATTTTAGAAACGCCGTTCATTTGGTCAAACAGGGCGCCACCGCAAAACATAAAGAGTCTGCTGCTGGAGTATAGCTCCTTGATGTTTGCCAAAAAGAGTATCTGTGCTAAAAAGGAACCTATGGAGTACGAGAAAAAATCGACCTTAGCGTTGGCCTCAAAAAGAGGATGCTCACCAGAGCTAATTTGGCTCATCAGGTTATTTACGTCCATTGCTGTTTGGTAGCCCGATTTAAAGAATCGGCCCGGGTCGTCGGCTAGGCGCTGGCTAAGCGCAGCATTGGCAAAGGTGGCCATGCTCTCCCCCATTGCCCTGCGGGATTGAAACAGGGGCATCATCTCCCGTGGGTTGCCCCACGATTGGGGCGAACGGTTAACGTGAAACGAGATGGGGAACATTATAATCGGACGCTGTGTACGCTGGGCAAGCGTGTATGCCCACGGATGGTACTTTGCCCAGTTACGCTCATTTAGCCCGTGCAGTAGCACAATGGCACTTGAGTGCCGTGTACGTGAGCTAGGGACATAAACGGGATACCTAAAGGTAGCATTCTCGTCAATGGCCCTATCGGTAGCACTCCTGCTCCATAGCTCTTGGTTAAGCACGGCGGCATCATCAAAAGCTGAGGTAAAAGGGTAGCTAACAATTCGCATGTCGGACAATGGGAGCAGAACCTCCTCTTTATCTGCACTAAACTGCTCCTTTAACCACAAGTAAATTTGGGTATAGCTCATATGTATGGCGTTCTAATTTTTCAACATCTATGCACAATGCATAACAACTGCATATACAAATGAAGCGCGAAACAGGTTGCGGGACAAATAAAAGGGTTTAGCGCTACCACAGCGGGGCATAAACACATTATTTGTGGTCAAATTCAGAATACAGGGGTAGTTTAAAAAAGTGCCATACTATTTTTGTAGCCCTTTAAGGCCAATGTAAGGAATAGAATGCCGTTGTTTTAATCAAAAGAATAACTTTGTTGATATAAAACCAATCTGATGCCCGATTTCCAACATCGAATACCTAACTACCTAATAGAAAAGCACAACCTTGTTAAGTTGGTTGTGTTTACCGCGCTATTTGCCTTACTCTTTATCAACTTCTATGCGCCATTTGGTGTAAAGTACTGGTTCGATGCCTCTAAGTGGCGCGTACTTGCATACTCAAGTCTAATAATTCTAACGGGCGTTTTGGTTGTTGCCCTTAGCCGTTTGCTTATGTACCTTGCGTGCAGGCGCTTTTGGCTTAACTACTGGCACTACTTTATTTGGGTTTTTGTGGAGGTACTTGCCATGGCAGCATTCTATGCCATTTTCGAAAAGTTTATACTTCACGATCCCCGCGAGTTCCTTGATTTACTTAAAGGCTCGGCCCAAAACACCGCACTGGTGCTGCTACTTCCCTACTCTGCGCTGTGGTTGTACTTCTCGTGGAAAGAGAAAAAGGATATGCTTGAGCTGGTATCGCAAAATCGGCAATTGGTGCAGGAAGGGAAGAACATGGTTCCTTTTCACGATGAGAAGGGTGAGCTGCAGTTCTCCGTTAAAACCGACGATTTACTTTACCTAGAGTCGGCCGATAACTATGTAAAGATTTACTACATCAGCAGCAAATCAGCCATATCGCACTTTACGCTACGCAGCACCCTAAAGCGCATTGAGGATACCTTTAAGGGAACGGAGCTGGTACGCTGTCATCGCTCCTTTATTGTTAACTTTAGTAAGGTTAAAGTGATTAGAAAGGAGAAAGACTCTTTGCTACTTGAACTGGATGCCACGGAAAATGTTAATATACCAGTATCAAAAACCTACGCAGAGAACGTTCTTAAGAAGTTTTCGTCATTTTAACGCTAGGTTTTATCAACAAAACATAACCCATAGGGCATAATTGCGTAGATTCCCAAGCAGCATGCAACCATATTTCGTCAAATTAGCTCAAATTTGTATTATCTAACCGAAACAAAAACACACAATGAAAAGGGGTATTATTATAGCAGTTACACTAATTGCAGTAGCAATTGCCGTTTATATTATGATGCGTCCTAGGCTTGCAGAAAAAGCTTACCTAGAAGGGAATACCCTAACCGACTCATCGCTATTTGAACAGGCACTTGTAAAGTACAACAAGGCTATAAACCTAAACGATAAGGTGGCCGAATACTATAACGCCAGAGGTTTTGTTCAATCGGTACTAGATAAGGACTCCTTGGCACTTGCCGATTTTAACACCGCCATAGAGATTAAGCCCGACGTTGACATGTTTCACCTAAACAGGGGAAAAACGTATCGTAAGCTCAAGAACTACAACAGCGCATTAGAGGATTTGAACAAGGCCATTACCCTAAACGATACCCTTGCTGCAGCATACTACCAACGCGGACTACTTAAGGCCACACAAATGGACTTTGATGGTGCCGTTGCCGACTACAACCGCAGCATTGAGCTGGATGGTTCTAACCTTGAGGCATTCTACAGCCGGGGCGAATCCAGAGCTCACCTTAACGACTTTATGGGCGCCATTGCCGACTACGATAAAATGATTGAGCAGGCCGAGAATCCAGCCCTTGCCTACAAGCAACGCGGTATTTTTAAACTTAAAATCCAGGATTACGAGGGTGCAGAGAAAGATCTTGAGCAATCGCTTACACTAGCCAACAACGATAAGGAGGTTCTTTTTAACATTGGCCAAGCCAAGTTTAACCTTAACAAGATTGACGATGCAATATCGTTCTACAACAAAGCCCTAAAGATTGACTCAAAGTACGATTTGGCCTACGGAAGTCGTGCTGGCGCCTACCTAAAAAAGAACAACTTTAAACTTGCCATTCAGGATTTTACTAAAGCCATTGAGCTAAATAGCAGCTACCAAAAGGCATACTATGGTCGTGGTATATCTAAGGCGCTTAGCGGCGACTACAAGGGATCGATTTCCGACTTTAGCAAGGTTATTGAAATTGCCCCCGACTTTGCACAAGCATACTACAACCGTGGTGTTTCCAATGCAATACTTGGCAACCACAAAGAGGCTTTACCCGATTACGATTTTATTATTGCCAAGGACTCCAAGTACGCCGAAGCATACTTTAATAGAGGAATATCGCGCATGAATACCCAAAACGAGAAAGGGGCTTGCGAGGACTTTAAAAAAGCAGTTGACCTTGGCTACAAACAGGCCGAGCCAATGCTTAAAATGTACTGCCGTAACGCAGAGCAGCAATAAGTAAAAACACAAAAAACGGTCAGCAAGTTAATGCTGACCGTTTTTTTATTCCCTAAACTAGACCTTTTATATAAACAGGTTCACGTTTGATTGCTCTGCCTCTTCAAGGTAGGTTGCAACACCTCCAATCTTAACGCCCTCGCGTAGCTCAGCCTCGGTAACCCCCATAACATCCATAGACATTTGGCAGGCAAGCAGCTCTACTCCATTAGCAATGGCCGATTGTAACATCTCATCAACCGATGCAATTTTCTGATTGGCCATGCGCTTGCCCATCATCTTGGAGCCAAGCCCCATCATGTTTAAGCGCGACAGCTTAAGCTCCGATGCCGACGAGGGCATCATAGCACCAAAAGCCTTAGCCATAAAGTCCTTCTTAACTCTAGGCGCATGGGGTTTCTTAATTACGTTAAGCCCCCAGAAAGTGAAGAATAGCGTTACCTTTTTGCCCATTGCTGCGGCGCCATTGGCAATTACCAGCGAGGCTAATGCCCTATCGAGGTCGTCGCTAAACACCACAATGGTTTTACCATCGGCCGTGGTTGCCTGAGTACTTTTTGGAGCAGGTGCGCCACCCTTCTCTATCTCGGCAATTACCTTACCCTTTTCCTGCGCAACAGAAACCAGTGTGTTGCCAGTTACCTTACACCACGCCTGAACATCGCGGTAGAAACCAGGGTCGGATGCCACCTGCCTAATCCTATCGCCAGGCTGTAGGTTTTCAATTACCTCCTTTAGCTTCATAATTGGGCCAGGGCACTGTAATCCGCAAGCATCAACCTCAAGAACAGGAATATCTATTCTAGGCGATTTAACCTCTGGTGCTACCTGATATATCTGGTTATCCTTTCCAATTAGGTCATTGGCAAAGATATCCTCGTTGCTCTGCTTCTGAATGGCATGCTCGTAGGTCTTATATCCGCCCGATAGGTTGTAAACATCGTAACCGTGCTGAGCCAATATGCGCGCTGCAACATAACCACGCAAGCCCACACCACAGAACACCATAACCTTTTTATCCTTTGGAATCTCGTTAATCCTACCACGGATACTATCAACAGGAATATTTACTGCCCCCTCAATGCTACCAATAGAGAACTCCTCGGCAGTACGCACATCAACCAATGCCCATTCCCTTGAGCTTAGGTTGCACACCTGGTGCCAGTGAATAACCTTTAGAGTGCCATCAATCATGTTCTCGGCTACAAAACCGGCAATGTTTACCGGATCCTTAGCCGATGAGAATGGAGGAGCATATGCGTGCTCAATCTCCTCTAAATCGTAAATGGTTCCACCCTGCTGTAGCACTGTAGCAATAAGGTCTATGCGCTTATCAACCCCTTCGTAACCCACAATTTGGGCTCCGTAAAGTTTGCCCGTTTCGGGGTTAAAAACAATTTTAAGCGTTAGCGGCATTGCACCTGGGTAGTAACCAGCGTGCGAGCTACCATGTATTATTGATGCCACGTAGGGAACACCCTCGCGCTTTAGCACCTTCTCCGATAGGCCACTGGCGGCAACCGAAATATCAAAAACCTTTGCAATGGCAGTACCAATAGAACCCTTGTACTCGCGTACATTTCCGCGAACAACGTTATCGGCAACCATACGTCCCTGCTTGTTGGCTGGGCCTGCAAGGTATGTTGGGATTTTTATTCCAAGTATGGGATTGGTAAACTCAACGGCATCGCCAAGGGCGTAAATATCCTTATCGGATGTTTGCATGTAACGGTCAACCACAATACCACCACGTGCGCCAACCTCAAGACCAGCCTCGGCAGCCAAGTGGCTCTCTGGCTTAACGCCAATGGATAGCACAACCATATCAACCTCAATGGAACGACCGCTGTTTAGGGTTACTACAACGTGCTCGCCCTTTTCGGCAAACGATGAAACACCATCCCTTAAGTAAAACTCAACGTTTTTGGTTTTAAGATGCTGGTGCACTGCCGAGGCCATTTCGTAATCGAGCGGCGACATAACCTGATCGCCAAGCTCCACAATGGTTACCAAAATATCGCGGTGGTAAAGGTTCTCGGCCATCTCAAGACCAATAAAACCAGCACCCACCACAAGGGCACGCTTTGGCTTGGTGTTATCGATAAAAGCCTTAACCACATCGGTATCCCTAACGTTACGTACCGTAAATATTTTAGGATTATTGATTCCGGGTAGCGATGGCCTAATGGGTTCTGCTCCTGGGGCAAGAATTAGCTTGTCGTAGCTTTCGGTGTACTCTTCGCCAGTGTTAACCCTACGAATGGTTATCTCCTTAGCTGCGCGATTAATGGATACCGCCTCGTTTTCGACCCTTACCTCAACGTTAAAACGAGCAGAGAAGGATTGGGGCGTTTGCACAAGAAGGTTATCGCGCTCCTTTATTACACCACCAACATAGTAGGGTAATCCGCAGTTTGCGTAGGAGATGTTTTTTCCGCGCTCTAACATAACTATTTGCGACTGTTCATCTATTCTTCTGAGCCTTGCTGCAACCGTTGCTCCTCCAGCAACTCCACCAACTATAATATATTTTGCCATTGATAAGTGATTTTAGGATTGATTTCGCAACAAAGATATACACATAACAACACATTTACATATTTAGTTTATTTAATGTTTGTTAAATAACAGTAGCAAGTCAACAGAGCAGGCAATTACCTTGTTACACTGCAATTTACGCAAATATGTTATTGGGCAGATTTTGGAGAAAGGGGCAGATAAGAGCTACCGCATCATCCCAATAAAGAAGTCCCTATCCAGCACCATCCTGAAGCAGTAGGCATACTCAAGGGTTGATGATGAAAAATCGTAATAGGTCTCAATGCCTGCGCTAATGCTCAATCCGCTAGTATAATTGTGCTTCAACATAAGTTTGGTGGTAAGCAACTCGCGCCGCTTCTCGTTGTAAATCTTATTAACGGTTGATATTGAGCCAAATATTGGCTCACCCCTTGGATTCAGAAAACCACTGGCATTCCAGTAACCCATCTCAAAAAGTAGCGATTTATAGCAGCCCATTACGCGCGGATACACGGCATAACCTTTTGCAAATGGCATGTGTGTCATAGGCGAGAAATCGCCAGAGTGAATAAAGAGCACCTCGGCACCAAGCCATGCTTTCCTGCTATCAAAGGCATACTTGTACCCAAGGCCAACACCAATATTTGCAAGGGTTTGAACGGTGTCATTGCCAGCGTTAATTTGCCCACCAGCATGATGAGCCACAAAGAACACAGGAAAGTATATACCCGTTGGACTTGCCTTAAATACAGAGGAGAAACCCATAGTAAAGCGCTCCTGAACGGAATCGCCATGCTCAATAAAATTCTCCCAGTTAATCCATAAATCGGCATCAACCTGACTACTACGCTTTAGAAACTGAACACCAGTTTCGGGCTGATTAATAAAGAAACGCTCGGGGTTATACACTGGCTCTGGCAAGCCGTGATTGCCATTGGCAATTAGTGTTCCTCCCACCATTTTAATGGATGAGGTTAGCTGATGCTCAATACGCAAAACGGGTACAACCTTATCAAACTTCTCTCGTCCACCGTAAAACAGGCCATGAAAACCAGCCGATGCTCTGGTTTTGGGCGACAGGCTTGCAACAGCAGTTGGCTGCACATAAAACCCAGGAAGTGTATAGCCTTTTACTATGTTACCAGTAAACTCATTGTTCTCAAAAAATGCCGCGGCCGATAGGTTTAGCTGCAATTTCCCAGAATCGGATGCAATCAAATCATCCTGAGGAAAACCAGAAAACCCGGATTGGGCAGTGGCAGAGATACCCACAACCAATATTAGTGCTGATACTATTTGAGATTTAAAACGCATGGTACTACTATTTAACTGGTAATTGTATGGAAAAGAATATCAAAACTAGTGAATAAATGCCACCGAATAAAACCTAACATGCAGTAGTGACAAAAAAGTTATACTTTTGCCCTAATAACCCGAAAAGTGCAAACATGCAAACAATAACCAACAAAAAGTATCAGCTTATAAACAACCTTGCAGGCTGGATAACATTTATAATAGCATCGGCAGTTTACCTACTAACCATTGAGCCCACAGCTAGTTTTTGGGATTGTGGCGAGTTTATTGCAAGCGGATTTAAGCTGGAAGTGGGGCATCCTCCGGGAGCGCCATTCTTTATGCTTTTGGTTAGATTCTTTACCATGTTTGCACCAAGCAATGAGATGGTTCCCTTATTTGCTAATGCCCTTTCGGCGTTTGCCAGCTCGTTTACCATTCTGTTCCTTTTCTGGAGCATAACGCATCTTGCCAAAAAGTTTTGGGTTTATACCAACCTCACGCTAAAACAGGTTATTCTAATAGTAGGCTCTGGTTTAGTGGGTGCACTGGCCTACACCTTTTCGGATACCTTTTGGTTCTCGGCAGTAGAAGGTGAGGTTTACGCAACATCATCGCTATTTACAGCACTTGTATTCTGGGCTATTCTAAAGTGGGAGAACGAAGCCAACGAGCCGTACTCCAACAGGTGGATTATACTTATTGCCTACCTAATGGGACTTTCCATAGGCGTACACCTTCTTAACCTACTTGCTATTCCTGCAATAGTTATGGTTTACTACTTTAAGAAGTACGAGCCAACACCAAAAGGGATTATTGTAGCGCTTTTACTATCGGGTGTTCTGCTACTATCGGTAATGTACGGTATAATTCATGGTGCTATAACCATAGCATCAAAATTTGAGCTGCTATTTGTAAACGGGTTTGGCTTACCATATAACTCGGGATTACTTTTCTTCTGTGCTGCAATTACAGCACTAATTGTTTGGGGAATAATATATACAAGAAAACATCAGCGGGTTGTTCTTAATACCATTGTAACAGCATTTGGGGTAATACTTTTGGGATATAGCACGTACGGAGTTATTGTTATTCGCTCCAGCGCCAACCCACCAATGGATCAGAATAGCCCCGACAACATGTTCTCGCTACTTTACTACCTAAACCGCGAGCAGTATGGAGATAGACCGCTAATCCACGGACAGCAGTTTAATGCTCCGCTGGTTGACAGAACAGAGGGAAAGCCATTCTATATCCCCAAAGATGGGAAATACGAAATTGCTAGCTACAGGTACAACTACAAGTACGATGAGCGCTTTACCATGCTTTTCCCAAGGATGTACAGCTCCGATCCAGACCATATTCGCACGTACAAATCGTGGACAAACTTTAAGGGGCAACCCATTAGGCTAACAAACCAGAACGGCGACGTTGAAACCAGATACGTGCCCACCTTTGGCGAAAATATCGCATTCTTTATTAGGTACCAGCTAGGCCACATGTACTGGCGTTACTTTATGTGGAACTTTGCTGGCCGACAAAATGATATTCAGGGGCATGGCGACATACTCCGTGGAAACTGGATTAGCGGAATACCTTTTATTGATGATGCTAGACTTGGCCCTCAGGATAACCTTCCTGCTCACATGAAGAGCAACAAGGCAAGGAACAAGTACTATATGCTACCTTTTATTTTAGGAGTACTAGGGCTTGCTATCCACTACATGCGCAACAGAAAGGATTTTTGGGTAGTAATGCTTCTGTTTATGCTAACCGGAGTAGCCATAGTGGTGTATCTAAACCAAACACCTTATCAGCCTCGCGAAAGGGATTATGCCTACGCTGGCAGCTTCTATGCGTTCGCCATTTGGATTGGACTTGGTGTTATTGGCCTTTATGAGCTGCTACGCAAGCTGTGGGATCACCAAATTATGGCTACAGGAACTGTTGCTATCTCCATGTTGGGAGTGCCAGTGCTTATGGCGTCGGAGAACTGGGACGACCACGATAGGTCGGATAGGTACATCTCCATCGACTTTGCATACAACATGCTTAACTCCTGCGAGCCTAACGCCATCCTTTTCACCTATGGCGATAACGACACCTTCCCCCTTTGGTACGCACAGGAAGTGGAGGGGTATAGAACCGATGTTAGGGTTAGCAACCTTAGCTACATTAGGGCCGATTGGTACATCGACCAAATGAAGCGCAAAGCATACAACTCCGAGCCACTACCACTAAGAATGGAGCACAGCAAGTATGTTACAGGAATTAGGGAGGCTACCATGGTAATAGACAGAATAAAGCGCCCCATAGAGCTTAACCAAGCCGTTGACTTTATGCTTAGCGATGAGGACGTGGCAAAAATACCGTCGCCATTCGACCCATCGGAAAAGATTAACTACTTGCCATCAAAATCGCTTTACCTCCCAATCAACAAGGAGGAGATTCTGGCAAAAGGTGTTGTTTCCCAAAGCTACAAGCACCTAATTGTTGACACCATGCAGTGGACTCTAAGCAAGAACGTGCTACTTAAAGATGGCCTTTCCGTGTTCGACCTTCTGGGTACAAACAAGTGGGAACGCCCAATTTACTACGGAATTACCGTAAGCAGCGAGACCTATCAGAACCTTGATAAGTTCTTTATGCTTGAAGGTATGGCGTACAGAATTGTTCCCATAGAATCCCAATCGGAACGCGGCTCCTACGGCATGGTTAACACCGATGCCATGTACGACGTAATTATGAACAAGTTCCAGATACGTAGCGTTAGCAACCCCAATGTTTATATTGATGAGAACAGCGGCAGAATAGTATCAAATTACCGCAATGTATATGGTCGATTGGCCAATGCACTTATTGACGAGGGCAAAAAGGATTCGGCAGTAGCCGTACTAAACCGCTGCTTTGAGCTTATACCGCCAAGCACCATGAAGTATAACTACTTTACGCTATCGCTTATTGACGCATACTACAGAGCAGGTGATATTGAACACGGAGTTGAGAAAAGCCGCGAATACATGGAACAGTGCAATGCCGAGCTAAGGTTCTTCACCTCACTTCCCGATGCCATGATTGGCTCCGTTAGAAACGATGTGCAGCTGAATTTGGCGGTACTTCAGGAGCTTTATAAAATGGCAGCAACCTACGAGCGCTCAACGCACCTTGAGGAGTTAACAAACGCATTAATGCCATACATGGCAAACAGCCCTAATTAGGATTATACATGATTAACCTTAGTCCCCCACGGCTAATTGCCAGATTTTTTAGACGTCAAACCTGGTATATCCCCAACGAAACAAACGGGATATACCTAACCTTTGACGATGGGCCAAACAGCAAAGTAACCCCTTGGGTACTTGAGCAGCTTAGAAAGTTTGAGGCAAAAGCTACATTCTTTTGCCTGGGCAAAAATGCAGAAATGAATCCCGAAGTGTTTGAAATGGTAAAGGCCGAAGGCCATGCCATTGGCAACCATACCTACAGCCACATAAAGGGATGGGAAGTTGAAACGGGACAATACGTTCAGGATGTTGATTTTGCCAACGACATTCTACAATCAAAGCTATTCCGCCCACCCTATGGTAGGATAAAGCCATCGCAGCTAAAAATACTGAGCGAGCGCTATAAAATAATTATGTGGGACGTGCTAAGCATGGACTACAGCAGAAACATATCGCGACGTAGGTGCTTTAACATGGTAAAAAAGAACCTTCGCCCAGGCTCTATAATAGTTTTTCACGATTCAGTAAAAGCAGAAAAAAACCTTCGCTATGCCCTACCCCGAGTGCTGGAATGGGCAAAAAGCCAAGGGTATGAGTTTAAGGTGTTGTCGTAAAATGGGCAACCATGGCAAACAAAAAGAGCAAAGCCCGAGTACTATTCCTTGTTCAGCTGCCCCCTCCAGTACATGGAGCCAGCATTATGAACGCCACAGTTTACCACCTTGCTGCGGCCTCGCCTAATGCTGAAACAAAGGTAATTGAACTCAGCTTTGCCAAATCGTTAGCCGACCTTCAAAAAATCAGCCTAAGAAAACTGCTAAAAGCCATAAGTATTGAGATAAACCTAATTTACCAGCTAATTAGGTTTAGGCCCACCACTTTTTACTTCTCAATGGTTCCGCACGGTTTTGTGCTTCTAAGGGACAGCCTTTACCTAATAACCGCAAAGCTACTATCGCCAAAGGCAAAGCTGGTGGTGCATTTGCACAGGTCGGGGCTACACGAGTTCAGCAGCAAGCACAATATTAAAGGGTACTACCAATGGCTATTTAAAGACTGCACCGTAGTACACCTTACAGAGCAGCTAGCCAAAAGAGAACTGGAGCCTCTTCAACTTAAAAACACCAGTGTAACGGTTGTACACAACTTTATAGAGGGCAAGGAGACGTCTATTTGCTTCCAAAAAAATCGGAATCAGATTCTTTTCCTATCCAACCTACTTCCAGGAAAGGGATACATTGAAACGCTAAAGGCTGTTGCTCTGCTGAAGAATGAATTCCCCGACATCCACCTAATACTGGCAGGAGCAGCACCTACAGAGAAAACGGAACTTGAGGTACGGGATTTTGTATCAAAACTGGGAATAGAAAAAAATGTTACGGTAACTGGTGGCATCTATGGCGAAACAAAGAGAAGAACCCTTTGCGAGTCGGAAGTGCTGATTCTACCATCGGAGCAAGAGTACTTCCCCCTTGTTATACTTGAGGCCATGGGTTCAAATGTTGCTGTAGTTTCCAGCGGAAGGGAGAACCTTGGCGATATATTTACCGATATGCAGGAGATTCTTTTTCTGGATAGCCTAACCCCCGTGACCATAGCCAGCAAAGTATCGTTCTTAATAAATAATCGTGAAAAGATGGAACAGGTAGCACATAATGGGAAAGAGAAATCCATTAAAGTACAGAGCGAAAGCATCGGCAAAATAAAGCAAGTACTGGGTTTAGATGATTAGCGGTTCAACATCAATCTAATTCAACTCAATAGAACACACAGTAAAAAAATCTCATTTCGGATAACACTTGACATTATGGCCAGTCGTTTTTTGCAGACTTCGGCTCTATCCGCTGTTACGAACCTTGATGCGGGTAAAATGCCAAACATCACCACTACACCCGATATTAACTTTATTGCGCATTAAACGCTAGCATTTTATCCTATCAGAAAATATATCATTTATCACTGCTTGCGTTTTTAAAGCAGTCATTGGAAAATAAGCTAAGGTAATCCAACTCAAAGGCTTTTTATTCTTCCTAAACTCTTCGCCATATTTTAAAATCGAAATATTTTGCGAAATAAACTGAAACTGAAAATAATTACTGACAAATCCATACAAAAACACAAACAAAATAAAACCTACTATAAATCGAAAATCAGCCTTCACAATAAAAATTAATCCAACAAATAATGGTAAAACTATAAAGTTAAGAATCGAAATAGCGAGGAAAAATCTGTATGCAACATTTCTTCTCAATTTGCTAGGCACAAACTTATATGTCATTTGACCCATAAAGAATCGCCAAAACAGTCCAAAGTAGAAAAAACCGAACATGAAAGAAAAGAATAAGAAGATTAATACAAAAGACTTAAATAGTGCACCAAGAACCAATAATAATAAAAGTGTCACCATTGGTATGATGTTGAAGTAAAGGTTTGCTTTGTTAGGTTTTAATTCTAAAAACAATCTCATTTCATTTAATTATTAAAGTATCAGTATGTGTTTCATGCTCGTATCTAACCACCACATTACCTCCCTTTCACATCTACCTCATCCCAGAAACTCATCAGACTAGAGCTGATGGTATCAATACTCAACCTTGCACAAGCAAATTCCCGGCTCTGCACAGAGAGGCGCTTCTTTAGCTCCGCATCGGTCATAAGGGCTTCAACGCCAGCTAAAAATTCATCACGGGTTGAGAAAAGGATGGCATTCTTATTATTCACCAAATAGTCATCGGCACCAGCAATACGGCGACAAATAACGGGAAGCCAAGAGGCCATAGCCTCATTAAGCGTGTTGGGAGGAAAACCCTCGGCATACGATGCCATAATAAAAGCATGTGCAGCAGCATAGTAACTGGCAATTGATGCTGTGGGCTCAACCAGAATGCATCTATCGCCAAGAATATCCTTAACCTCGCATGTAACGGCGCTAATCCGCTCAGCGTGAAAATCAACCCCTTCCGCTTTAGCCGCACCATGATTCCCCACGTGTAGCAGTACAAATGGCTTAGACACGGAGGCCAGCCACTGGGCAATCTCGGGAAAGCCCTTGCGCTCAATCATGTGCCCAACCATAATAAAAACAAAGGTATCATGGGGAATTCCAAGCGTTAACCTAAGTGCTTCCAGCAATTCCTCTTTACCTCCAAACAGGGATATATCAACCCCCTGAGGCGAACAGAAAATGGGAGTGGAAGGAAAATCAAGCCTAAAACTCTTCTCGAACTCACTATTCAGCGCATAGTAACCCGCAAGGCGATTTGTGGCCATTCTCAAAATCCCTTTGCAAGCCTGCAACGAAGGAAAATCATCAAACCCAACCAATGTTGACCTGAAAATGACGCTTCGCCCCATTACAATTCCCAGAACCCAAATCCACAAATATCCCGGAAAGGCTCCAAAAAGGAGCCACCGCCTCTGCCCTGCCCCATATCGCAATGCGCTAATCAACAGCAAAACGCGGGAAATAAATCGGTCCAATTGCGATGCGGCAAGGTACCGCGCCCTAACAATTTTAACACCATCAACATTTTCAAACCCTTTATGCTGATGATTATAACGATACGCCAGCAACGTTACATCATACCCCTTGGCTGCAAGGGTCTTGGCAAGCAAAAAGGCGTTGCGCCCATCGCCAGCATTGGAGGGAATGGTCTCTGAGCATACTATGAGTAGGCACGTATTCACATCGTTAGGGATTTATAGTGCAAGATATGAATAAAGAGGTGAAAAGTGAGACGTGAAAGGCTAAAGACAAACCACTAATCACCTATTTCAGGGCTAAAACCCAAAATGCAGTAAGCACATCCTAACCCTGCCCTAAAGGACAGGGTTAATGGATGGCTGCTTGTTTTGCCAGTGTGTTTACATTATCTCCGATGATGAGGAGAAGATGCCCATCAGTAATCGTTTTGTTAATGTAGAGCAAACTGTTACAAGTTGATTTAGAAAGGTTTATTAAATTTATTCATCTAAGCCTTTTGCTATTGGCCAGACGTTGCCCTCCTCCGCTTCTGCTTCCAAACCATAACCCCGCCCTTTAGGGTGGGGACACTTCAGTCAGCGCAGCCAAAGAGCTTTAGCCCTGACGTAAAACAGCTTGTATTGCCCTTAGGCGAGATGAAAGGTGAAACACTAACCATCGCTTAGTGCCGTGCAAGGCAAAACATGCGGCCTCACGTTTCAAGTTTCACATTTTCCGTTGTACCTTTGAGATATGGTAACCGCACACATAGCAACCGTACACTGGGGCAGCGATAGCTGGATAGGTATTCAGCAATCGTACCTCGAAGCCTATTTCCAAATCCCCTTTAAGCTTTACGGTTTTGTTTATCCGCACAAGGAAGCACAAAGCAGCCTAACTAGCGGCTACGAGTACGTAAAAACAGAGCCCATTGTTGAGCATCACACCAAGCTCAACCTCCTTGCCGAAATCATTAAGCAAAGCGCCAACCCAAGCGATATCATTATTTTTATTGATGGCGATGCCTTCCCGGTATCAACCATAACCGAGGATTTTTTCAAGCCATTAGAGACCAATGAGTTTATGGCCATTAGGCTAGACGAAAACTTAGGCGACCCCGTTCCACACCCATCGTTTTTTGCCTGCAAGATGAGCACATGGGTAAAGCACGAGTTTAACTGGAATCCAGGGCCCATGTGGCAAACCCCGCTAGGCAAGGTAACCGATACTGGAGCAACAATACTCAAAATATCAACAGAAAAAGGATTAAACTGGAAACCCCTACTCAGGAGCAACAAAACAAACCTACACCCGCTGTGGTTTGGGGTTTACGAGAATGCGATTTACCATCACGGGGCAGGATTTAGGGAGCCCATATCAAGAGTTGACCGCAAGGAGATGGATTGCGCCAAGCCGGGGCTATGCCTCAGGCTAGTTGGCAAGCTGCAACGCTACCTCTCAATAAAAAACCTTTACCGATTCCAGCGCTACTCGGGTATTAGGATGCGTATAGTACAAAAAAACAGGCAGCTATCGGGCAGCGTGTTTGAGCAGATAAAGGCCGACCAAACGCTAACAATTATCAAAAAACTGTTCTGCTAGAATGATACATATTGCCACAGCACACTACAACAGCACAAGGTGGATTGACATTCAGCTTAGGTTTATTGAGAAGCACATTGGCACACCTTACCGAACATACGCCTTTTTAACGGGTATCGACCCCACGTTTGCCCAGCGCTTTCACTATGCCGTTTGTGAGCCTGTGGTGAGCCACGCATTTAAACTCAACTTTTTAGCCGATATCATATCACGAAACGCAAAGCCCACCGATATTATAATGTTTATTGATGGCGATGCATTTCCCGTATCAAACATAGATTATCTCATAAATCAGCTATCGCAAAGCACCCCGTTAATAGCCATTCAGCGATTAGAAAACGGTTTGGACATACAGCCACACCCCTCGTTCTGCATAACAACCGTTGGTTTCTGGAACAGCATTAAGGGCGATTGGAACGCTGGCTACACCTGGAAAACCCCCAACGGAAACATCACTGATATTGGCGGCAACCTTTTGGAACAACTTCAACAGAAAGGAATAGACTGGCTACCAATACACCGCACCAAAAGCCTAGGCTCTCACCCACTCCTTTTTGGGGTTTACGGCAGCTGCATTTATCATCACGGGGCAGGTTTTAGAGCACCGCACACCCGCTCCGACCTTGACACTAAGCCTAAGCACCCATTCTGGAGAGCCATTAGCAAGCTAATCCCCGCTAGCCTCCCCATGAAAATTAGGTACAAGCTACACGCATACACAAGGCTTTATAGCGCAACGCTTAGGCAGAACATGAAAGAGAGCCAACAGATTTTTGAGAAGATAGAAAACAACCCAACAGAAATTTTCTACAAAGAATAGCCATATCGCTCCAAATCCAGCTTATACATGCTAGCCAATCGCTGGTTCGACTGCTTGTAGTAGTCCCTAATATACTTAATGTTGCCATCGCCAAGTATGAACCGGTTATCGGCACGACGCCCCATGAATTTGTATTTATTCACAGCAAGCAAAAACCTATTGGAGAGGACAAACAGAAATGGGATGTTAAGGATATAGCGCTTAAACACATGGTTCCTAACCGAGAAAAAGTTTAGCACCCTTGCAAGCCTCATGGTTCCTTTCCTGTACCGCTGATTATTGGTTATGCAAACGCTCTTTTCAATATCGCCCTGAAAGGAAAAACCGTAATCAGCAGCAAACTGCTGCATAAAGCCCAATCTATTGCTAGCAAAATCCTCATAAACCTTTACATCAACATTCTCTGCACCAAAAATACTGGCGTATAAATCAATAATCTTATCGTACTCAAGAATCTTGAAGGAGAACAAATCATACTCCTTATAAAAAAGATTATACATGTTTCGCCTGTACAAAAATCGATTAACTGAGTAAGTTCCACCCGTTCTGATGTACTGGTAGTACCAAGAAGCAATCATATCAACCTGATTGCGAACAAGAATAAGCACACGCGCATTGGGAAAGGTACCCTTTAGTCGCAACGCCATCTCCTTAATGTAGCTGCCATTGCCATAACCAATATCGATACCGCCAAGTAAAAGTTCCTCGCAAATTACAATCCGGTTATTATCAGCATCAAACTTTTGTTGCACATCGGCAGGGACGTACGAGAAAATATCGGGCTCAATGATACTGGCAAAAACCTTAGGCCGCTCAATATACCTTATCCCCAAAACATTAGGATAATAGTTAGACTGAAACCAGGTGGTTCCTGTTTTAGGATAACCAATATGCAGTAGGTGCTGCTCGTTTCTGCTCATTCTCTATAACGGGTAATTGTAACGGCTCATGGCATGAAGGCCAAACTGCTCCATTAAAGCGCGATTAGATTCTTTGTAGTAATTCAATATAAACTCATAATTCTTCTGCCCAAGAAGGTCTTTACTTTTGGGGCGTTTACCAAAAATTGAAAGTCTATTTAGATAATCAAAAATAAAACTTTGAATTACGTTCCATTTGTAAATTGGGAAAAGGTAGTGTTTAAAAGGGAACATTTTGTAGTAAAAGGCATTTACAATTCGTTTAGGAAGTACGAGCCCAACTCTAAGCCCTGTATTTATAGGCTCTAGGTTAACATTACTAAAATCAACATCCAAATCAAACTCCGAACAAAACTGCTGTAGAAACGCCTGTTTATTTGTAACAAAATCTTCATATAAGTACACATGCACATTATCTTTCCCAAACAAAGAGGCATACAAACCCACAATATTTAAGAAGTTTAGATGATCGAAGGAAAAAAGATTATAGTTAGAAGAGTTCAAATACCTTGACACACTAAAGTTCCCCCCATTTTTCACATACTGTAAATAAGCGGAAGCTATTAAATCGGGTTGATTACGTAAAAAAATAATAATCTGAGCACTAGGTATGCACTCCTTTATCCTTTGGGCATTTTGGGTTGGCCAAAACCCTCGTAGCCAACCACGGTTCATTGTACCCACCAAAAGTTCGGAACTCATCAAAAAATCTCCCTGCATATCAAGCTTTTCCAAACGTTGAGCTACATTTGCAGCAGAAAAAGAAAACGCATCAGGATTTGCAAAAAGCTCATTAACAATATGCTTATCAATATAATTAATGTTTTTTACCCGAGGAAAGAACTCTTCCTGCAGCCAAGTTGTTGCTGTTTTTGGAAAACCAATGTGTACTAATCGCTTAATCATTTTGATAAACAGCTAGTTTGTTTGTGTATAAAACCCCCTCAAACCGAAGTGTTTCTAAGTTAAATATCGTAAAATTACTAGATTATTCCACAAATTGCTAAGACATGAAAAGACTAAAGCTATTGTTTATTTTGTTATCAACCCTTGTCGTTACCAACAGTTTTTCCCAAACATGGCAATGGGCAAATAAAATAAGCGGAACTAGCGATATTGAGGTAAGGGATCTCACAAGGGATAGTGATGGGAATATTATTGTTACCGGATACTACATTGGCAGCATTACAGCCTCATCAACAAACCTTTTGCCCTTAGATCAGGCAACCGAACGCGACACCTACGTTGCAAAATACAATCCCGACGGAACACTTTCATGGATTAGAAGAATGGGAAGTGTTGGGCAAGAAGACCCTTTTGGAGTTACAACCGATGAGGATGGGAACATCTACGTTACGGGTGGTTTTCAGGAAACAGCCACATTTGACTCCTACGTATTAAACACCGTAGGAACAGGTCAGGACATTTTCCTTGTGAAGCTAAACCCCAGCGGAGCGGTTGTATGGGCTCGAAACATTGCTTACGGTACTGGAGGCGATAGAGGATACGATGTGGTTTACTCTAAAGGGCTTCTTTATGTTTCTGGTATAGTAAAAACCACGGCAACATTTGGTGCTGCTGGTGAGCCAGGAGGAGAGGTTACTGTTACTCAATCGGTAGGCTCTTACGATCCTTTCATTGCTAAGTTTGATACCACTGGTGATTTTTACTGGGTAAATAAGTTTACACATACCGTTGCTGGAGCCAGTCTTATTGAAGGCTTAACCATTGGTTCTTCTGGAAACATCTATGGAGGTGGTGCACTCCTTGGAACTCTTCAAATAGATGGCACAACATACCCATCGGCAGGATCTGGCGACATGCTATTTGTTAAGCTAAACCAGACAACTGGTGCCGCTACTTGGGTAAGAACAGGAGGAGGAACTCTTGATGATCAAATTAAATCCATAGCTTCCGATGGCTCTAACTCAATTTATGTTGTTGGGTACGCCCAAGGAACAGGAACAATAGATAGCACATCGACGCTACAATCTAGCAGTTATACTGCAAAAGCAACCGATATGTTTATTGCACGCTACACATCGGAAGGCCGATTAATGTGGAAGCGACTTAATGGAGATATTGGAGCAGACCAAGCATATGGTGTAAATGTTAACGAGAACATCATCCTTATGTCGGGTTACTTCTCTGGCTCTGTTACCTTTAACCAAACCACAATAAACTCTGGCAGCACTACTAATAACGACACCGGCTTCTTTGTTTACGACAGTGATGGCAACCCATTAACTGCAGAGTCGCTAAGTGGTTCGGGCGAAGACAGGGGGCAGGGTATTGCATACGATCCTGATGGGTTCACATACATTGGGGGATACTTTAAGTCGCCAACCCTTACGGTTGGAACCTTTACCCTTACCAACGCATCTACTTCTAAAGATGTATTTGTAGCAAAATACCAGAATCCCTTTACTGCTGTTTTTACTACAGCAGATAACATTTCATGCTTTGGTGCAAATGATGGCGCACTTACAGTAACTCCTTACTTTGGGACATACCCTTACACCTATAGCTGGACTAAGGATAGCAATCCTTTTGCAAATACTGATTCTACAGCAATAAATCTAGCCGCTGGCGCCTACGCAGTTCTAGTAACCGACAATAACGGAAAAACTGCTAGTGTTTCATTTACCATTGCAGAGCCGGCTACCATTCTTGCAAACGGAATAACATCTAATGTATCGTGCTATCAAGCTGGCGATGGAGCCGTAAATCTATCTCCTACTGGGGGAACTTTACCCTACTCTTTTTTCTGGACTACAGCAGATGGTTTTGGTCAGGTAATAGATGCCGAAGACCAAACAACGCTTTCGGCTGGTACATATGACCTAACCATCACCGACAAGAATGGCTGTACCTATAATCAGCAGTACATCATAACAGAACCGAGCCAAATTAACATTGCAGGCGTTGTTTCCAACATAACCGCGCCAAACAACGGAGGAGTTAATGCTACAATAAGTGGTGGAACAGGAGTTTACTCCAACTTCTCATGGAAAGACGAGGCTCTTGTAGAAATTGGAACAAGTGAAGATCTTAGCGGTCTCAACGTTGAAGGGGATTACACTCTAACCGTAACAGACAATACAGGTTGCAATGTATCCAAAACGTTCTTTGTTCAGGATGTACGAGTGTTCTCTATCTCTGTTACTTCACAAACAAACATCCTTTGCAAAAACGAAGCAACGGGAAGTGTTACCATTGGATACATCAACGCATCAAATTCATCTAACGTATCATTTCTGTGGGCTCCCGGCGGAGAAACTACTGCAACAATATCTGGTTTAATTGCAGGAACCTACACCGTTCAGGTAACCGACAATGTTGACGGAATTACAGGGAATGG
>DHVO01000006.1 GCA_002412705.1 Bacteroidales bacterium UBA5206 | reverse complement strand
AAATAGCCCTGTTTTAATGTTTTGCATACTAATGGGGTAGTAGGGTGCAAGGAAATCTTTCAGCATATAGCCCTTAAAGGGAGTGGTGCTGTGAATTCCTTTTCCGCGACCGTAAAAAATGGTGTGGTACTCAACTTGACTTAGGTTTTTAGGAATGGCTTTTACCTCAACGGGTTGCTTTTCGTTTTGTTGCATGATAAAGCTATCGGAGTACATTGGGGATAGCCCCTTTCTTATTTCTAATGAAGCGTTTAGCGAACGAATGGTGATTCTATTTGGATTGGTAATGTTGCGTTCGGTTAGCAAATCGTTGGCTATAATTAGTTTAGATGAATCTGGCAACGGCCAAAGCTCTTTGGTTTTACTTGGAACAATGCGCATTACTGCATTGGCTATTATTATGTTATGCAAATTGTTTGGGTAGTATAGTTCACCCCAGGAGATAACAACTTTTTCGCCTTTTGCATTGCTCACCTCAACGTATAGGTCTATAATTGGCGGAAATTCCTGGGCATTCTTCTTTTTTAGCACAACAGAGTTGATAATGTCAAAAAGGGAGTGCCCATCGTAGCGATATGCCCCAATAAAGCTGTTTGTTTCATCGGTGTTAAGTCTAGTTTCTTTAACAATTACTGTACGAAGGGGTAGACTGGAGTAGTCAACATTAACTTCCGATTCAATTTCCCCATCAACCACTAGCGATACTGTTGGGAGTTGGTGTGTGGCCTCATTATCGTAGAAGTTATTGGTTCTATCGGTGGTGTCGTGCTGTGTGGTGCTGCAGGTTGTGCAGGTGTGCTTATCGGCTTTTGGCTGGCAGGCAGTAACAAGAAGGCTAACTACTGCAAGGTAAAGTGCAATTTGTTTCATCAATTTAGGTTTTGGGTGTATTAATCAATTTTAAACTGGAATTGTGCTGTAATAAAGCGGCCAGGGCTAACGGCTCCTTTGCTATCGTAGGTAAGCTCATTAAAAATGTTCTGAATATTAACCGATGCGTTAACGTGTTTAAAGAACTGTCGGCTTAGCCTTACATCAACAGTAAATGCCGATGGGTACTGAGCGGAAAGCACAATATCGTCGTAAGCGTTTTGGTCGTTTACGTAGCGTTGCCCAAGGTACTTGCAGGTTATCCCGGCATTTACAATCCCCGATTTTACGAATGCCCCAGCGGCAAAGGAGTGGGCTGGAACATCGGAGAGGAACTTGTTTGTTAGGTTATTGGTATCGGATGTACTTATGGGTTTATACCCTTTTATCTTGGCAGAGGTGTAGGCATAGTTTGCAAAAAGGGTGATAAAGCGTGCAGGGGTATAAGATATATCGCTCTCTAGTCCGTAAATCTCTACATCAGAAATATTTGCTCTAACCATAATGGGTCGGTTGCCAAAGCCCATATCTATGCTGTCGCCTGTTGATACGTAGTATAGAAAATCGTTTCCCCGAGAGAAAAAGGTTGTTCCTGCTATTTTTATCTGCTGCGTTGGTTTAAAATCGGCTCCTAACTCAACGTTATTAAGGTACTCGGGCTTTAGCATTGGGTTGGCAACCTTAAACCCACCACGTACTCGCCCAGAACGACAAAGGTCATCGAGTACCGATGGGCGAAAGCCACGGCTATAGCCAGCATATACTCTAAAGTTATCGTTAGGTTTGTACTGTGCGGATAGTCTGGGGCTAAGTGCACTCCAAGTTTCATCTGCTAGTCCAGAGAACTGGTACTGGTCCATAAACGATGTTTCGGACGAGGGCGAGTGTATTATGAAAGCACCGTCGTAGAATTGGGATATATCGTACCTTAAACCAGCCAAAATAGTTACTCGTTTGTCAAAAAGGGAGATCTCATTCTGCACGTATAGCCCGTAAAAGCGGATTTTTCCCTTATTGTCAACCTTATCGGTTGATGTGTAGTAAATATCGTAAGCATCAACCTCACCCTGCCTAATATCGAAACCACCAGTTAGCGTGTGTGCTTTAACCGTGTAGCTTGCGCTGCTCATTAGGCCAAGGTCTCGCCTAACCGATTGTACATCGTACCATGTGTAGTCGTCCTTATACCATTCGCTAACCCTTTTGTACTTTTCCTCAAGCAGAAAAAGCGCGCTACTCCACGTTAGGTTTTGCGTTGTACCGCTAAGGGTTGCTCGTATTTGGTAGGTATCGTGTTCGGTTGTATTGCCCTCGGGCTGGTAAACCTTTTCGCCAGTGCCACGAACATCATCGTAGTAAGTAAAATCAACCTCACCTTTAAACTTGTGACTTTTGCTAAAACCCGATTTTAGGTTGATTGCTTTCTCATCAAAGTTCGATTTCACAATGAAAGGATTGGCCAGCCTGTCGGCCAAGGATTGGGTTATGTACCCATCGCTTTTCTGGTAAAGCCCATTAGCTGCCCAAAAGAACCCATTGCTATGCTTTCCCATTAGTTTTGCTCTGTATGCCTGTGTGTTGTAGGTTCCATAATCGATGCTAACGCTACCCTGAAACGGTTTTGTTGGTTCCTGAGTGATAATGTTTACAACGCCACCCATCGCATTTCCTCCGTATAGGGCGGAGCCAGGTCCTTTAACCACTTCAATTCGTTCAATTTCTCCTGTTGATATTAGGTTCCAGTTAACAGAACCGCCATCGGCTTTGTTTACAGGTATTCCGTTGAGCAGAACCAGAGTACGTGCCTGCTCGTTGCCGCTTAACCCGCGCATGGTTACCGACGATTTGTGGGAGAATAGCCCAAACGATCGGCTAACTTGTACTCCGGGGAGCAGGGCAAGGTACTCATCAGCGGTTTGAGCTGCTGAGAATGCTAACTTCTCTGGAGTTATTAGCTCAATTCGTCCTGGTATTTCGCTAATGCGGTTCTCCTTTCGGGTTGCCGATACAACCAGCTCATCAATGTATTGCCTTTCAGGATTGAGCTGTATGCTAAGTGTTACAACTTGGTTTGTGCCATCAACAAGAACAGAACCTTGATACTTAGTGTAACCAATGCAGCTTACAATAACGGGGTAAGTCCCTTTGCCTACATTAGGGATTTCGAAGGTACCGTTATCTGTGGTTGCGGTTAGGCTTTTCCCCAGAGAAATGTGAGCACCTACTATGGGAGCTTGTGTTTCGGTATCGGTAATAGCGCCAATAACCTTATACTGCGCAAAGGCGGATACGGATACCAGCAGAAGCGTTGTAACTGTTAGGCTTATTTTTTTTAGTGTAATCATTACTGTTGAATTTTAACCTCAAGTTCAATTATTCCGTCTTTGCTAGTATCTGCATATTTTACTTTTACCAGACCGTATTTCCCATTCTCCGTTTTAAATGGGATTATTTTATTGGTATAGCAGTACTTACATAAACCACTTACGTTTTGCGGATTGTATGAGGCTACAAGTAGGCTATCGGATTCAGCCCTTTCAAACTCATCAGGTTTAACTAAACTCCAGTCGGCCGAATAGTAGTCGTATAGTGTGGAGTTTCGTGTGCTCCACGTTCCAATTTCTGGGTAGTGCGTTGTTACCGAGCTGCTTCCTGTGTAGGCAGGGCAACAAAGAGTCGGCGATAGCTTTCCGCCTGTTTCGTAAACAAAAGCAACCAAATCCACGGAGGCCTCGTTTCCACTAATTGATAATGTACTAAACGCATTTCCACTGTGTAGATCCAGAAAGTTTGGATGCAAGGTGTTGTTCTGCATGCCAAGGGTTAACGTGTAATGGGTAATTGGACCGTATGCGGAACCATCGCCCAGAAGCACTGTGCGGGTAATAATGGACGAATCTCTATTGGCATTCATAACCATAAACCGCCATTGTTCCTCCTGTGAGCCCGATTTTACAGCATTAAATTCATAGTCTAAGCCACCAGTAGTAATAAAAACGCCCTTGTCTAGTTCTGTTATTACTTTTCCATTGGCAATTCGTTGTATTCTAAGGTTTGTTATGGGAGCGCTACCCGCGCTTGCAGCAACTCCAAACGATAGCTTGCCTCCAATTGGAATCCGTTGGCCTTCGGTAGTAAAATCGCCATTTTTAAAGAGGGCAAGGGGAGGAACACTGTCTGTTTTGTCGTGGCTACAGCTACCCAGGGCATATGCAAGCATTAGCATTACTATTAGTTGACCAATGTGTTTCATTGTAGGTAAGTGTTAGGGCCAAATAAAAAAGGGCGTTGCAAGCAGGTTGCAAAACGCCCTTTTCGATCCATGGTTTTACAGTTTTCTCTATTTTGGGGCGTTACTTAATTTTGTATTCAAACTCAAGTGTGCCTGCTGCTCCTTGGGTTACTGCGTTAACCTTTAGTAGTCCATATCTAGCATCTTGGGTTTGGAACGCGTAAATGTCGCCAACCTTAAGTAATTTTGCCTTTCTGTAGTTCTGCTCTGTGTTAAACTGCGTTTCAATGGTTGCATCACCATCCTTAATGGCATCAAATTCAGCAACGGTTAGGGTTGATAAGCAGAATCGGGTGGTATTTTTAGTTTCCCATAGCTCTACGCTGTAATCTCCAGTAAAAATACCTGTAATGTTAGAGCCAGGAGATGCTAGGGTAATGTCGTTGCCCTCTTCGTAGAAGCATAGCAAGTCAATTTTTGCTTGATTTGCAAAGGCGAGTTCCATGCTGTAAACCTTCTTTTCTGAAAAGGAGTAAAAACCTCCAGTTGTGGTATTTTCCTGTGCGCCTAGCTTTACGGTGTTCTTTTTGGGTGAAGAATCATCCTTGTCGCAAGAGGTAAATGCCATTGTTACAGCAAGAAATAGTACAAAAGATAGTTTTAGTGATTTCATTAGTTGGATTGGATTATAGATATGTAATAAATTGCATAACGACAGCAAAAATATCTAAAATATGAAAGGGTGTTACTATTGGTATGGTAATTTTATAGTTAGGGTTAGATTTTATACTCAATCTAAATAATGTAGATTTGTTATTGTAAACTAGGCGTAAAGCGGGAGTTCCCAATTTACTTTTGTGAAGCAGAAAAAATATTGCCAATTTTGCAAAAAATAATAGTGGATGGAAAGCTTTTATAAAGCGTTAATACTTTTACTGGCATACTTAATTGGCTCGATTCCCACATCGGTTTGGGTTGGTAAGTTTTTTTACGGAATAGATGTGAGAGAGCATGGCAGTGGTAATGCTGGTGCAACAAACACAATACGTGTTTTGGGAGCAAAGGCTGGTATTCCAGTTTTTTTTGTTGATTTGCTAAAAGGTTTTTTTGCTGTTCGGCTGCTGTTTCTAACAGATTTCTATATACCCGAAACTGGTAGCTTCATTAACTTTCAGCTATTCTTGGGCTTAGCAGCTATGTTTGGTCACATATTCCCCGTTTTTGCTGGTTTTAGAGGAGGAAAAGGGGTTGCAACGCTTTCTGGCGTTGTTTTTGCCATTCAGCCTTACGCAACGTTAACTATCTTTTTTGTATTTATTGTAACGCTGCTAATTACCCGTTATGTATCACTCAGTTCAATGGTTGCTGCCTTTACTTTTCCGCTACTCCTTATTTTTGTTTTTCCAACCAAAACTCCGTCGTTAGTAATTTTTGCCTTTATTCTTGCAATACTTATGCTTTTTACTCACCAAAAGAATATTGAGCGACTAATTAAGCGTGAGGAGAGCAAATTTACTTTTAAGAAAAAGGGGCACGGGCATAAGCAGAAGGAGTAGAGTCTTCAATTATGCCTTAAAGCGCTTTAACGGCATCGATATTAACCCACGGAGAAGGTCTCGTGGGTTTTCTTTTTATGGCAGGTGTATATAGGTAAATGGTGTCTACTTTTAGTGGGTAGGCATCGTTTACCAGATAGTTGAAAAGAAATTTGTCTAACTATTGTTATTCGGCTAGTAACGAATCTAGTAGTGGCTTAAGCTCCATGCTAGTTAATCCGTATTTTATAATACCATCATGCACTAGGGAGATTTTTCCTGTTTCCTCAGATACTACAACAACTACAGCGTCGGTGTGCTCTGTTATGCCAATGGCAGCACGGTGACGCATACCGTAGTGGGCAGGTAAGTTCATCTTTTCTGTTGATGGGAGAACGCACCGTGCAGCATTAATCTTATCATTTTTTATAATTAACGCTCCATCGTGTAGAGGATTATTCTTAAAGAATATGCTCTCAATCATTCTACTTGATGTTTCCGCGTTAATAATATCGCCAGTTTCGGCATATAGCTGTAGCTCCGATTTCCGAGCAATAACAATTAGCGCACCCGTTTTGGTTTCGGCCATATTACGGCAAGCGCGGGTTATTGCTTCTGTGTTAACGGGTTCTACCATGTTCTTTTGCTTTGGAAAAAGGAGATTTTCCAGCGAGAATCTGTTTTTGGAGAGGTATCGGGTGCCTATGTAAAGTAGAAAGCGGCGTATCTCCTGTTGAAAAACAATGATTAGCGCAATAACCCCAACACCAATAATTTGCCCCAAAATGCTGCTAAGTAGCTCCATATTAAGGGCTTTAACAATAAGCCAGAAAATGTACAGAACAAAAATCCCCACAAAAATATTAATGGCTACTGTACCCCTTATAAGCATGTATATTTGGTATAGCAATAGGGCTACCAAAAAAATATCAATTAGGTCTAGTATCCTAAAGGTTATAAAGCCTGCTATAATGTTTGCAATCATTGGTTCTGGTTTACATTTACTTGCAGTTGGGTTGTGCTTGGTAAAATTGGGTTAGCTTAACAGCCTCAACAGCCTCCCTAACATCATGTACCCTTAGTATTGCGGCACCCTTTTGCAGCGCAAGTGTGTTAAGCACTGTCGTGCCATTTAGCGCCTGGTTTGGTGTTATGTTTAGCTTTTTATAAATCATCGATTTTCTTGAAATACCAACCAATACAGGATATTCAAGTAAACGGAATGCATCAACATTTTTTAGCAGGGTGTAGTTGTGCTCTAGGTTTTTGCCAAATCCAAAGCCTGGGTCTAAAATTATATCGCTTATTCCCATCTGCTTAAGTTGCTGGGTGGTATTGGTAAAGAAAGTGAAAAGATCCTTAACAACATCATCATACTGTGGGTTCTGCTGCATGTTTTGCGGTGTGCCCTGCATATGCATAAGAATGTATGGAACCTTTAGTTTTGCAACAGTCTCAAACATTTTGGGATCCAGCTTGCCCGCCGAAATATCGTTAATAATATTTGCCCCGTAATCCTGAACCATACGCTCTGCTACACTGGCCCTATATGTATCGATTGATATTATTGCGTTTGGATGCTCCTTTCTTATAACCTTAAGGGCTTTGCCCAGCCGTTTCAGTTCCAGCTCTTCGCTTATCTCTATTGCACCAGGGCGAGTAGAGCATGCCCCAATATCAATAATGCTCCCGCCTTGTGTCATAATCTCATTGGCTCTTTTGGCAATTGAATACGCAAAGCGAAACCTGCTCTCGCTAAAAAAAGAATCGGTTGTTATGTTGATAATTCCCATAACTGCTGGGATAGAGAGGTCTAGCAGTTTTCCGTTGCAAAAAAGCGATCTGCGACCAGGGAACATCGAATTAATCTTTTCCATTTTTTCCTAACTTGCGTTGCATTTTGCGCTTAAAGGTACTAGTTTTTGTTTATTCTGGTATCTTATATTTAGCCAAACAGCGGAAACCTATTAGGTAAAAGCTGTAGGTACTTGCTCCGTTTTGATAGGTGTTTTTGAGTAAGACCTTGTTCCTGTAATTTAGTGTGTATAAACATAAGAATAGAATGGCGTTTATTGTAATTGAAGGGCTCGATGGTGCTGGTAAATCTACCCAGCTTAAGCTTCTTGCAGAGCATTACGAAGGTAAGGGTATAAAAAGTCATTACTTGCATTTTCCCCGAACCGATTCTCCTTTCTTTGGTGAGCTTATTGCCCGGTTTCTAAGAGGAGAGTTTGGAAAAGTAGATCAGGTTGATCCATATATAATAGCCCTGCTTTATGCGGGCGATAGGCGTGATGCTGCCAACCAGATTCGTGAGTGGCTTCAGGCTGGACATACTGTGCTGCTTGATAGGTACGTTTACTCAAATATAGCGTTCCAGTGTGGTAAGCAATCCGATAAAGCCAAGCAATTGGAGCTGAGGGAGTGGATTTTAAAATTGGAGTACGACTATTTTGGCATACCCAAGCCCGACCTCAACCTATTCCTTGATGTTCCTTTTGAATTTACTAAGTCCAAGCTTACATCGGAGCGGCAGGGAGCCGATAGGGATTACTTAAAGGGTAGCGTTGATATTCATGAGGAGAACCTTACGTTTCAGGAAAAGGTGAGGCAGGTTTATCTTATGCAGGAACAGCTGGATCCAAGTTTCTCTGTTATTAGTTGTACCGATAGTGATGGAAACATGAAGCCTCCTGCTGATATCTTTAAGCTTATCATTGACAAAATTATCTATTTTGCAGGGAAGTAATTTTAATTTTCAATAACCATTAAATATTAGCAGCAATGAAGTTACTATTTCAAATATTTAGGTTTTTACTAGCCGCAGCATTCATCTTTTCTGGATTTGTAAAGGGAATTGACCCTCTTGGATCTGCATATAAATTTGGGGACTACTTTGCTGCCTTTCATTTAGACTTTTTGCAGCCCACCGTTGTGGTAATGGCATTTATTCTTTGTGCTGCCGAGCTGCTTATTGGACTGCTTCTTCTCTTTGGCATAAAAATGCGCTTTGCAGCTTGGTCCGTTTTGCTATTTATGGCATTTTTTACACCGCTTACACTGGTACTAGCCATTTTCAATCCTGTATCGGACTGTGGTTGCTTTGGCGATGCCATTAAGCTTAGCAACTGGGGAACTTTTTTTAAGAACCTAGTTTTTCTAGCCGCAGCGGTTTTTGTTTTTATTCAGCGTAAAAAGTTCACCTCTTTTTACAGTAAGCCCATGCAATGGGCTCTACTTATGGTGCTTAGCGTAGTTGCATTAACTCCTTCGTTTCATGGCTACTATAGCTTACCCATATTCGATTTTAGACCTTATAAAATAGGTGTAAACTTTGCCGAGGCTATGGAGATACCTGAGGGCGCTCCAGTTGATGAGTATAAAACCATTTTTATTTACGAAAAGGATGGTGTAAAACAGGAGTTTGATGAGACTAACTTTCCTTGGCAAGACTCAACATGGACTTTTGTTGATAGCAAATCGACCCTAGTAAATGCTGGATACACGCCGCCAATTACCAACTTCTCTCTTGTTTCAACCGATGGAAACGATGCTACTTCCCAAATAGTACATGGCGAGGGTTACATGTTTCTTGCTATAGCTTATAGGCTAGATAAAACAAGTTTAAAAGCTGTTGATAGGTTAAACCAGCTATACTTTATGGCAAGGGATAAGGGGATTGGTTTTTATGTGGCTACGGCTTCTGGCGTTGAGGATATTGATGCTTTTGTGGGGAAAACCGGTGCTGCATTTCCTTTTCTTATGGGCGATGAGATAATGCTTAAAACTATTATTCGCTCCAATCCAGGACTACTATTAATAAAGGATGGTACCATTCTTTACAAATGGCACAGCAGAAATTTACCCGATGCATCAATTATGAATGGTAATCTTTTTGCTCACACCTCTAAGCTTGTTCAGCAAAGCAAGTCGAGTACTCTAATCTATACCCTTGTATTTGCTCTGGCGCTGGTTTGGCTTTTATCACTATTTTTTCATAAAACCCTATACAAATAGTTTTTGTAAGCCAAACGCATTAATTTTAGTATGCGCTTATGGTGAAAATAGATGTGAGTTCCCCACTAAAAACAGATAACCGTTCCCTATGAAAAGAATCCTATCACTTGTTGTTGGCTTGCTATTTACCTCTGGTTTGCTTGCCGACGAAGGGATGTGGCTAGTATCCCTTATCTCGCAGAATATAAACCAAATGAAGGCAATGGGTTTTACCCTAACTGCCGAGGACATATACAGCATTAACCAATCGAGCCTAAAGGATGCAATTGTTCAGCTGGACGATGGTGGCTGCACTGGCGAGCTGGTATCATCCCAAGGCCTTGTATTTACTAACCACCATTGTGGTGTTGATGATATTCAGTATCACAGTACCACCAGCCGAAACCTTTTACGTGATGGATTTTGGGCTGCCACACTAAAGGATGAGCTGCCAGTACCAGGCAAAACGGCACTTATATTGGATAGGGTAGAGGATGTTTCTTCCCTTGTGTTAGGTGCTGTTGATTCCCGGTTGTCTAATACCGACTACTTTACTAGGGTTTACGCCGTAATGGATAGCATAGCAGCCGCAAGAAGTAACGATGGGAAACTGCATACAATGGTAGTTCCAATGTTTAACTTCAACCAGTTTTACCTATTCTCTTACTTGCGATTTTTAGACGTTAGGCTGGTTGGGGCTCCTCCTTCGGCAATAGGAAATTTTGGTGGCGATGTGGATAACTGGCGCTGGCCTCGTCATACTGGCGACTTTAGCATTTTTCGCATTTACACAGCACCCGATGGCAGTCCTGCCGAGTTCAATAAAAAGAATGTGCCCTACAAGCCAAAGAACTTCCTACGGGTATCCCTTGATGGGGTACAGGAGGGCGATTTTGCCATGATTATGGGTTATCCTGGTACAACCCATCGTTTTTCATCGGCTATAGAAGCAAAGCATGCACGCGATGTAGAAGCGCCTTGGACCGAGGAGGTATGGGGAAGCCTTATTGATATAGTAAAGGATGGAATGGCCAAAAATCCTGCGGTAAAAGTCAACTACACCGATACTCACGATGGACTTGTGAATTTCTGGCAGAAAGATGTTTACCAAGCAAACTCAATGAAACGCTTTGGTGTGGTTGAGAGTCTTGCGGCTAGAGAGGATAGCTTGAGGGCTTGGATAAACGAAAAACCATCGGAGCGCATAAAGTACGCTTCGGCTATGCCTGTGCTTAACGAGGTGTTTGAGAAATACGAAACAGAGAACTGGACACAGATAACCAAGGCCTTATCTGCATTTCTTTACTGGCCCGTTCAAGTTAACGAGAAGATTAGAGATTGCTCCGACCTTGTGTTTGCCCTATTTGAAGGTAATAAGAAAGAGGTTAAGAAACAGGCCAAGCTGCTAAAGAAAAGGGTTCCAGAACTATTTGAGAACTATCACCCCGACATAGATCAGAAGCTATATGCTGTTGCTTTACTCGACATTTTGCGTAATGTCCCCACTCAGCATTTACCTCCTCTTTACCAGTCCATAAAGCAGCAACCCATGTATGAGTACATGATGCCCATGTATGCCCAGCTGTTTTTTGAAAAGTCCATTTTTACGTCGCCCGATCGTATGAATGCCTTTTTGAAGAAGCCTGTGGTTGACTCTCTCTTTAACGATCCTGTTTTTAGCATAATGCTTTCTGCCGAGACATTTGCCGACTCTGTGTACAATTTGGTTAGAAGTTATCAGGTCGATTTTATGCGCGCCAACCAGTATTACACCAAAGGGCTTATGGAGATGCATGCGGAGAAGCTATTGTATCCAGATGCAAACTCAACAATGCGCTTAACTTACGGGAAGGTAATTGGTTACAAGCCCTTTGATGGTATTGTTTACAAGCCCTTTACTTATCTTGATGGCATAATAGCAAAGAACGATCCCTCACAGGATATCTTTAGTGTTCCGCTAAAGCTGAAGGAGCTTTACGATGCCAAAGATTTTGGACGATATGCCGATAGTAATGGTAATTTGCCTGTTTGCTTCCTAACCGATAATGATATTACTGGCGGAAACTCGGGTAGCCCTGTGTTGAATGCTCAGGGACAGCTTATTGGTTTAGCTTTTGATGGAAATTACGAAGCAATGGCCTGCGACTATCAGTTTGAGCCAAAAATGCAGCGAACCATTGTTGTTGATATAAGATATGTGCTGTTTGTTATGGATAAATTTGCCAATGCACAGCGGCTTGTAGAAGAACTTAAAATAGAATAAAGCCTATAGTATTAATAGTCAAACCCGTTGATGATATAAATCAACGGGTTTTTCTTTTATTTTTTTCTCTAAATAAGGGAGTTACTATCTAAATTATTCGTAATATTGCACCGTGATTGAGAATTAAGTTCAGATTCATTCGTCCATACACCGTATGTATTTCGGAAAACCTGGTCCATCATCTGTCTTGAAACTCACAGTAAATTATTAATCAACTAATTTTTTTAACATGAACATTTTTATCTCCAATCTAAGTTTCAGGATTGATGATAATGACCTTAAACAGGTTTTTGAAGAGTACGGTGAAGTTCTTTCTGCTCGTGTAGTAACAGACAAAATGTCTGGCAAATCAAGAGGTTTTGGCTTTGTTGAAATGAAAAATGACAACGAAGGTCAAGCTGCAATTGATGAGCTAAACCAAGCAGAGTACGATGGTCGCGTTATTTCTGTTTCTGTGGCTAAGCCTAAAACAGATAAGCCTCGCACTGGTGGCGGTGGAAGACCTTTCGGCGGCGGTGGAAACCGTGGCGGCGGTGGTTTTAACCGTGAGCGTAGTGGTGGTGGTGATCGTGGTGATTTCCGCGAAAAGCGTAACAACCGTTACTAGTATTGCTACTAACATATTTAAAAGGGGAACTTTCGGGTTCCCCTTTTTTATTCTTACGCGGGTAGCTTAACATAGAAAGTAGAGCCTTTTTCTGGTATGCTATCAACCCAAATTGTACCATTATGTAGCTCCGCAAACTCTTTGCATAGTATAAGTCCTAACCCAGTTCCTTTCTCTCCTTTAGTTCCCTCTTTACTCTGGATTTTATTGTTCACATTAAACAGGTTTACTGCAACCTGTTCGGGAATCCCTATGCCGTTATCGGCTACCGAAATAAGTACGTAGTCACCATCACTTTCTGCTTTAATGGTTATTGTTCCATTATTCTGGGTGTACTTTATGGCGTTACTTAGTAGGTTTCTAATAATTAGCTTTACCATTTCGCTATCAATAGTTGCTTCCAAGCTATCGGGACAGATGGTTTCAATGGCAATTAATTTATTACAAGCACTGCTCGACACCACCTTAACGCTATCCTTTATCACTGTAAGAATCTTAACGCTTGTTTTAGCAATCTCTATCTCTCCCCTTTGAATTCTAGCCCAAGTTAACAGGTTCTCAAGTAGATTGTAGGTGTTCTTGGATACACTCTCAAGTTGATTTAGGTATAGCGCCATTTGCTCCTGTGTAGTATTGTACTCAGAGCTGTTAATGAATTCCAGCAAGGTATTCATGCCCCCAATTGGGCCTTTTAGGTCGTGGGCAATTATGGAGAAGAACTTGTCCTTAGTTGCTATAAGTTCCTTTAGCTTGCTTTGATTTTCCGTTATAATAAGTTCATTCTGTTTTATATCGGTGATGTTGTAGAAGAAAATAATATGTCCAAATGTACTACCAATATCATTGCTACTAATAGGTAGTATGGAAACCTGATAGTAAGATTTTTCGTTGTTGTTGCTTATAGTAGCTTCTACTTTTTGCAAAGAGCCATTGTTAAGTAGTTCAATAACTTCTGGTACAGAACTAAATACTTTACTATAGTGATGTCCGATTAAATCCTTGTTGTAGGGTAACGTTTTGTAAATGGAGTGGTTAACGTTTCTAACTAATCCTTGTTCGTCAATTATGGCAATCCCACTTTCAATATTCTCAAAAATGCGTTCGTAGGTTATGTACTCAATATTTATAAGTTGATATTTTGATAGTCCCCATGCGTAAAGGATACTTGTTAATCCTAATGAAAAGGTAATGATATCTATGCCATATGGAGCTCCGCCTAACTGGTAAACTATAACAAAAATCCAAGGGATAACAGAACTTGTGAACATTATGGTTGCTTGGGCTTTTTGCTTTCTTGTGCTGTGTATTATGGCATGGAATAGCAGTAAGTTCCCAATAAGTATTGAGCCATTAAGGTAAACCTGAAAGAACCAGTAAGCAATGTTCTTGTCGAAAGAGGAAAGCGTTAATCCGCTTGCGTAGTAAAACTCAATATTGTGTCGGTACAGATGATGATATGGATTTGTTGCCACTAGTATGGCAAAAGCAACAGATAGCATTAGCGTTGTGTAGCAAATGGATTTGCGCCATTTTGTAAACCTGTTGGAGTAGTAAACAGAAAGTATTAGCCAAAAGGCAGGAATAAAGGGAATGCCGATGTATTGAAAATGATACCAAAAGATGGCTGTGTTTGGTTGGCTGCTGGCAATTTCTAAGCCATAACCAAGAATGTACAAAGTTGAGGTTAGCGTTAGTCCGCTAAAAGCTTTGGCTATGGGATTATGCTTGTACTGAAGAGCGTACACTCCCAAGAAAAGACTTATAAGCGCACAAATTATGAGTGCTATACTATATGGATTCATTATGCTACAATAAGGGAAACCCTAGATCAAATTTAATCAAAAATGATCTAGGGCTTCACAATATGGGCATAAAAACACTACTCTTGCATAGATAAAGGTCTAGATTCGTGCTCTTTTCCCCACTTCTTGTTGGGCTTTGAAGTCATGTAAAAGTCAATGGTACATCCATTTACAAGCATGCTGTGAGGGAACCAGTTGTTTTTCCACTCTTTGCCATCTACCAGCACCTTTTTTATGTAGATGTTCTTTTCTGATTGGTTATGGGCTGTTACTGTAATTGCTTTGTTATTGCCAACTTGTATTTGGGCACTTTTAACTAAAGGACTGCCTATTACATACTGATTGCTTGCTGGAGTAACTGGATAAAAACCAAGTGCACTAAATATGTACCAGGCCGACATTTGGCCACAATCATCGTTTCCACATAGTCCCGATGGGGTATTGTGGTACATGGTACTCATAATTTTTCTAGCAATAGCCTGCGTTTTCCAAGGTTTACCAATGTAACTGTACATGTATGGGATATGATGGCCAGGTTCATTCCCGTGCACGTAGTTCCCCATAATCCCAACTGCTTCAATATCCTCGGTGTGGGCATAGTACTGGGCGGGGAGAGTCATGGTGAAAATGGAATCGAGCCGTTGCTCTAATCGTTTTTCGCCACCTAAAAGCGCTGTAAGACCCTTTATGTTGTGTGGTACAAATAGGCTGTAGGTCCAAGCATTGCCTTCAATATACCCCTGTCCGTGTGTGGCTAAGGGGTCGAATGGTTCTTTAAATTGTCCGTTGCTCAGCTTTGCCCGCATAAACCCTGTATTTGTATCAAACAGGTTTTTGTATGCTAAGGCTCTTTTTCCAAACTCTTCGGAAATATTTGTGTTGCCAAGTTCTTTTGCCATTTGGTGTATTGTGTAATCGTCGTAGGCGTATTCGAGCGTTGTTGATGCAGAGTTGGGGCGCTTGTCCTCAGGTACAAAGCCAAGGTTTGTGTATAGCCTAGTTCCATCGTACTCTGGGTATGTTGCGCTAGAAACCATTGCTTTTAGTGCAAGGTTTGCATCAAACCCCCTTATACCCTTTAGGTATGCATCGGCAATAACAGGAACTGCATGGTAACCAATCATGCACCAGTTCTCATTGCCATGGTGCGACCATACAGGCAGCAAACCATGTACGCTTTGCTGGTAGTGGGCAAGCATAGAGCTAATCATGTTGCTTGTGCGTTCTGGCTCAATAAGGGTTAACAGTGGGTGCTGTGCTCTAAATGTGTCCCAAAGGGAAAAAGTGGTGTAATTTGTAAAACCATTGGTTTTATAAATGTTGCCATCTATACCCCTGTAATCGCCACTTACGTCGTTGTAGATTGTTGGGCTAAGGTATGTGTGGTATAGGGCTGTATAAAAAATTACCTTATCCTGCTCATCTGCTTCAATCCTAATTTTGGAGAGTTCCTTTTCCCATGATTCTCTAGCTTCTGCCTTAAGCTGTTCAAAGTTCTTACCAGAGGTTTCGGCAACTAGGTTTGCTATTGCTCCGTTAGTGCTTACTGGCGATAGGGCCATTTTTACAACTAGGGTATCCGATGCTGAGCTATCGAACTTAAAGTAGGCTTTAATCCTACGTCCAGAGCGTTCCGGGAAATTGCTATCCATTTCCCATCGGCGCCAAAACCCCTTGTAAACCTCTTGATCGTTGTTGGTAAGTCCATACTCTGTTATTGGCTTTGAAAGCGAAAGTGCAAAGTAGATAAACCTATTTCTTGCCCATCCATTGGTTTGCCTGTATCCTGTAATAAGGGTGTCGTTTTCTACTCTTATCGAGGACCAAATAACTTTGCCATCGTAGCTGTATATACCGTGGACCAAATCTAGAATTAGGTTTTGTTGCTCTCCTTTAGGGTAAACGTACTGGTGGATGCCTACGCGCACTGTAGCGGTTAGCTCTGCGGCTATGTTGTAATCGGTAAGTGTTACTGCGTAATACCCTGGTGAGGCTTTCTCTGATTGCTTTTTATATCTACTTCGGTAACCTTTTTCGGGACTCTGGCTTGTTCCCGGGTTTAGTTTAATGGCACCTGTGGTTGGCATTATTAAAAAATCGCCTAAATCTGAGTGCCCTGTTCCGTGTAAATGCGTATGGCTAAATCCAACTATGGTAGAATCGTTGTACTGGTAGCCAGCACAGTATCTGTAAACCTCAGGGTTGTATCCGTTGCCGGTGGAGTATAAAACGGTATCGGTGTCGGGGCTCAGCTGTACCATGCCAAAGGGAACAGTGGCGCCAGGGTAGCAGTGCCCCATGTCGCGGGTACCTATAAAAGGATTTACATATTGGGTTGTTCCATTGTTCTTATGGCCTTGCGAGTAAATTTTACCAGAGGTAAGTAGCAACGATGTAAGGGCTAAAACAGGTACTAATCGATTTAGGTGTTTCATGGCTAGTTGTATTTGTAACTGTAAGTATAACAATAAAATAGATGTATAAAAAGAGTATTTGTGCATAGTTTGTTATGCTCAACATTTTTTGATGGATATGCTTAAGGCAGAGATGGTTTATAAACTTAAATAGGATACATTTGTTAAGGATAAACTAATAGTAGAACATGGCACAAAAACTTGATGCGTTTATAAACTACTTCTCTCGGTTTTTTCCTTACACAGAGTTTGATGAGGATGTGACGCTTTCCTATTGGAAGAATAGATTGCTATATGTACTTATCCTAAGCATTGTATTTTTTGGCTTTATAGCTTATGTTCCCAGCGTAATCTTGTCGGTTGAGGAGGGTTTATGGAGCGTTGCAATAATTGATACTCTTGCTTACGGCTTTTGTATATGGGTTGCATTATCGGCTAGGTTGAGTGCTAAAACAAAATCATTTTTAATACTTTCTGTAATATACTTTTTGGGTGTATCGCTTATTCTTATACTAGGCCCAATTGGCGCAGGTTTTATGTGGCTTTTTGTGTTTCCTATTCTCACTAGTTTCTTTTTCGAGAAAAGAGGAGCGTTCATTGCTTCTGGTATAAACGGGGTAACTCTAGTGCTTCTGTTTATTCTCCTTTTTGTTGATTTACCTTCGGCTTTTCTTTTTAAGAATTACTCTGTTGGGGCGTTTATTGTAAATGCAGCCAATTTTATGGCGCTAACACTATTTATCTCGGTCTCTCTATCGGTAATGGTTTCCAGTATTAATACCGCTTTGCGTAAGGAGCTGGAAATAACGCAGCAGCTGCAGGATAAACAGCAGGTGTTGGAGCAGGAAAAGGCACGAGCCGAGGAGTCGGATAGACTTAAGTCTGCGTTTCTGTCTAATATGAGCCACGAGATACGCACACCAATGAATGCCATTATTGGCTTTAGCAATTTGCTTAAGGATTCCGAACTACCTCCTGTTAAAGTGGAGAAGTATGTTGATATAGTTCAGAACTCTGGACGCCAGCTACTACGGATAATTGATGACATTATTGATATCTCCAAAATAGAGTCTAATCAGCTCCATGTTGCCCTTAAACCTATTGATGTTGTGGAGGTTATTAGGGAGATAGAGGAGATAGCCACTAGTAGGCTTAAGGATTTAAACAAGGATGTTGAGTTTAAGCTAAATATACCCAAGGGGCAAAGCAGCTACATTGTAAATACCGATGACGTGCGCTTTAAGCAGATAGTGATTAACTTGGTTAGCAATGCCATTAAGTTTACACGCGAAGGTTCTATAGAGCTAGGCTTTATTCCCTACTCCAAGGCAGGTCAGCTATTCCTTAAATTCTATGTGAAGGATACTGGCAAGGGAATTCGGCCGGAAGCCTTTGATCTTATATTTAAGCGTTTTGCACAGGAAAATGTTACCGATTATAAAGAGGGAACAGGACTTGGGCTTAGCATTACTCAGGGTTTGGTTGCTCTGTTGGGTGGCGAAATTTGGTTGGAATCAGAAATTGGTATGGGAACAACCTTTTTCTTCACCATCCCTTATATTTCGGCTATTCTGATAAGCAAGGAAGAGCCAGCTAAAAATCTTTTTGCTCAGTACGATTTTTCTGGTAAGATACTCTATGTTGCTGAGGACGATCTACCATCGTACCTTTTCATTGAAGAGGTGCTTCGCAAGAGCAACATAATCATTAAGCATGTTACAAATGGAGCATCGCTACTAAAGCTAATGAACGATCGTAAGCCCGATATCATTCTTCTTGATATTAATATGCCCATCATGAATGGGCTTAAAGCCATAGAACAGATACGGAAGCTAGATAAACGCATTCCAATTATTGCCCAAACGGCTTATGCCCTTCACGATGAGCGTGCCCGATGCTTACAGGCTGGGTTTGATGATTATTTAGCTAAGCCATTTAGCGCTCCAGAGCTGCTAAAGACGCTTAATAAGTACTTGAGCGGATTATAGCTATTGACCTTTTATCCATAGTACAAGGTCGGCTATAACATCCTCCGATATTGTTTGCTCTAGCTCATAGTACTCATCAACTGTGCACTTTGTACACTCTTGGAATAGGTGGTTTTTATTTGGGTAAAGCTTTATTTTAAAGTTTTTACTCTGCGATTTTTTTAGCGCACTATCTATTAGGGCAAGGTTTTGAGGGAAAACTTGTACATCCTTATCTCCGTTTATAGCAAATACAGGAATCGTTACCTTACTAAGCTCATCACACGGATTATGGAATAGGTCGTACCTCATAAAAGGGTTGAGTAGTTTGCCGAAATTTCTAATATTCAAGGGAACTGAGAGTTCAAGTAGCTCCTGATCCTTTTCCGAAATGGCCGCAACCTTTGTGTTAAAGGTTTCCAGAACTGCTTTCACGTTAATTTTCATAAGGCTATCGTTTGCTGAGCTTTTATAAGTTTGTATTACAGCCCTAAGTATATCCTCATTCAAATCTATACCCTCTTTACTAGCCCCCATTTGGTTATATATTGCTCTAGTTTGCTCGTAAATTCCATTTTCAAGAGTATTCCCTGCACCACTCATTAGAACTATGTGCTTAATGTTGGGGTTGTAGTTTGCTGCAATAGCAGTAATTTCGGCGCCTAGGCTGTGGCCTATTACTCCAACGTTATCTGTATTTACATCTTCTCTAGATAAAAGGTAGTTAACCGCTTCCGATGCATCTTTGGCATGGTCAACTAGGGTTGCCGTAAAGAAGTTTCCTGAAGATTTGCCAGCCCCTCTATCGTCGTAGCGTAGCACTGCTATTCCTGAGCGTGTAAGTAAATCAGCAAGCACCAAGAATGTTTTGTGCCCAAAAATGGTTTGGTTCCTATCCGATGGTCCGGAACCCGATATTAGAACAACAGTTGGGTACTTGCCCTTAGCATTTGGTCTGGTAAATGTTCCTTTAAGTTCAATGTCACCGTTTTTAAAGGTAACGTCTTCTGCGAAGTAGCTGTATGGCTTAACTGGTTCTTGGGGGCGCTTGGCTATGGTAAAGGGATACTCGTCAACCTTTTTCATATTTAGCATAAAGGGTTTCCCTTTTCCTTG
>DHVO01000233.1 GCA_002412705.1 Bacteroidales bacterium UBA5206 | reverse complement strand
ATATTGCGTCTTGTGGTATTGGATATAACCTCTCACATTTAATAGACCTCGAATTTATCTCAGAATCAACAATCAGCAAACAACTATCCGTTGAGTTCTTCAATATCTTTACGTTTTCTGTTAGTTGGTTTTTAAGTTTCTCAAATTTGTTTTTAGAAGTTATTCGGGTTTTTAATTCTAGTCCTGTAGTGCCATTCCATTCATTAATATAATGTGGTGCACCATAGGATACGTAAGTCCAGTTATTGGGGACTTTTAAAGGGAAATGGTCAACCAATTTTTTGTCAAATGACCTATAGCTTTCAATATACATTGCTTGATGTTCTGGGTCTATTAGGGTCAAACAGGATTGCAATGTAATTATTAGAAATAATATGTAGAGTTTATTCTTCATTGTTTTCTTGGTCTGTTTTGTATAAGGCACAACGCTCGGCAGTTAATCGCCAGCGGCGTTATCCGCCGATAAAAAGCTAGTTAAAGGTAATAGAAATTCTGCATTTGCATCATCAGCCCCAGTAGGCTAAACCCCCTGTTGTAGCCAGTTTATTGTATTTAAGTATTTCTCTGTTCGACTTTAATTACCTTTCCCTTCTCAAAATAAATATCTAAAACATCAGGGTCAATATTTAATAATCCTGGTACAAACCCCAAATTATAACCCATATGATTCTCATCGTGTGAATAATATTCAGTTCCTAGAAGTTCAATGACTTCGGTTTTAGTTTTTCCAATTAAAATTTCACTTTTAATTATGTCTTTCGACATTTTGTATCTCTCATCCTTGTTTTCATTCCATTCTTTCTTGTTAAAATCGGTTTTTGGATAATAGGAAATGGAAAAAATCCAAATCATTATAATTCCAGCATACAAAAGAGGACTTAATATAGTTGCCGGAATAATAGCAAAGTATTTTCTATTCTTTTCATCTCCAAGTTTCAATCTCTTTAAAATCCACTTAGACAAGAAATAAACTGGAATAGCAATAATTAATAATATTATAGGAACTTCTAGACTCATTTTATTCTAAGATTTTATCAATTGATTCTTTGTCAAATCTAATGGTTTCTATAATTGTTCTTGCTTGTTTTTTATTTTTCTTTTAAACTCTGTCAAAAATATCCATTAATCCAATAATATAAAACTATTCGTTTATAGTCATCCCTCCAAACCCCGCCTTGCAATATGTACTTTGTTGTGCAACGTTTTTTTATAATGTCAGAAAGTATTCTATCAGCAATTTATCATCTTTTCTCCATCGAATATATCCTACAAATATTTCGTCATCATTCATCTCAAAAGTTCTGTCGCATACAGCTGGATCAACTTTTACTTTCAACCAGTCACCTTTAGTTTCTATAGGCGTTAAACAATCAACTAATTGCTTTTTGCATTTCTCCGAGTCAAAACTAGGTGACATTAAAATTGGATTTGAGATTGTATCAATTGGTCTAACAGAAACTGTCTCACATAAAAACTTCTCCCACGATACATATTTTAAGTTAGGAGATTTTTTTATCCAGTATTTTAAGTTTGATTCTTCGTTTATGATTATTTGATACCAATTTGCATCAACGTTTGAACATTGAAAATAAAAAATGTAATAGTCAAGATTGATATGTAATGGTTTGAACCACTCTTTTTCTATTAAATCTAAATCTTTAATAGTGAAAGAATTAATTTCCTTGTCATCAAATATTTTTATTGATTTTATAGGTTTTGTATCTTCTTTATTTTCATAAAATTGAATAGTCGGATAATTCTCAGGATTGACAGATATTAAACCGTCTCCTTTGATATTTCCAGTTTGAGCAAATAGGTTTACATGTACAAAAAGGATTAATGTCAATGTTATTCTACTTATTCTCATTTCTTGAATTCAAAATTTTGCACAACGCTCAGCAGTTGCTTACGCTGGGGAGTTAACCGCCAGCGGTCTTATCCGCCGTTAAAAAGCTAGTTAAAGGTAATAGAAATTCTCTGACTGTAGCCGTTCGTTAAGGTAGGTATTTGCCGCAACCCATTTTAAGGGTAGGAATTCCGAACGGAGAAGGAAAAGCCTGATTTGGTTGGGGGTTGCCGCATAGCATGCCTCTGCGTGGAGCGGTTGAAAAACGGGGCTACATCTCCTTGTTGGAGCCCTACAATCACCTAAAACCCGCAAGGGGATTGTTTTCTGTGAAATAGCGAACCGCCCAGTACGAGACCCGTACGTACGGTGGCCCTGCCCTTTCAGTACGGGGTAAATTGTAGGAGCTTATCCCCGTCAGCTTAACTGGCGGGGCAGTTTACTCGATTGGCGGTAGTTGTTTATTCGATATTATATTGTTGTTTGATTTCCTCCCATTTCACTGATAAAGTAGGATTAAGTTCGTCATAGATTTTAGAGCTTAACAAGATTGAGCCATAAGTTAATGTTGTTTCATAATCCAATACATTCAGAATAATCTCCGGTCTTTTATGTTTTGAATCATTTAAATTTTTCAGGTCATTAAATAACCTACGATTATTCTCGTAAACTCTCTTTATTCGATAAACAAATAAAGTATGTTTAATTGCTTGTTGTAATAGTAAAATTGGTAGGGTTAGTTGAATTAATAGAGTAAAAGCACTGTTGTATCCAAATATTGAGAAAGTCAAAATCAATACAGCAAAACCGATGTTTTTTAACCATAGAGGAGTTGTCATTTTTTTTGCAATATTGTATGTAAACAAAGAATTTTCAAATCCATTAACTGCCATTTTATAAATGCCTGATGTAATACTGTCATTTGTATAATACTCTTCAGACCTATTCTCCGCTAAAGTTGTCTCGAAAGAATTATCTATAAAATCCTCTCTCCGCTGAATACTTGCTTGATAAAAAACAGTCTCAGAGATAAATGACAGTATTGCAAATGCAACAATAAAAAAGCAATTTATATTTAAGATAAACTCACTGATATACAACCAACTAATATTTGTTTCTTTTAATAAATAAGCTATTATTAATAAACCTGTAGAAATCCATAATGTTATTTCTGCATAGCTACTAAAAGATTTTGATTGTTCAAATGAACCTTTATAAGGATTATATTGTGCCATGATTATTCATATTTTGGGAAATCATCGCCAAAGATTTCACGCCATTTATTAATTGCCTTTTCTTGATTTTTCTCCTCAGTTTCTATCTTATATGCTTCATAACCTTTGTCATATGTGTCACTTGCTTTATTCGATATTTTTTCCTTATCTGAATATGACAAAGTGTTTATATCTGTTTGAAACCCTTTTGGGTCAGGAACTGGGTTGTATATTGCAGTTTTTAAATGATGCCAAAAATTTATTAGATTAACATCAATCCATTTTGAAATTTCTGACCTTGAATCAAAAAAATTAAGAACAAGATTTTCAAATAGGTATGAAGGTATTGTTGGCATCTGAGCACGTCTATTCCAATACTTTAAAGTCCTTACTAATTGAAGAATTTTGCCATCGTGTTTTTGATTTACTTCTGTTGTCCTATTTTGGTCTATTCGTGGGTCTGTTGCTTTCCATCCACCATTACCATCAGGAATTAAATAATAGCCTGTATCTGTATAAAATGCTGGAACTATATCAAAATTCCATTCATAAGAATTAAGTTGTAATGTGGCTGCTTCTTGTCTGCGATGAGTTACGGCTGATTTATAGCGTTCAATCTGGTCTAGTGATGATACAATTTTATTTACAACCTTTATTGAATTAATAGTATTATCGTCATTGCATAACTTTCTTAAATCAGTAGCAGACTCTGGTGCGTTTAGAGTATAACTTTGTCCATAAATATGAGTCCAATAAGTTGAACCTGAAGCTCCAAAAGTTAAAATTAAGTCAATATCGTCTAAAGGTCTAATCTTTGTTTTACGAGCAAATGAACCAAACTTAATTGACATACCTTCATAAAGAGAAGGAAAGTTATCTACTTTATTTGGAAGACTTTTTAATTGCCCAATTAACCAATCTCTACTACTATTTGCTTTTTTAGTCCTCTCGGGGTCTAGGTTTACTGAGTCTTTATTAAATTCAGTAAAGGCTCCGTCTACTGTTTGTGCCATATGTTTCTAATTTGTACGGGTCTCTTTTTACAATGAATGCTAACTTACTTATCTATACAACCCCGTCGTACATATACACCCAAAATTATAGGAATCTATACACCAACCGTTGTACCTATCAAACCTAATAAATAAAGTGCAATAATTTAACTGTAGCCATAACTTTTTTATAATAAAGATCATGCTACCAAGTAAATAGGAGTAAGTGTAGAAGTAGTGGGTTTGGCTGCTGGCTTAAATTATTTCTCTCTGTCGCTTGTAACCAGAAGGTAAACCGTAAATCCGCCGTTTTCCTGCTGTACCGCTTTTTTTATGGTGCTTGTGTTTTTTAGTGTGGCCTCGTTGGTGGTTTTGGTTGTGGTAACCCTCTCGGTTCTGTTGCCGCGCCTAAATATTTTTGAGAACCAGCTTTGCTTGGGCGGGTTAATCTGGTTGGCAATATGGGCTAGTGCTGCCATGCGTGCCTTGTCCTCGGCAATGCTCTCCCTTGCCGACCAGCTCTTGCCAACGGCAACGTACTTGCCTTCAATCTTTGGGGGTTTCTTAAACCAATCGGGTGCTTTGGTAACGTACTCCTGTGCTACCCCAATTGTGGCTAGAAGCATAAGGGTGGCTAGTATTGCTAGTTTTTTCATGGCTTTTGTGTTTTTGTTTAAACCCAAAGGCGTTGCTGTATGTAGTAGTGCTATTTAGTGGTTTTGCCTCCCATGTTGGTAAAAACGCTATCAATGGGTTCCCATAGCTCAATTTTGTTGCCCTCGGCATCCATAATATGAATAAACTTACCATAGTCGTAAACCTCAAGGCTATCTACAATAGTTACGCCATTCTGCTTAAGCTTGGTTATAAGTGCCTCAATGTTTTGTACTCGGTAGTTAATCATAAACTCCTTTTCTGATGGGGCAAAGTACTTGCTTCCCGTTTTGAACGGGCTCCACTGTAGGTAGTTTATTTCCTGTGGCCTGTTGGCGTTTCTAAACTCAAAGCTGGAGCCCCACTCGTTAACCTCTAGTCCTAGGTTTTTGGCATACCACTCCTTGGTTTGTGCGGGGTTATTGGAGAAGAAAAAGATGCCTCCAATGCCAGTGGCTTTAGGTTCGCCTGCAGATACTGAGTCGCTGGTTTTGGTAAGGTTATTGGTTCCGTAGCAGGCAAATGGCTTGTTAGGCATGGCCAAATCGAAGGTGGTTTCTATCGACTGGTGTGCGGTTTTCTTAATGGTCCAGCGGGCTTTGCCCCCTTCAACAAAATTTTCAATGATCTCGGATTCAAAAACTAGGGTTGAGTCGTTGGAAAGGGAATCGACTAGAATGTACTGATTAATAAAGCCCTCTACGTGGAACTGCCTAAATACAATGGTCTTTCTGGCTTTATCGTAGCTAATAAACCCTTTGTCGATGTGGTGCTCCCCTTTGGGGTTACGTTGGGTTGGCTCAAAGTACGATTCGTTGGTTACTTCAATAAAACTTCCGTTTAAAGCGGGCTTAAAGGAGGATTCTACTGTGGATTTTGCATTGCCAAAGCCGCTACCTGTTCCTGTCCAGCTACCTAGTACAAAGTTTAGCCTTTGGAATGGGTTGTTTTGGGCTGCTAGCATTCCCGCTGCAAGGATTAGTGCAAGGGTTAAAAGTGTGTGTCTTTTCATGGCTAGTGCTGGTTTGTGGGTTTGTGCTTAGCCGCTTGTCTTGATACGGCGTGGAACATAAGTAGCGAGTAAAGCTTGTATATAAATTTTCCAAAATTACTACTTGATAAAAGAGGTTGTTATTCCTTTTTTGTCTGTTCTGCCGAATATGAAGATTTCTGATTATGTTTTACAACACATTATGAGTGCGTGTTAATTTGTGTTAAGGGTGTAAATTTATGTGTAATAAGTTATTAAACCAATAAGTTAAATTTTGTCACTATATGGATAAGTTTATAAATTATTTGTTAGTACTCTTTGTTCTTGTTTTTGCTTTTAAGGTGAATGCTCAAACCATAACATCTAGAGGTCATAGAGTCGAAAGTATCCTTCCTTCCACTGAGGGTATTGCTTTAATAAAATCTATTGAACGGCAACCTTCTCTTGCAAATGGCGTTCCGGATATTCATTTTCCGATCTATTCGTTTACAGATGTTGGTTTAAGTATAGGCCTTTCATATAATGCGTCAGGATTTCATGTGGACGAATTACCTTCTGTTGCTGGTATGGGGTGGCGATTAGAAACTGGAGGTAGAATTACAAGAGTAGTTTTAGGGTTTCCTGATGACTACTCTTCCGTTGGTTACCTAAATCGTTCAGGTACTTTAGATTTGATCTCGAATAAAAGGGTAGACCAGTTTGTAGAGAGTGATATCGATTTTCTTGTAAATGTTGATGCTAATAATTATGATGATAGTCCGGATGTTTTTTATTATGATGTTTTTGGTGTAAAAGGGAAGTTTGTATTAGGCCGGGATGGAAGTGTGTACTGCTTCCCGAAAAACAATTTGAAATTTATATATGAGAAGGGGAGTTCTGGTGCTATAGAAAAGTTTAGGGTAGTCCTTCCAAATGGTGTAGAGGGTGTTTTTGATATGAAAGAAACGGCTCGGACTGATATTGTAAATATGACAGATCAGTACACTTCTTCTTGGCTTTTAACTAGAACTATGGATGATAACAGGACTATTTTGTTGTGGGATTATTCTAATACTACTGGCGTTGGTTCGAGTTGCTTTTCTTATAAGGAAAATCGGTTTGCATATGATGTTGAGATAATAAATGCGACAGGAGTTTCTAGTGTTAATCGTAATAGTTATACTATAGATTTTTTTATGCCTGGATTAACGCGTATTAGTACAGGGATATGCGAAGTCAATTTTAAATATACTTATCATAAGGTTTCAGGCTTTGCAACAACGAATAATAGTGATTGGAAAAGGTTGAAGGAAATTACTATTGAGTTTGCAAAGGATGGTTTTTTAGGAATAAAGTCGCCATACTCCAAACGTTATCTTTTTAGACATGAAAATTCGACGGATAATAGCCCAATAACAAGTAAGGATCAGTTATTGCTTAATGGAGTGGATGTTGCCACATTAGAGAGGGATGTCATAATTCCATTTTCTTTTGAATACTATCCAGGGAATCTGCCTTTAGTTAATTCTTTTGGGAGAGATTTGTGGGGATATTCAAACGGGAAGTCCAATCCTCATATAGTACCTTCAATTTATGGAAGTAATGGAAGCCTTTCTTGGCTGCCAGTATCTTCTATTCGAAAGAATGGGGCAGATAGGACAGCGAATCTACTATCAATGATGCCTGGAATGTTAAAGTCAATTACAAATCCAGATGGACTCGTTACAGAGTATTTATGGGGAGTAAATCGCTTTATTTATGAGGGGGGTGAGGTTTTAGGATCTGGCCTTAGAGTCGAATCTATTAACAAATACGACACTGAGTTGAACTTGCTAGAGTCAATGAAGTTTGATTATATACAAGACAATTCTAATGTTTCTTCTGGTGTAATGTTGTATCATCCTATTTCTGCCGTAAGTATTTCCAATGAGCACGATTTAATGATCTCTGGAGTCTGGACTGGTACAAACACATTAATAAAGGCATCTTATCATGGTATGGGTATTCTTCCTTTTTCATCTCAAGTCCTTTATAGAAAAGTTCTTGTTTACAAAGAAGGACTTGGGACATCCAGTTACTATTTTGAACTTCCAATTGAGCGAACGAATCTGAGTATTTTGCCTAGCAATTTAAATTGGGCGTCTTCCTCAATACATTCGCGAGTTTTGAATTTTGGGACAAGAAGTTTGAGTGTTATGAATGAGTCTGATAGGCGGGTTCCTTCCTTGTTTTCTTTATGGAATACACCTGTTTTAATTCGAAAGGTTGATAAAAACAATAATGGTGTTATTGTAGGGAAAGAAGATTTTTATTATGGCGAGATTCAGTCTGGAGTAGTTCAAAGTGGGTTGAAATTATATCCAGTGTATGAAAAACGTTATAAGGTCAACAATATACCTCAAATAGATTATAAATTAAATGCACTCAAAATCTATTTTATAAGTGCTTGGCGCGAGTTGGAGCGCATTGATAAAACGATCTATAGTCCAGATGGGTCTATGGGGGTGACTGATACCAAGATGATTTCATACAAGAAACCAGATTTTGGGATGGATTTTAGTTTCGAGGATCAAGTTGTCAGTTATACTGTTCCAACAGAGAAAATAATTGTCTCTAAGAAGTATTCTTTTGATAATGACTATAGTGTGCCATTGGATGCAACACTTTCTCAGTATAGTGCTGATTTAAGAATCTGTTTAAAGAATTGTATAAGAACGACTCCTGCATTGGATTCGCTTCCGGAGGGATGCGAGGCGGTGTGCTATAACATTTACGATAATTCCGTAAAAAACATGGCACATAGTGAAATATTGGGAATTAATTTGCTTCGAAATAGAGGGAGTTACAGTGAGCCAGTTGAGATTAAAACGGTATTAAGCAAAGATGGTGTTAATACTGTTATGGATTATGAGTTCTATGCTTACGAGAAGCAGGCAAACGGACAAATTTTGGTCACGAAAAAGTACCAGTTAAATTATCCAGTAAGTGAAAATTCTTTTCAATCTCCCTCCGTTATTAATTCTGGTGGTTATCGTTTTAACTATAACCTGTCTCTTTATTCTCCTGTATATTCTGTTACTCAATATGGGGTAAGGGGTGAAATTCTCGAGTTTTTAACGAAGGATGGTGTTTATCACGCAAATAAGATGAGTGCAGACGGGAACTATTATTTGTTGAAATGCAGTAATTGTCGATATGACAATATCAAAAATTACCTAAATGGAGAGCAAAGTATAAGGTTAACCAATCCAAAGTCTATGATTTCTACTTATAGCAATCTAGCTCCCCTTGGAGTAATACGAGAAACTGATGCAAGGGGACAAACTCAGTATAATGTTTTTAATACCTTAGGGCAAATTGTAGCAACAAGAGATAATAATAAGAACTTGAGAACAATCGCAGTTAATAAGAGGAAGCTTCAAGAAGGTGATTCAAATATTATTCTTGAAACAGATCCCCTAGGCGATAGGTACTTGGTTGATGAATGGGTAGATCCTGGTTTCATAAATTTGAGTTTTGTAACAGATCATGATATATCCGTTCCGTTGCAAGGTTTCGTTAATTACAATCCAGCTTATGAATGGGTTATTAACTATGGCGATGGATATTCGCAAGTGCTTAGTAGTTCTTCTTTTTCTCATAAATATTCAAATGTTGGTAGCTATATCGTTACATTACAGTGCTCTCGTTATGGAAAACTTGTGAAGAGTACTAGTAGGAATGTTTCTGTTACAGTTAAAAGCCCTTTGACTGTAGCTTACAGCTATGTGTATTTGCCTAGAGGTGGACTTTCATATTTAAATTCATCTACGTGTCCTTTTCAAGCTGAGGATATTACAATTAAGGCGCTTATTACGAAGGGAACAGGAACCTATAATGCAGAATGGAGTGTTTCGTTTATACCCAAAGGCTCTTCCTCTGCTCAGGTGACGAATCTTCAAGTTAACTTATCCCCATCAGGAAGTAGTACGTCTAGAACATTTAATCAGGAGGGGACGTATTCTGTTTCTTTAATAATTAGAGAATTAGGTGTTGTTGTAAAGACTCAAACATGGAGTTTTTCCATAATTTATGGCTTGTCAAAGCCATTGCCCCAAATTGAATTGTGATATTAACTACGTTTATGTGTTTTAATATTATTTAGAAATATGAACTATAATAAATATTTTATAATTGGGGTTGTATTAGGGGGGATTTCTAGTTGCCTTACTTCTAACGCCCAGATTGTTGGTTCACTTCAGCGTGTGTCGCAGCATAGTAGTTATAGTTATAATATGGTTATTAATAGCGATTCCGTAAAGCGATTTAATGACGTTTGGTTTGTTTCTCAAGATCGAATTAGAGAGTCTGTGGTCTTTTTGGATGAACTTGGACGCCCAGCCCTTTCAACTCAGTTTAATGTTAGTTCTGATTTGGATCTTATTAAGGTTTTTGCATACGATGAATTTGGGATGCAGTCCTATAGTTATCTTCCTTTTGCCGCAGTTTCAAACATGGGAGATATTAATAACCCCTTAAATTCGCAACAGTCCTTTTATAACAATTCTTCAACATATGGAATTAAAGGGGATTCCAAAGCTTTTACTAAAACAGTTTTTGAAAAATCGCCTTTGGAACGGGTTGTTTCAGTCACTGAACCCGGAAGCGATTGGCATAATAGTTCCAAATGTGTTACTTATAGCTATGGAAGTAATACAGCAAATTATGTTAGACGTTTTGCTTATTCCGCTAACGGTACTTTTACGGGCAGTGCTTTTTATCCGGCAGGAGAACTTGTAATGCAGCAAGTTACAGATGCTAATGGCAATGTGCAGCGCAAGTATTCTGAGAAAAGCGGTCGGGTTATTTTAGTAGAACAATCGGGGCTGCAAACTTACTACCTATACGATTCTTTTGGGCGATTGTCCATTGTCCTTCCTCCTCTTGCGGTTCAATCATTGCCTTCGTTGGGCTATGTGGTTAATCCAGACAATGCTATTTTAAATGGATTGGTTTTTAGGTATGTTTACGATTCAAAGTCTAGGATTGCCTCTAAATCTATACCAAGCAGGGGGCCCATAGAGTTTGTTTATGATAAGTTAGATAGGGTTATAATGACTAGGGATGGAAATTTGAGGGCGCAGAACAAGTGGAAGTTCATGAAATATGATATTTTTGGAAGAACTGTTTGCTGGGGTATTAAAACGTATACTTTAGCTGACAATAGAGAGAAGATGCAGCAGTTTTCCGATGCAAGTAGTGACAGCACCTTTGAAACTTTTTTGGGAACCAACTCTGCCTCTCTGTACAGCCTGAATGGTGCCTATCCTATTGTAACAAGTAGCGATGTTTATGAGTTTTATGTTTACGATAATTATTTTAAGTCCAAGTTTAAAGCATCGGAGCTGGTTAACCTTGGAGCGCCCTCTGATACAGGATCGGCCAAAGGCCTTGCAACATATGTAAAAACAAAAGTATTGGGCTCTTCCAACTGGATGGAAAGTTGGTTTTTTTACGATTCGTATGGGCGTTTGCTCCAGTCCGTTAGAAAGAATGCCATAAACAATAGTGCTGGAGGTGGAACAGAGCAATACACATCTTCTAAGTATAGTTTTGGTGGTCAGGTTGAGGCAAGTAGGTTTACCCATTATACATCAGGGGTGGCTAGGATAGCAATAAAGTACTATTTTCAGTACACCCCACAAGGGCAGGTTGGTTCTATAGATGTAGAGATACCTGGTACAGGAGGCTTGCCCCGTTCGCAATTGGTGAGCTATGAGTATAACCCGTTAGGAGAACTGGTTAAGAGGAACTTGGGCAAAAGTGGCGCGGGGTATTTGCAACAAGTTGATTATTTTTACAATATTCGTGGTTGGTTAACCGATATTAACGATGTTAATACTGCATCAAATGACTTATTCCGAATGAAGCTTCATTACCAGGAAGGGTTTTCTGCGTTAGGAGGTGTTCCTCGTTACGACGGATTGCTTTCGGGGGTCGAGTGGATCACCAAGCATAGCACCGATAGCACTAGGATGGGCTATGGCTATGGTTACGATTCGCATAAGCGGTTATTGTCAGCAAGTTATGGGGCGGGAAGTTCATTTGCATCTAGCAAAGGGAGGTATAATGAGAATTTCTCTTACGATAGCAACGGGAATATAGTTAGCCTAACCCGATTTGGTGAAACTGCGGTGGGAAACTTTGGTGAAATGGATAAGTTGGTGTACACCTACAGCGGGAATAGAGTTGTGAATATCTCAGATGCTAGAGCGAACGTGTCTAACCCCTTGTCATTTAGAGACGTCGCTGGTACTGGTGTTGAGTACACCTATGATGCTAATGGGAATACCCTAACGGATGCCAATAGAGGAATTACCTCTGTGGTATATAATGAGATTAACCTTCCCAATTCCATTACTGTAGTACAGGGAGGGAGCACAACGCAGTACGGCTACGCATATAGCGCGGCAGGAGAGAAGTTAAAAGCCAGCGTAGGCGGAATAACGTTATACTACGATGGCCCACTTACGTTTAGTGGGACAAGCTTAGCAAGCATTAGTACCCCAGAGGGAAGAATAACTTGCAACGGCTTTGCCAGTTACACGCAGGAGTATAGTCTTACCGATAACCAGGGTAACGTTAGGGTTGCCTTTACCCGCGATGCCGTAACGGGTAAGGCAAAGGCCGCAAGCGTGAACCACTACTACCCATCTGGTCTTGAACTGAATACGTATAGGGTGGTAAGTGGAGCCGTAAATCGTTTTGGTTTTGGGGGAAAGGAAGAGATAGGGCTCCCGCTAAACATGCTCGATTTTCATGCGCGCCTGTACGACCCAACCAGTGTGCGTTGGAGTGCAGTAGATCCCTTAGCTGAAGAGGATGTGGCGGTTTCTCCCTATGCGTACTGCTACAGCAATCCGGTTAACTTTACCGATCCCACGGGGCTTAAACCGCTGTTAGATCCTATTAACCCGAGCGACATGGCTTATGAGGAGCTTCGGGTGGGCAGAATGAATGGCGGAGGTGTATGGACTGGTGGCCCAGCATCAGGAAGTTTGGGCTACCGTCATGTGGGTAAAGGAGTGTATATTGATAGGGCTACAGGCGAGGAGGTTGGTTTTCCTGTTGTTTCCTTGTACTATAGCCCCTTAATACCTAAAACTGTTAATGGGTACACACTTTATTCGGGTAATTTGGTTTCAATAAGTTCCAGGGACTACGTTCTAATGGTGCCTAATCCAGATTATATGAAGCCCCAGGGAGGAGGGGATCCTTTTACAGGAATCATGTTGCCAGACAGCAAAGTAGCGGAAGATTTTATGCTACAAATGCAAAAAAAGGTAAATACCGAATTAACTGCTTGGTTAACCTGCGAAGGGGTTTTGGTAATGCCATATGAAGGTTATGTCAAAGGGAAGTGGCAAAGAAATGAGTATGATAAGGCTTATAGTAACTGGTTTCCTGTAGAAAAGAATATGGTTCTATTTAATGGTACTTGGTACGCTATCGAGGGCCACATTCATACGCATCCCTTTGATGCTGGAGCCTCTCCCGCAGATTTTGATTTCTTCAATCTAAAAACAAATAATTTTATTCTTTCCCCCAATTATGTGTATTATTACAATAATGACCTGTATATTAGAATAACTAGGGGAAGTGGTTTTTCATACCTAATAGGAGAATAACTATGAAAAAGCTAATGATAATAATTGTATTAACCTCATTTATTAAGGTTAATACGCTTTATTCACAGGATGTTGTCAATAAAAATGATATTCTAAAAAGCATTGTAAAGAACTATATTGAAGTTTTACAAGTGAATGAACTCTCAAGTAGAGTGATCAAGGTGGATTATAGGTCAGTTGACGAAATGGAGTACTTCCTGTTAAAAGGAATAGACCTCCGAAGAGAACTTGCTTATGAGCCTTCATATATATTTAAATATGAGGATTATGTAGTTTTGGTTTATTCTGGATTTGAGAAATACTTGATCGACCTCGGCTCAAATCGAAGAGACACGTCACAATTTGATAATGTGCTAAGCACGCTTGCACAAGATCCCGTAGTAAGTGATGACAATCTTTATGGAAAGATGGCCCAAGGGATAATTAAAGATGACTTTTTCACATACAGGTATACTGTAAAAGACGGGGTAGTGTCAAAGGTGGAGAGGATTATTCCAGTTTCAGTTAAAGGGCTATATTGATACTCCCCCAAGGGCAAGGGGATGGCCTTTCGATTGAAAATAGATATTACGGAACCCCAGAATCGCAACTAATTACAACTATAGGTTCAACGGCTGGATTCTATTCTAAAATGAATCAAGTTTTATCAAACGATTTGGTTCCAATAATTTCTAAGCATTGGGGTACAATGCCAGTTTTGAAGTATTCAAAATTTGTACCCTACATTGGATGGCCTGCTGATATTTTAAGCATTGCTGGTTCTTTGAATAACGGAAGAAATTTTGGATGGTCTACAGAACATAAACTTGATTTAACATTTTCAACAATTGGAATAATACCAGGTTATGGCGATGTTGCTTCTTTTTTCTATATGGGTGGTAAAGAGGCATACAACCTCTTAAACCAGTTTTGGGAAGTTACAAAGGATGGAGTTTATAGGTTTGAGCAAAGCCTCCCTACTCTCCCATATAGATATGGAAGATAAAACAGATTGACTGCAATAAATTAGGGGGGTACTTAGATGAAAAAAATATGTTTCAAAATAAGGTAACTCGACAAATTTTTTAAAACTGAAAACATTGATATGAATCCACTTATAATATTTGATTATTGTTTTTATGTAATTGCTAATTGTTACAAAAGCATTTACGTATTAGGGCATCAGAAGGAATTCGCTGGAGTATTACTATTATCTCTGGTACAAATAATGAATATTGATACAATTATTATACTTCTTTTTTCTATCAAATATGTTAGTCTCTACTTTGGCTTTGGATATTTGCTGCTTCTTGCGTTTAACTTTATTAGGTACAAAAAAATAATAACATATTCTAATATAAATGATAAATGGAATGCGAAAAGGCATTTATCCCAAGTTTTATTAAAGACACTTGTTTTTGCTTATTTTGTTTTTAGTTTTGTGTGTTTTGTCATAGTTTCTTCTTAGGCTTGCTTCATTAGAATGGATTAATAAAACAAGAAGGAAAGCCTTTTAGGCCGAGACCCCCAAGGAGGAGGGGATAGTGATATAGCCCAATTGTTTGGTAAGTATAATGCGGGGTATATTGCAGATGCAAATTCCAATCAGCTATTTCCAAATCAAACATATGATAGGGATAAAGTTGTGACTAGGTATATGGTTGAAGGTGTAGGTATTTGGATTTTGGGAATGGTAAATACAGGGTTAGGTGCAGTTTCAGGAGGATTAGCGGTAACATTACAGGGACAAGAGCATATTTTTCGGATGAAGGCCGAGAATTATTTGCAAAATGGACAAGGAATGGGAATATATGTAATAAATGTTAGTGCTCCAGGAGCTTTTCCAAGAGCAATGTTATTTAATGCTGTTGATGGTTCCTCTATAGGATGGCATCACACTATTGTAAAGGGGGCTCCAACTATACAGTATCATATTTATTTAAAATTCTTACAAGAACTTAAAACTGTACGGTAGTTATGGATATAAGAGAAACAAAAAGATATAAGATTGGTTATTTGAGTATAACAATACTCCTTTCTACTTTCGTTGTGTATCTATACACAATGAGTAAAATAAAAGATGTGGAGATTAATTATATCTATTTTTTTATTTATTTGGTTGTTGTATTTCTTGCGAATGTAATCAGAAGAATTATTGTTGATGTAGTATCACTATTATATTTATTGTTTTTTATTGTGTATTATTTCCTGTAGATATGCAAAAGCCCAGCAAGACTGGGCTTTTTAAAGTTCTTTGAAAACTCCCCGCAGGAGGAGGGGATAGAGATAGTTATTGGGCATGGGCACTTGCTGCAACTGGCGTTATTGTTGTTGATGATTTAACTGGGATAGGTGTTGCTGACGATGTTGCTATCCCTTTTATTTGGGCAGGAGCGGCATCTATTGCAGTGTACAAGTATATGACCAAGACCACATGTCAGTATGTTTTAACTGCAAAAACTGATAGGAGTTGCCCTGTTTACGAATGGGGCGTCTAGTCTTGTTTATAAATTACTTACTTGGGAAAAACAATAAATACTAATTTGTATGAAAAAAATTGGGGTAGTTTTTTTTGTCATAGTGGCAATCTGTGTGTTCTTTTTCCTATTTAGAGGAGAAAAGGTAGACTTATCTGGTAATTGGTATTTTTTAGAGGCAGATTCCATTTATAATGAGGTTCTTATAACAGATAGTTCCTTTTTTTATTATTCTGACTTGACGGGCTTACTTGGTCCGTATCAATACCAATTGAGGGGTGATTTGCTTGAATTTTATGTGGTCATGGCTGGTGTGGCTAGAAAAATGGAGTATAATCCACATCTGAAGTTATATGCTAGAGATAGTTTTAAGTTGGAGTTTAATGAACAAGTGCGCTTGTTTAAGCGAATTGAGAAGTCTTCATTGACAATTAATAGTGTTATAATGAAAGAAGTAGAGTTGGAACGGTTTCTTCGTTCATTCTTAAGGCGAAGAAATGAGTGCTTGCTTCGGGCTGGTTATAAGGTCGATACTGTTATTGTTATTCCTGTTGAAGAGTTCCTATAGAATAGCCCCTTAATACCTAAAACGGTTAATGGGTACACACTTTATTCGGGTAATTTGGTTTCAATAAGTTCCAGGGACTACGTTCTAATGGTGCCTAATCCAGATTATATGAAGCCCTCATCGCAAGGGGGCGGACTTGATAAAGCAGTGAATTGGGTGATTGATCCGTTGTCCAACTTGGCTACAACAGGGGCTGGCATCAAATATACTTCTTCTAACTTACTTAGAGATGGTTACTGGCTTGGTAGAAATGGAAAATATTACTCACTGACCTTAATACAAAAAGGGACTCCAGGTTGGAATTTATACAATAACAGTGCAGCTTTAGCATATAACTCCTCCGTCAAGTGGCTAGGGCGATTTGGTAATGCATTAGGAGTTCTAAGCACTGCATATAGTGGTTATAATTTTGTGACCAATCCAAATTGGGAAAGTGGTATTGAAACCGCTGTTGGTGTGGGTAGTTATTTCTTTTGGGAAGTTGGAGCAATCTATTATCCAATAAAATTAACATCGAAATCGGCATTATTTAACTATAATCAAAATTCAAGTTATGGTATAGACCCCTTTATGGACCTTCGTATAATGAAGTGATTTTAAACTTATTTCTTAAACAAAATATTTGAGTATGAAATTAATGGATTATTTTTTCTATAAAACATATCGGTTTTTAATAAGGCTAAAGAAAAATGAGGGGGATGCCAAATGGAGTGCCTTTCTTCATACAGGAGTTTACGTTGCAATTTTGATTATATCGTTAGTGTGCTTGTTTGGATTATCTTACGAAAACCCATTAAGTCAATTAATGAAAAGCAACCCTCTTGTTTTTTGGATGACAACATTTATTGTAAGCCCCTTTCTTATTAGCATTCGCTACTACCGTTACACAAGTGTTGCTAGTATTGAAACATCATACAGTGCTATGAGTGAGAGCAAACGTAAATTTGTAGATGTGCTGTTGTACATTGTGCTAATCGCTACACCATTGCTAACATTTACCCTTTTTAGGCTGTATGTGATAGGTCATTTCAGGTGGTGGTAAATGTAAATATAGCAAACACGAAACCCGCCTTTCTAAAGGGCGGGTTGTTGTTGTTTTATAGGGTGGCTACGTTTTTTTGGAAGAAGTCCTTAAACTTCTTTTTGGTAAACATGGTGTCAATGATTTTGAATACTACCGAGCGGTCATCGTCATCCAGCGGCTTAATCAGGGTTGCTTGCTCAATTTATTTTCTGGCGTAACTTAATTCGGGATATTCGCGTTAGGCGGTCGGCTCTTTCTCCCTTTGTTCATTCTTGCAGGCTTAGCCTGCGGAGCACAGAAACCGCAAATGCATACTAAAAGCCTTTGGCTTGTTCAAAGTTAACCTTGTTTCTGCTTTTTTGTTGGTGCTCGTCGGGTAGCTGCTTGTTTATAACGGAGTCGATAATGGCGTTAAGCGCGTTGTGGGAGGTAAGCATATCCTTAAGTCTTTTGGCGTTCTCGTTTACCTCGGTAACTATGTTGTTAACCGATATCTCGGCTGTTTTTCTGTTGGTGCGGTTATCCTTCCTCTGGTTTAGCATAGGGCCAAGGAATACGGCAAAGGCTACGGATATGAATTCGAACGTTAGCTTTTTGTAGAAATCGGAATTTTCATGGCTAATGGGGTTTAAGGGTACAATTTTATAAAACTAAGAACACCTTACCTAGCGTTTTGCGCAATAGGTAAGGTGTTCCCTTTATTTTTTTGTTTTACCACAGTTATAATGGATAAAAGTAGCTTTTGATACGCTTGTTTTAGCCCCGTTAGGGGCAATCTGTCGGTAGAATTGATTGTTCAAGGAGTGTTTTCGCCCCGTAAGGGGCGTTCGAATTAAATCGGTTAAAAGGCACACCCCTACGGGGTGTATCACTTATTCTGGTGGTATTACCTACCGATGTTACGTGCCTACGGCACGAAGAGCATGGGTGTGGTAGCTGATTTGAAATTTTAGAAGGTCAATCCTATTCATATACGATGGTTTACATCATTGCCATTAAAGTGACAGTAGAGTCAAATTAAAAACACCTTACCTAGCGTTTTGCGCAATAGGTAAGGTGTTCCCATTATTTTTTTACGTGGAGGTTTAAAACTCGCCACCCATGTCCATATCGTCCATGCCACCATTTTGCTGGCTGCGCTTGCGGTCGGGGCGGTAGTTGTTTAGCTTAATGCTGATTGTTGCCGAAATGTATGGCCAGTCGGGCCTAAACTTGCGATAGGTGTAAAAGCCTGGTCCTTCCGATTCCATTTCGTGACCTGCTGTGCGTAGCAAGTCGCGCATTTGCACGGTAAGCGATAGCTTGCCCTTTAGGAAATCCTGCTTAACGGCAAGGCTGGTCATCATAAATCCTTCGGCGCTGCCCTGTGCTGTTACTGTTGGGCTATTGTACATACCGTTTAGCTGAACTCTGGTCCAACGGCCCAGCTTAAAGGTGTTGTTAAAGCGGGCGTTCCAGTTAAAGCTGTTCTTGTCGAACTTCTCGCCAAGAATTACGCCTTCCTGACGGTAGTCGTAAAGGTTACCCATAAGGTCGATATGCCACCAGCGGGTTGGGTCTATGCCAAACATCAGCTCGGTACCAAAGGAGTAGTCCTTGCCCACATTGTCAACAGAGTTTAGGAACACGTTGGGTTCATAAACGCTGCGCACCCTCTCAACTTTATTGTTGGTTATGCGGTAGTAAAGATCGGCGGAGAATACGTTGCCGTTCTTAAACTTCTTTTGGTAGCTTAGCTCGTAGGAGTCAATATACTCTGGTTTTAGGTTTGGATTACCCTGGCGTACGTTGTAGGCATCTTCCCAGGTAAGGAATGGTTCAAGGAAGAAACCGTGGGTTCTTGACACGCGACGAGTGTAGCTGGTCATAAGCTGCTGCTCGGCCGGAAGAGCGTACGATAGGTGAAGCGTTGGGTAAAAATCCCAGCGGTTAAGCTCAAACTCCTTATCCTCGCCAAGTAGCTCAATAAAGCGGTAGGTGTACTCGCCCCTAAGTCCTGCTTGGTAGCCTAGCTTGCCGGCTTCGCCCGAGTAGGTAGAGTAGAGCGAGTGGATATTGGTGTTGTACTCAATGTCGTGAGAGAAGAGCGGCTGAAAATCGTAGGCGCCGGTGGTGGTGTTGTACTGCGACATGTTATTCTCTGCCTCTTCGGTTTCTAGGCGAGCCTGGTAACCCGCTTCAATCTTCGATTTTTCAAATAGAGGTAGAGTGTAGTCCAGCTTAAAGCGGTACTCCGTTTCGGGCCCCTTCTCAATGGTCTTTTGTCCGCTGGTTATGTTGCCCAGCTCATCCCAAAGGTTGCTAAGAGCCTCGTCGTTTGAGTTGCTGCGCTCAAAAATGAACTGGCTGGCTAGGGTGTGCCCCTTCTTGGCAAAGTTATGGGTGTAGTCTAGGTTTGTGGTGATGTAATCGCCTCCACGCTCCGACTCTTCGTAGCTTGTGTACTTTTGGCTTATAGTAGCAGGGTTTGTCCACTGCTGGTAAAGCTGGGTGTTGTCGCCACCAAAAGAGCGGCTGCCTAGGTTAGCGCCAACGCTAATAACATCGCGTGGAGTAATGCTGTAGTCTATGCCTCCGCGTACACTCCAGCGTGCTCCGCTGCGCTCAAAGTCGCCGTTGGAGTAAATGTATCGGGTGGTGTCGTCCTTGGTGGTTTCGTTCTTAGTTGTTGATTTCCCAAAACGGCCACGGTTATTGTAGTCAACGCCCAAAAAGTAGTTAAACTTCTCCTTGCGATAGGTTAGCAGCACATCGGCACCGTACTGGTTTTGAGTACCTACGTTGATATTGGCAATGCCGCTAACACCCTGTAGGCGGTTCTTTTTCATTATGATGTTGATGATACCTGCCACGCCGTCGGGGTCGAACTTAGCCGATGGGTTGGTAATAATCTCAATGTTCTCAATTTGGCTGGCTGGAATTTGCGCAAGCACATCGGATGCGCTAAGAACGCTAGGCTTACCATCGATAAGTACCGAGAAGCTGGTGCTTCCGCGTAGGCTAACATCGCCATCTATGCTTACGGTAATGGATGGGATGCTCTCCAGTAGCTCCACAGCCGTTCCCGATGCCGAGGTGTGCTGCTGGCTAACGTTTATTACCTTTTTGTCTATTTTGTAGGTCATGGTAGGCCTGTCGGCAACCACAACAACCTCTTCCATCTCGTTAATATTGGGAGTTAGATGTATTTGCCCAAGATCTATTTCCCTTTCCTTACCTGTAACCTTTACCTGTCCTAGGTTTTTGGCGTTGTAGCCAATAAAAGTAATCTCCACGTTATAGATGCCAAACTCTAGCCCTTTAATGCGGAAAAAGCCGCTGTTATCGGTAATGGTTCCAGTAACAACCTTTCCTGTTGTTGTGCTGGTTAGCGATATGGTTGCATACTCAAGGGGCTGCTTGGCCAGAGAGTCGTAAACAAATCCCTTAATGGTACCCTTTGGTGCCCCTTCGTCCACTGGTGCGCTAAAGGCAATAGTGCTAACAGATAGTATTGCTGCACCAATTAGTAGTAAAAAACGTTTGTACATAGTGAGTTCTTTTATTGTAATCTTTTTTCCCCGTGTCAAAGCTAGCTGCCGATTCTGTAGAAATACTATTCCCAAATTGTAGTAAAAAACAGAATTGGTGGTGCGATTGTTCTTTGGTGTTTAAAATCAAAGGAGTAGTCGCATGGCAGCTGCTCAATTCTAATCCTTAGACACATAAATTTTTAGTTTCTTGCGTTTTCTATAGAAAAAATGTGCTGTCCGTTGCCATAAGAGTACTTTACCTCCAATTGGTTTAAATCGCATATGCGTTTTACAAGGGAGAGCCCTAGTCCCAGCGACGACGATGAGGTGTTGCTGCTGTAGAATCGCTCAAAAATTCGTTCGGGCTTAACGCTAAGCGGCTCGCCGTAGTTGCTTATGGTAAGCGTATTGCTGGTTGTGCTAATGGTTATGCTGCCTGCATTTGTGCCGTAGCGTATGGCGTTGCGTAGCAGGTTTTTTAGCAGGATATCGAATAGAAAGGGGTCTATATCAAGCGAGTGGTTTTGGTTAAGATTTGTTTCTATGGATAGGGCTTTTAGCCCAACCAGTTCCTTTACCGCATCAACATGGCGCTCAATAACGGCTTGGGTGCTAATGGTAACCACGTTACTGTACTCGCCATTCTCTATTTTGGTTAGTAGGTTAAGCGTTGTACCAAGGTTAGATAGGTGGTTGGCCTCGTCGTAAATGGCTTTCACGGTTGATGTGTGAGCCTCCATAACGTGGCTGTCGGCAATAAGGTTCTCGGTTTTGTTGCGGATAATGGCCAGTGGCGTTTGAATTTCGTGCGCCATATTCTCTGTGTACTCCTTTAGCTTACGGTAGTCCTCCTCGGTGCGGCAAACCATTTTGCGGAACAGCGACTGCATCTTTTTAAACTCCGAGGTTGATGTTTTAACCAGCGGTTCATCAATCCCCTTACCAACCTTGTAAAGGTTCATCTGTTCCAGTATTCTGTAGAATGGTCTAAGTAGGAATCCCGATAGGAAAAGGCTAAAAAGCGTAATAACAAGGGCAAGAATAAAGAATGCCTTGGTGATGGACTCTAGCAAATCGGCCCTAAGCTTGGTAAAATCCTCAATGTTTATGCGCATGGTGTACGCATAGCTCTTGCCGTTAATATCAACAATAATGGTTTTTAGGCGGAACATGTTAACCTCCTCCTTTTCCTGGTTAAGGATAAGGCTATCGCGAACGTAGGGTGCCTTTTCCCTAATAAGGCTATCGGCATCGGTAAGCAGCTTAAGCCCATGCATCTCATGAAGGCGTTCCTCAATTTCGGTTTGGTGCCGCTCTGCCATGCGTTGCAGCTTGGCCTGGCGGTACTCAAAAAATCCTTCGGTTTGGGTGTTTATGTAGCTGTCGGATTTCACCGTTAGGTACCTTACGCTCACAAAAAAGGTGAGTGCTATGAATACTAGGTAAATAAGGGTGGTTTTGGTAAGCAAACGGAACGATTGCATTTTGCGTCTTTTTAGTTGATAAAGTGCTAGTCGGAAAACTTGTAGCCCATGCCGTAAACCGATTGGATGTAGCCTTTGCCTCCAGCGCCAATAATCTTTTTGCGCAGGTTCTTGATGTGGTTGTACAGGAAGTCGAAGTTATCGGCTTGGTCTATGTGGTCGCCCCATAAATGCTCGGCGATGCTCTCCTTGGTAATCACCTTTTTGGCGTTGTACATAAAGTAAACCAGCAGGTCGTACTCCTTGCGGGTAAGATCTATGGGCGTTTCGTTAACCGTAACATCCATGGAGAGCAAATCCACTTTTACTTCGCCAAACTGCAGCAGGTTGCTGCCGCTAAACTTGTTACGGCGGAGTATGGAGCGTATTCTGGCGTTTAGCTCAGCCTTATGAAACGGTTTGGTTATGTAATCGTCGGCGCCAAGTTCCAGCCCACGCACCTTATCCTCAATGGCATTTTTGGCGGTAACAATAAGTATGCTAGCTGGTGAGCTGTTGCCTTTAAGGTCGCTAATTAAATCTAGTCCGCTCCCGTCGGGAAGGCCAATATCAACAACAACCAAATCGTAGGTGTATATGCTAACCTTGCTGCGGGCTTTGCTTAGCGTATCAACATACTCAACAACAAACCCGTTCTCCTCAAGAAAACTGGACAAATCGGCTGCTAGCTGGTAGTTATCCTCAACAACAAGAATTTTCATTGTATAAACATTTGCAGCAAAGGTAAATATCAATTCTGTATAAAAACTGTTGGGCTGTATGCCTGTTTTGGCTATTGCTAGGTGCTCCTTGTTAGAATTGTTAAAATAATTTAACGAATTGTTGCACAGAATGGTGATGGTGCCAAAAAGCAAATTTGATACTGTGTGTTCCTTTGCTGACCCTAAAAAGATGGAATTGTTTTGCAAGTTTGTTGCAAGCCCTGTGTCCAAAAAAGAAAAGTTTTCTGTTATGGATTCACGAATTAGAACATCATCATTTGCTTTTGTAATCCTGTTTGTGGGTGCTTCTTTGTTTTGCGATGTGGTTGCGGCATCGGATACAACCGCTGTAAGCTATTGCTTTAGCTATACTGCCGATGGGCTTGCAGCAAGTAATAACCACAGTAACCACTATGCGCACTTGGGGCTGGTGCAAGCCGGAGTTACCCTTAATACTTCTGGTTTAGGATGGTGGCAAGGTGGGTCGTTTTACGCAAACGCTTTTGCTGCTTATGGCGGAACCCCATCGTTGGACTTTATTGGCGACAGGCAAATTGTGTCTAACATTGAGGCTGGCGAGTACTATGGTCTGTACGAGCTTAGCTACCAGCATCGGTTTGGCTTTGGCTTGATGCTAGCGGGAGGATTACTCGATTTAAACAGCGACTTTTTTGTGTCCGATAATGCCTCGCTTTTCATTAATAGCGCATTTGGCGTGGGTTCTAACCTATCAATGAACCATACACCTGCAATTTACCCCGTAACAGGTTTGGGGTTGATGGGCGGCTTTGCCTTTAGCCCAAAGTTTACCGTTAAGGCAGGAGTTTACGATGGTGTTCCCGAAATTGCAACCAGCGGGTGGCACGGCTTTAATATGTCGCTTAGCTCTGCCGACGGAGTTCTGTCCATTGCCGAGGCGCAGTACACCTTTTTAAAAGATCAGAACCTTTTACTACAGGCAAAGGTTGGTGGTTGCTACCAGAATAGTAGGTTGGATGGTTTGGAGCGACAATCGCTATGGTCCACATACGGAACCGTGGATTACTCTAGCAACTTAAGCGATGCTATTCCCGGTTGGATGGAGGCTTTTGCACAGCTTGGCGTATCGCGCCCTGGCCATGTAGAGCTGGATGGCTACTTTGGTGTTGGTGCTACTTGGGTAAATCCCCTTGGTGATAATCTTGATGGCGCTAAGCTTGGTGCTGCCTATGCTGCGGCTGTGCCATCAGCTAGTGAGTTGCTAAGCGAGCGTGTAGTTGAGCTTTCGGCAAGGGTTCCTGTTTATAGGGCTTTCTGCCTGCAGTGCGATTATCAGTACGTTTACAATCCTAGCTTTGGAACGCTTGATTATAGTAGTGCGCATGTGCTTATTATTAGGCTACAGGTTGAGCTGTAATGGGTTGCTACTAGGAGTGTGAGTGCTGTGTTTTTGTTTAGACAGATTTTAAAATACAAACATATGTTGTAGGACATTTCCTTTGTTAACTGCAATGCTACTTTTGCTAACTCAGTAACCCCCCAATTCCTATGGAAGTACTTTACCTTATTTGTGCTGCGGTTCTATTCTTTATTGGTGGATCGTTTGTGTTGAAGCAGAAAAAAACTGCCGCCGACCACATCGCTATTGCATGGATTATTCTTGAACTGGCAACGCAGGTTAGCTACTACTTGCTAGAGAGTGGTGCCTATGCTTCGAATGTGAGGTTTTTTCAGGTGATTTTTGGAACCCATTTGCTTCACGCACCCCTTCTTTACTTTTATATAGTGGCCCTGCTCGACAGGAACTTTGCTTTTACTTGGCGTAGCTTTGTTCATCTAACGCCAATAATTGTGTTCTACCTTATTCATATGCCCGAGTTTTCCAAAAGCATTGGCATGACAGCCTGCAGGAGTCACTTTGGTTGCTATTTGTTGAATAAACCCTGTAGCTTGGTGTTTAACTTTTCCAAGCTGCTGCTTAATACCTTTTACCTAACATTTACGCTGTTTACCTATAAGGCTATTGTTGCAACAAAGGGGAGTAAGCTGGGTATGCAGGACCGGCTAAACCAGCAATGGGCTGCAATACTTATTGGTGCAGCTATTGCGCTAAACCTTTTTATAATATTTACAAGGCTGTTCGAGATAAGCCAAATACAGATATTCTCATCAAAGCTGTTTATTATAAACGTTGCTGCAACCGCTTTTGTGCTGGTATTTAGCTTTGTTGGGGTAAACTATAAGAACATTCACTACGCATCCACATTTTTTGCTAGGTATATTTCGGGTGTTAGAATTAAGGAGAATGTTGTTTACGATTGCATTACTGAGGTTATTGGTGCCAAAAAGGACGATGCCGAGGGTTGTGGAATTCCTGCCGAACTTATGGATAGGTATGAGCAGCTGGTGCGCAGTAGCATGGAGGATAAAAAGCTGTTCCTTGAGCATCATCTCTCCAAAACCGAGCTAAGCCGAAAGCTAAAAATGCCCGAACACCATTTGGGTGCTGTGCTAAAGGTTCGCTTTGGCAAATCGTTTAACGATTTTATTAACTCCTACCGCCTAGCAGAGCTGCTTAAAAAGCTGGCCGATACTAGTAATGATAACTACACACTGCTAGGCTTAGCCTACGATTGTGGATTTAACTCAAAATCAACCTTTAATAGATGCTTTAAGTCGCAAATGGGTGTTACTCCATCGGAGTGGGTTCGTAATTCTGATGCTGCAGTAGAACCTGCCACAGTCAATTAATTGTTTGCGGTATAAATAATTAAGGGTGTCATTTTTTGAATGACACCTTTTTTTTAACCATTTTTAGGGATTGCTACCAATCAATTTATGTTTTTACCTTTCTTGCTTCAAATAACCTAACAACAAGCCCTATGAGAAGATTTACCCATATCCTAATTTCAATTTCGTTACTGCTCTATCTGTCTGGGAGTTTACATGCCCAGTGGACTAGTAGAACACTCCCAAATGGAGGTACCCTAAACAAGGTGTTATCCTACAACCAAACAACAGCATTTATTGTTGGCGCCAACAATGCCATATATAGAACAACCAACGGTGGTTCTACTTGGGATGCTGTAACGGTAAATGTGCCCGAAGGCAACACCTATAATATTATGGACATTGAGTTCTTTGGTGGCAACAACGGCTTTGCGGTTACTGCTGGTGGCAAAGATGCCGATAATAACTCGGTTGATGCCCTTTTGTTGGTTACTACCGATGCTGGTTTAACCTGGAACCCAATGGACCTAGCTCGATTTAGCGATGGAACGGCTAACGATGCTACAGATCCAATGGCTGGCACATCGCTAGTGTTTAATGTCATTCACTGCTCAACCAATGCCATTTACACCGGGCTACGCTGGAAAAGTGCCGATGGTTCTGTTAACCACTCTTTCCTATTTAAGAGCACCACCCTTGGTTCTACATGGACAAGAATTGGCGACGATATGGGGAATGTTACTGTAAATGGAATAGTTTCAAGTGTTGATACGATATATGTTGGCGGTGCGTCAGGAACATTTAAGGTGTCGCGCAATGGCGGTACCTCTTGGGACGACTATAGCAACGCAACAGCCTACACCTCGGTTAACGATTTAAGGCTGCTTGCCTCAAACTCTGTGCTAATATCTACCACCAAAGGCCTTTTTAGCAGTGCCGATTATGGTGTAACAACTACCCAGCATACTACAGTTAGCTCATTCGATGCAATTACTGTTGGCAGTAACGACGTGCTTTTTACAGGCGGTTCAACGGCTAACAACCTACGCTCTGTTAATGCAGGAGCATCGTGGGAACTTGCCAATGTGGGTCTGGCTAAAACCCTTTTCGATCTTACCCTTTTTAACGATACTATTTATGGTTGCAGCACAACGGGTTTGCTGTTCTCATTACATAAGGATCAGATTAAGGATCCTGTTGCCGATTTTACTCCTACCATTAATGGCGCTCAGGTTACCTTTGCCAATGCAAGCCAGAATGGAGGAACCTTTGCTTGGACCTTTGGCGATGGCACGGGTACATCTACCGATAAGAATCCAGATTATACCTATACTACATACGGAACCTTTGCGGTTGAGCTAACCGTTAGCAATGCTGTAGTATCGGCATCATCGTTACTAAGTAAAGATGTGGTTATTGCCGAGCCAACAGCCGATTTTACATTTGTTGTTGAGGAGGGTAACAAGGTAACCTTTACCAATGCTAGCGAAAATTGCACATCGTACTCATGGGATTTGGGCGGATTTGTTACTATAACAGACCAATCTCCCGTTTACCTGTTCCCAATTCTTGGAACCTTTGATGTTACCCTAACAGCAAAAAATGGATTGGAAAGCAAAATTGTAACAAAGCAGGTTACCATTGAGTCTATAAATGCAGGTTGGAGCTATGGGTTCCTAGCAGGCGATCAGAACCTACAAAAGCTATGGGCTCTCGATAATCAATCGGCTGTTGCTCTAGGTAATGGAACTACTCTTATGCGCACTACCAATGGCGGCGAATCATGGAGCCTAGCCACAGTGGCCGAGGGTGTTGGTGCTCATATTGCTAACGATTTAATTTTCTTTGATGCTAATACTGGATTAGCCTCGTTTGCTGCCAGCGGAAGCGTTAATGGTTTCCTACTTAAGTCAACCGATGCTGGTGCAACTTGGAACCCAATTGAGCTAAACCTATTTAGCGATAATTCTGGTAACGAGGCTACCGATCCTGTGGCAGGCCAAAAGGTTAACTTCTATGCTTTGGCAAAAACAAGTGCTACAAACGCTTTTGCCGTTGTTCGTTGGCAGGATGCGGCCAGTGCATACCACGGCTTTATATACAAGACTACCGATGCTGGTGCAACATGGACCAAAACTAGTACCGACATTTTCCAGGATTACGCCTACAAATCGGTTATTACCTCAATAGCATTCGATGCCCAAGGGCAAACTGGTTATGTTGCAGGAAACAAGTTGCTACTGGCAACAACCAATGGCGGCGAAACCTGGACTAACATCTCCAAGGACGATTACGCCTACATTAATGAGGTTTTAGTGAAGAGTGCAACCGAAGCGTTCCTTGCAACGGGTGCTGGTGTTGTAAAAACAACCGATGCGTTTGCAACCTTTACCAAGGTTACTACCGATTACGCCTTCGACATTATTGAAATTGGCACCAATACCTACCTTGCAGGGAAGGATGCGGCTACTCTAAAAATTACTAGGGATAGTGGCGAGAACTGGGAGCCTGCTGGCGATGGCATTTCTAGCACTTGCTTTGAGCTAGCCCTGTTTAATGGTAAGGTGTATGGGCTAACCAATGGCGGTAAGGCAAACATAGTTTATGTTGATTTTTACAATGCCCCAGCAGTTTCATTTACTGCTAATGCCGACAGTAAAGTGGTTACCTTCCAAAACACCACTTCAAACGCAACTAGCTATGAGTGGAACTTTGGCGATAGCAACACTTCAACCGAGCAGAATCCTGTTCATACCTATGCTGAGTATGGTACATACACTGTTAAGTTGATTGCTAAAAATCTTTGTCACGCTGTTCCTCTATCAAAAGAGGTTGCTGTAACAAACACCAGTGCCACCCATGTTACCTTAGCTGGCGTTAACTTATGGCCAAACCCTGTAGCTAATGGAGTACTAAACGTAACTCTCGACGATGCCTTTACAACTATCAGCTCCGTTGTTGTAATGGATGTTCAGGGTCGTGAGGTGTTTGTGCAGTCTGCAAATTCCAACGGGGTAACCCTTAACCTATCCTTGAGCTCCGGCTTGTACCTAATAAAGGTAGAAGCGGCCGATGGTAGAATGACTCTACGAAAAATAGTGGTTCGATAAATAGGTATGGATGCCGAGAGCTGCCACATTCCCTCGGCATCCATTTTTTCCTGCTTTCTTACGTTTTTGGGATAAAGATTATTTACTATGAATAGTAAATTGTATCGCTTATGTTTTATAGTAAGCCTGCTGCTATTGCCTTTCCTCTCTTTTGGGCAGCAAGCAAAACAGGAGCGATGTATTGTTACAGGAAAGGTGGTTGACGATAAAACTGGTGAACCCCAGTTTGGTGTTGTGGCCTCAATATTTGAGTATAACATTTGGTACCTATCGCTCGACGATGGTTCCTTTGAGCTGAAGAACGTTCCAGCGGGTAAGGTCACCATTACCTTTCAGCGTATAGGGCTAAAGGAAACAAAGGTTGTGCTGGACCTAAAACCTGGCGAAAAAAAGGATATCACTGTTCAAATTCCAATACTCTCTCTTGAGGTTGAGGAGGTTGTTGTTACTGCCAAGGAGAATCCTAACAGGATGTCAACGTCCTCAGTTATAGAGAGGCAGGCCATTGAGCATATTCAGGCAAGCAGCCTTGGCGATATCATGCAGCTGCTACCAGGACAGGCTGCTGTAAACCCCGATTTAAACTCTGCCAGTCAGGCCTCTTTGCGCTCTGGCACGGGTAATGCCGACGATGCTAAGATCTCGGCAATGGGAACCGCCGTGATTATGGATGGCGCCCCAATGTCCAACAACGCAAACTTGCAAGCCAGCAATACCGCTAAAATTGGTGCGGAGAGCTACTTCTCATCGGTTAGTGGTGGTGGCGTAGATTTGCGGCAAATTCCTGCCGATAACATTGAGTCCGTAGAGATTGTGCGCGGTATTCCCTCTGTTAAGCATGGCGATTTAACATCGGGAGCCATTATTGTGAACACCAAAGCGGGTGTTACCCCATATATTGCCAAGGTAAAAGTTAACCCAAACACACAGCAAGCCTATGTGGGCAAGGGTATTAAGCTAAAGGGTAATGCGGGTAGCCTTAATGCCGATTTTGATTATGCACACTCCCAGCAGGATTTGCGCATGGCCAATCCCAGCTTTACCCGTCTAAATACGCAGATAACCTATAGCAATGTTTTTTTCGATAATGCGCTAATGGTTACCAATAAGCTATCGGGTTTCCGCTCCTTCGATAAGGACAAAGATAAGGATGGTGCTTTGCTCGAGGAGCAGTACTCTCAGGAACTGGGCTTTAGGTTTAATAATACCACCAAGCTCCAGCTGCACAAGCTGCTCTCCGATTGTATTAACTTTAGCCTAGCGCTCGATTACCGCAACCAGGAGTCGTACACGCGCTCCTTGGTCTCGGGCAAAATTGCTCCGCTTCCCAATCAGCTTAAGGATACAACCTACGAGGCGCAGTTCCTTCCATCGGAGTACTACACGGGTTCTTACGTAGATGGTAACCCCATAAACCTTTTCATAAGCATCGATAACCGCATCCATGTGAAGCATGGAGGTGTACACCATCGTATTATGGTTGGTGCCGACTGGAAAACCGATGTGAACCACGGTAAGGGTCGCTACTTCGATTCTAACTATCTACCCTCTGCTACGCAGCGTCCACGCTCTTTTAGCGATATTCCTGCGCTTAACCAGCTATCGGCCTACGTTGAGGATCGTATAACCCTAAACATAGCAAAGCGCGCGCTTAAGGTGCAGGCTGGTTTACGTTTCGATAATATTCAACCCGAAACCCCACTAAAGGGCAAGTTTGGGCAGTCGTTGCTACCCCGTGTAAACGCTTCGTACGACGCATTTAAGTGGATGACCCTTAGGGGTGGATACGGAAAAACGGCAAAAGCGCCAGCGCTTATTTACCTTTATCCCGATGCCGCGTACTTCGATCCACAAAGCTTTGTTAGCTACTCTAACACCTATCCAAACGAGAGCTTGGCTATTATCACCACAAAGGTGTTTACGCCAAACACAAGTCACATGCGCCAGTCGGAGATGCTAAAGATTGAGCTGGGTGCCGATTTTGAGTACAAGAAGAACTCTCTTAACGTTAACTTTTACAAAGAGGAGCTTACTGGTGGGTATGGCTTTCGCGATGTGCTAGCTACTGTGCGCTATCCTGTTTACGAGGTGTTTAGCTACCTCCCTGGGGGCGGACTAAAGCCTACACTCGATTATTTGAATGTGGATACTGCCGTTTTTCGCGATCTTTACAAAACACCAGTCAACTCAAAAACAACTGTTCGCAAAGGGTTTGAGTTTACCCTAAATACAGCAAAAGTGCCAGTCTTGGGTACTCAAATTAATATAACTGGAGCTTGGACTGTAACCGATGTTAACGATAAGGAGGGTACTGTTTTTCTAGCAAGCCAGTACCAACAGGGCAATACCAATAAGTACATTGGCTTGTACCCTTCCAACGGTTCGCACTCGGAGCAGTTTGTAACCACTATACGCTTCATTCAGCACATTCCGCAGTTTAGGTTCATTGCTTCGGTGGCTATACAAACGGAGTGGATTGGCAAGTCCAAAACCGATGTTAACGGCGTTTATCCCATTGGTTACTACGATGGCGATGGAACTTATGTGTCGCTAACACCAGAGCAATCTCAGTCCGATGAGTTCTCCTTCCTAAAGCGCACTTTCGACGATTCTTACTACTATAGCATCGACAAGCCTGCCTTGTGGAATATAAGCCTAAAGCTAACTAAGGAGATTAGTAACGATATCAGCTTCTCGTTCTACTCAAATAACATGTTTATGCATCATCCCGCTTACAGGAATAAGAAATCGGGAACCGTGGATAAACGAAACCCAGAGCTCTACTTTGGAGCCGAGCTTAACTTTAAGTTTTAAGAGCTATGTTGCACCGTATTAGTATAGTATTAGCACTTGTTGCTGCAATGGCGCTAAGCCTTTGTGGTTGTAAGGATGATGTTTTTGAGCACGAGGCCTCCCTTTTTAGCGTTACCGTTCAGGTTCTTTTTCCCGAGCACTACAATGTTGACCCAGCACAGGGTGTAACCGTAAGGCTTGTGAACCTCGATAACCGCTTGTATAGCACTCAGGTGGCCAATGAGCAGGGTTACGTAACCTTCGCAAATGTGGTAAGGGGCAAGTACCGCATATCATCGGGTATGAAGATTGCCGCTGCCGAGGCCGTTGCCCTAGGTGAAACCATTGTTACCCCAGAAGATGTTGCCAATGGCCGTTTGGTTAACCTAAACACCTCCATGGAGAACATTGAGCTGCGCAACGATGCTAATCTGGGAACCATTAGGCTAAAGTCCTCCTTACCTGGCGATTTTCTTATTAAGGAGGTTTTCTACTCAGGAACCAGAACGCCCAATGGTAAGGCCTACTACTCCGATCACTTTGTTGAGATTTTTAATAATACCGATAAGCTCCTATTTGCCGATAGCATTTGCATTGCCACTGTTTATGGTGCCAACGGAAGCGTTGACTATGGCACGCCAACCGTTTTTGGCACCGATAAGGAGCACGTGTACCTCGATTTTATTTGGATGATTCCTGGCAGTGGCCATTCCGCTCCATTTTATCCTGGCACAAGTATTCTTGTTGCGCAGAATGGGTTAAACCACAAGGCCGACCCTAACGGAAATCCCAATAGCTTCGACCTCTCGTTTGCCGATTATGAAACCTTCCTGCAGCGCGATATTCAAAGGGACTTGGATATTCTTGAGGTTCCCAATATGACCGAGATTTTTGCCAGTAGGCCAAATACTCACGACTGGGTGCTGCATAGCTACGGCTCAAGCATAGTAATTTTTAAGTACAAGGACTTGGATGCCCTTGAACGTGTGCCCGAGCCCAATAGCACAGGTGGATATACGCTGGTTAAGCTACCCGTATCGGCTGTGCTCGATGCTTTTGAAGCGCTTGCAAACTCGCGAGCCGGAATGTTTAAGCGCGTTCCTACTGCTCTGGACATGGGTTTTGCCTTTTGCAACGGCATATACAATGGCGAGAGCTGCCGCCGTAAGGTGGAGGATACCGTGAATGGGCGCATAATACTACAGGATACCAATAACAGTACCGACGATTTTGAAGTGTTGGCTAGTCCTACACCCAAAAGTTTTCAGTAGTTTTTTTGATTTGATTGCTATGAAAGTCAACAGAATATTATCCATTACCCTCTTGTTTACCGCGCTTGCCAGTTACAGCTTTGGGCAGCATGGGAACGATACCATTCCCTGTTTGGTAACCAACTCGGTAGCCGAATCGTTCTTTGTTAACAACTCGTTCTGGCTAAACTGCCAGAACAGCGCTGGTATATGCTTTAGTGGGGTTAGGGAATTTAGTAAGGTTGAGCAAAAGGCTGGTTATGAGCAGGGCGACTACCACAACGTTTTTCAGCCTCAGAGCAACCAGTTTTACGGCTTTTTATCAAAGGGAATTAAAACCCTGGGTAAGCTGCACTTTATGGGTGCGTTTGACTATAACCGCGACCAGAGTAAGGGCATTGCTTGGTCGCAGATGATGGATGCGGAGCGTTCCAGCCCCCTTGTTATTGCCGATTCAATTGGTGGCGACTGGACAAAGGATAGGTACAATCTGTCGCTTAAAATGGGCTCTGAACCTCTTTGGGGTTGGCTACACTTGGGCTTGGGAACTCACTATGCCGTTGGGCATGGAGGGCGCGATAACGACCCTCGTCCTAAAAGTCTAACCAATAGCTTTGCCTTAATACCATCAGTATTTGTAGAGCTATCGGGCAAACACAAGGTTGGGGCTTCCTACTCCGTGCGTAGCTATAAACAGGATATCGATATTGCTAACCGCTCTGGCGTTGGTAGCTCTACCATTTTTAAAATATTTGGGCTGTCGCTTCTGGAAAATCCAATGGTTAAGTCAACAGTGGAGTACCGTATTGAGGG
>DHVO01000175.1 GCA_002412705.1 Bacteroidales bacterium UBA5206 | reverse complement strand
GTTTTTAATGTTTTGATTTTATGCGATTTACATTTCGTGTTTTTTTAAACAAAGAGTAAGGTTCTTACGTATCATCTGTGATATGGAAGACTTCTTAGCTGATTGTTTTAGTAAGTTAATGGTGTGCCAATACCAATTATAGTTTAAACCGATATTTAGCGCTATTAAAGTTTTGGTAGCATTGTGTTATTACTAAAAATGAACTAAGTTTAGAGGTCGAAAAATTTAGAGTCCATGAAGCTTAGATTAAAAATTCGCCAAAAGATCATCCTTTTTGTATTAACTACTTCGGCATTTCTTTACGTAGTTGCAATTGGATACATTGTAATGTCGTCGAGACAAGCCATGCTTGCCGATGCAAATAAAAATGCAGTTTTAACTGCTCGCGAGGTTGCTGGGGATATTGAGCGCGACTTTGAGCGCGACTTAGCGCTTTCTCGCACCCTAACGCAGGCTTTTTCTATATATCAGAAGATGCCTGTTGAGCAATGGCAAAAACTTTTTCTTGAAATGTACTTTCCAGTACTGGAAGCCAATCCACATGTTTACTCCATTTGGGACAGCTGGGAGTTTTATGGTTATGTTCCTGGTTACACTAAAGATCATGGACGCTACGTAAATACTGTTTGGCGTGAGAATGGCCAGTTGAAACATACCGTTGAAACACGCAGCCTTGAGGGTGACCCACCATTGTATGGTGGATTCAAGAAGGGTGGAGTTGAGAACCTTTGGGAACCATACTTTGACCAAGTTACCACAGGAAAAGCTGAAGCTGTTCTTATGACAACCATTAGTGCACCTGTTACCATTAATGGTAGGTTTATGGGGTTGGTTGGTCTGGATGTGAGCCTTGAGGCCCTACAAAAATTGGTGTCGGGTGTAAAACCAGTTCAGGGAAGCTACGCCTTTATTGTTTCCAACAAATCGCTAATTGCAGGTCATTCCGATACTGAGCTAATTAATAAGAATCTTGCTGATGTTTGGTCGGCCGATTTTGAGAAAAATAAAATAGGAGAGAAGGTTCAAAAAGGCGAGGAGTTCATTTTTACTCGGTTTGATGAGAAAGGGAAGGAGTACTTGGTAATATTTTCGCCCATTAAACCTGGTTATATCCCATCTCCATGGTCTCTTGCCTTGGTTATTCCCGTGGATGTGATTCTTGCCAGTGCTAATCAAAACCTATTAATATCCCTTCTTGTTGGAATAGTTGGTCTGCTCATTCTAATCTTCGTGCTAATTTTTGTATCCAACAATGTTACAAAGCCAATAGCCAACATAACCAATATTCTTAATAGGCTATCGAAGGGTGAAATTGACGATAGCATGACAATTCAGGTTGATTCTGGCGACGAGATTGAGCAAATGGCCAAAGCTCTTAACATCTCAATAGAAGGTTTAAGGAACAAAACCCTTTTTGCAAAGGATATTGAGCAAGGTGCTCTTGATAGTGAGCTTGATTTGCTTAGCGGTTCCGATGTGTTAGGTAAATCGCTTATAGAGATGCAGCAAAGCCTTAAGCGGGCCAACGAAGAGGAGACAATTCGTAAGCAGGAAGATCTTAAGCGAACTTGGGCTAATGAGGGTTTTGCCCTATTTGCCGATGTGCTTAGGCGTAACAACAGCGATTTACAAAAGCTAAGCGATGAGGTGACTCGCAACCTTGTTAAGTATGTGGGTGCCAACCAAGGTGGAATCTTCCTTTTAAACGATGAGGAAAAGAACGATGAGCACTTTGAACTGGTATCAACTTTTGCTTGGGATAGGAAGAAGTACCTAACAAAGCGTATTGAGAAGGGCGAAGGACTGGTTGGTGCTTGTGCTTTGGAGCGTGAAACCATTTTCATAACCGAAGTTCCCGATGAGTATGTTGAGATTACCTCTGGTTTGGGAAGTGCTAATCCGCGTTGTGTGGTGCTAGTTCCGTTGAAGCATGAGGAGCAAGTACTAGGGGTAATTGAGATGGCCTCATTCAAAATTCTTGAGCCATTTGAAGTTGAGTTCTTAGAGAAAGTGGCAGAGAGCATTGCTTCCACCATTCTGGCTGTTAGAATTAATGCTCGTACTCGTTACCTTCTGGAGCAGTCGCAGCAACAAGCAGAGGAGATGGCTGCACAAGAGGAAGAGATGCGCCAGAATATGGAGGAGCTACAGGCAACACAGGAGGAGGCTGCTCGAAAGGCTTCCGAAATGGAAGAGTTTGTATCGTCGCTAAACTCCTCAGCGTTTGTTATTGAGTACGATATGAATGGCAATATAATATCGGTTAATGATAGCTACTTACACCGAGTGGGAGTTGCAAGAGAACAGCTTTTGGGTTCGCATCACACGGCTAACATAGAGATGACCGAAAAGCAGAAGAAGGAGTACAATCAGTTTTGGACTACGCTGAAATCTGGATTTAGCCAGAAAATGAAGTCTAAACTTAAGTTTGGCGATAAGGAATTTGTTTTCTTGGAAACCTACGTGCCAATTACCGATGGTGATGGTAGGGTTTATAAGATTCTGAAGCTAGCCTACGATATTGATGAGTTTAAGTAGAAATACTAATTATAATTAAAAGAGAAAGCGCCCAATTTTGAGCGCTTTCTCTTTTTAGTATTATTGCAAGCTAAATCTGTAGTAGCATTTTATAGGGATCGTTTCCTGCTAAAAGCATTTTCTCAGGGTTCTCTATCATCTCCTTTATTTTCACAAGGAAACCAACGGAATCTTTGCCGTCAATTATCCTGTGGTCGTAGCTTAGCGCAAGGTACATTATGGGCCTAACCTCCACCTTTCCGTTTATGGCAACGGGTCGGTCAACAATATTGTGCATTCCTAATATGCCAGACTGTGGAGGGTTGATTATAGGTGTTGAAAGCATGGAGCCAAACACTCCGCCATTGGTAATGGTAAATACGCCTCCGCTTAGCTCATCAACGGTGATTTTACCCGAACGTCCCTTAGTAGCCAGCTCAGCAATTCCTTTTTCTATTTCGCCTAGGTTTAGCCTGTCGGCATTTCTAAGAACAGGAACCATTAATCCTTTTGGCGTTTGAACTGCTATGCCTATATCAAAATAGTTTGGGGTGATAACTTCTTCGCCCTCAATACGTGAACGCACTGCTGGGTGCTGCTTTAGGGCTTCAACTGTAGCTTTTACGAAGAAAGACATCAGCCCTAATTTTATGCCGTGTTTATCTATAAATTCTGTTTGGTAAGTTTTTCTTATGCTCAGTACCTTACTCATGTCAACCTCGTTAAACGTGGTTAGCATGGCTGTTTCGTTTTTTACTGCAACAAGTCGTTGGCTCACCTTTTTACGTAGCTGGCTCATTCGCTCACGGGTCTCGGCTCTATCTGGAGCCTGCTGCTGTGATGTATCGATGGTTAGTAGGGCTTGTTTAGCTATTTCTACATCGTGGGATGTAAGTTTTCTAAGGCCTTTTATAACATCATCAACTGTTAGGTTGCTACTATCCATAATGGCCTTAGCTAGAGGAGTGGCTTTTACCTGCTTGTTTTCAGTCTCATGCTGAGGTTTTTCGTTGCGCTCCTCAGTAGCAATAGTTTTAGGCTTGCTCTCTTTCTTTACCTCTTTGTTTTCCTCTATCTTTTCTGTCTTTGGCTGCTGCCTTGCTGCGTCGCTATTTATAGTACAGGCAATGGTGCCCACCTTTACGGGTTGCCCCTCTGGCGCTAAAATGTTAATAGTGCCACTTTCTACGGCAAGTAGAGGGAGGGTGGCCTTATCCGATTCAATCTCGGCTAGTTCCTGATCTCTTTCTACGTAGGAGCCATTCTCTACTAGCCATCTGGCAATTTCAACTTCGGTAATCGATTCTCCTGGGCTAGGAATAGGTATTTCGTGTACCATGGTTGTTATCTTGTTGTTTGTTTTACTTAATCAAAGCGATGTTCTCTGTATTTCTATTTGCTAGAATAGCTCGTGCTGCGATTTCCTTTCGGATTGTTTGCTACCTTCAATGCACTGTAAACCACAGTACTTGTTGTTAAGCTCGCAGTCGCATTTCCTGAAAACCTTACCAATTATCTCCTCTTGTTCCATTGCATGTATTTTGCTTAGCCCAACAGCAGGACTTCCGCTTGCCACACGGGTAACGGGCTCTAAGGGAACGGATGTGATCCTGTCGCGAATAAAGTTCCAAGCACCCATATTTCTTGGTTCTTCTTGTACCCATAGCCATTTTAATGCATTGGGGTATCTTTTTAGAACCTCCTCTACTTGTTTTGCGGGGAACGGATAAATCTGTTCAAGCCTAACAAGGGCAATGTCCTTGGCATCGAAGTGTTGCTTGCGTTGTAGCAAATCGTAGTAAACCTTGCCGGAGCAAAAAACAACCCGTTTAACATCAAGTGGGATAACGTTAGTATCATCAATAACTTCCCTAAAACCACCTTGTGCAAGGTCGTTGAGAGACGAAACGCACTGTGGATGTCGCAGCAAGCTTTTGGGTGTAAACACAACTAGTGGAACACGGAAATTGCGTTTTACTTGGCGCCGAAGCACATGAAACATGTTTGCTGGTGTTGTGCAGTTCACTATTTGCATGTTGTTGCTAGCAGCAAGGGTTAGGAATCGTTCTATTCTAGCACTGGAGTGTTCTGGCCCCTGACCTTCGTACCCATGGGGAAGGAGAAGGGTTAGCCCAGACTGTAGTCCCCACTTGTCTTCTGCGGAGCTAATGTACTGGTCTATGATAGGCTGAGCCACGTTATGGAAATCACCAAACTGAGCTTCCCAAATGGTTAGGCCACTGGGCATGGCAAGGGAATAGCCGTATTCAAAACCTAAAACGCCATACTCCGAAAGGTGGCTGTTGTAGATGTGGAATGGAGCTTGGTTTGGACTGATGTTTTTTAGCGGAAAGTACTTCTCATCGGAGTTCTCAACGGCGTAAACTGCATGTCGGTGAGAGAATGTACCCCTCTCGGAGTCCTGCCCGCTAATGCGAACAGGAGTTCCTTCGTCAACTAGACTTCCATAAGCTAGCAGTTCGGCCATAGCCCAATCGAGGCTATCGGTAGCTATCATTTGCTGCCTATCATCAACTAGCTTTCGTAGCTTTTTAAGAAAAGGGGTATTTTCTGGAAGCCCATTGATTTTTTGCGCAATAGCTTCAAGTTTTTCTCTGCTTACCGATGTGTTGGGCGATGAATCAAAATCCTCTACTTGAGCATACCTAAAGCCAGTCCACTCTTTTGGCAAGAATCGCTGAATGCTAACCCTTTTAATCTCCGATGCAATTTTTAGCTTCTCCTCTAAATGCGAATCGTATTGCAGAATAAGATCCTTGGCCTCGGTTTGGCTCAGAATATTTTCTGTAGCCAAGCTGGAAGAGTACAAATCGCGCGTATTCTTATGCTTTGTTATTGCCTCGTAAAGCGTTGGTTGGGTAAACCTAGGCTCGTCGCCTTCATTGTGCCCATAGCGGCGGTAGCAAAGGATGTCAATAAAAACATCGGTACTAAATTTCTGTCGATAGTCCATGGCGAGCCTAATGGTGTGTACAAGGGCTTCAGGATCGTCTCCGTTAACATGGAATATGGGCGATTTGATCACTTTGGCAATATCGGTACAGTAGGTACTACTTCTGGCATCGATATAGTTGGTTGTGAACCCAACTTGGTTGTTAATTACCAAATGAATTGTTCCTCCCGTTTTGTAGCCTTTAAGCTGGGACATCTGAATGGTTTCGTAAACCACTCCTTGAGCAGCAATAGCTGCATCGCCATGAATGATTATTGGTGCAATTTTGGTGAAATCCTTCTCGTAAAGGGAGTTTGCACGCGCACGAGCAACACCTTCGGCAACAGGGCCTACCGTTTCTAAATGGGAGGGATTTGGAAGAAGGTTTAGAACAACATCATTGCCCTTATCTGTTGCTATTTGGGTGCTGTATCCCAGGTGGTATTTCACATCGCCTAGGGCAATGTCTTCTTCGTACTGCTCTCCTGCAAATTCTGAGAATATTTTTTCCTCTGGCTTTTGCATGATGTTGGCCAAAACATTAAGCCGCCCACGATGAGCCATGCCTATAACAAACTCCTTAATACCAAACTCTGCACCGCGCTCTATGGCAGCATCCATGGCTGGTATGAGCGATTCTGCTCCCTCTAGCGAAAAGCGTTTTTGCCCAATAAACTTTTTATGTATAAACTGTTCAAATCCAATTGCCTGCTTAAGGTGATGGAAGATGTGCTTTTTCTGATCTGGGGTAAAGTTGGTTTTGTTTTGAGTCGATTCCATCTTCTCCTGAAGCCATGCAACAACTTCTGGATCGCGAATGAACATGTATTCTGCGCCAATGGATTGGCAATAGGTTTTTTCTAGGTGATTTATAATGTCGTTAAGTTTGGCTGGACCTATTCCAATTTGTTTTCCTGCTTGGAACGTTGTATTTAAATCGGAACTTGTTAACCCAAAATTTTCTATGTCGAGAGTGGGGCTATACTTGCGCCGCGTTCGAACAGGGTTGGTTTTTGTGAAAAGGTGTCCACGTTTTCTGTACGACTCAATTAGGTTAATCACCTTAAACTCGGCATCAAGAACCATTGATTGGCCATTAGCGTAGTGAGCCAATGCAAACTCAAACCCCTCAAAAAACTTTTGCCAAGTTGAGTCAACCGAACTGGGATCTTTTTGCCAGTTGGAAAAAAGCTGGTCAAGCGCTTGTGGATCGATATTACTCAAAAAAATATTGTTATCCATGATGTTGAGATGACAGGTATTGGTTGTTAGTGATACAACGAATGCTTGGTGTTTGATCTAAAGTAAGTAATGCGATGTACTTTATTAGGACTCGCTACTTACGTTTTTATACCCAAACAATTCTTTGGCCTTAATGTTTTGCAGAATGTACTTAGGTACCATTTTTTCCCACTTAGGATTGCCTGTACGTATTAGAGCCAGCACTTCCGTTGAGCTAATACTAAGCCATTTGGTGTTTACATTGGTAAGATCGTGAATCTTTCTGTTCAGCTTTAAATAGTTGAACAGGTGCTTAATGTCAGCGGGCATTTCAACGTTGTTGGATGTAACCACTCCCCCTGTTTCGGGGTTTAGGGCTGGATATATGTAGAATTTTGTATTCTCGGGAAACATTTTCCCCATAGCCTCAAGGAGGCCGCCTTTTAGGTTGGCATAGTACTTTTTATCTAGTATTTTGGAGAATATGGGCACACCCACAATAATACGTATGTTTTTTGCTTTAAACTGAGCAAAGTACTCACCTAGTTTGTAGAACTCTCTGAAGTTTGAGATTAGCACATTTTGCCCCATGCCGTTAAGCAAGTCCACCCTATCAAGAAAATCGCGTTCGTTTAGTTCGCCTTCCTCGAGTAGGTTGTTTAGGGTGATTTCACAAATTTGGAGGGTTGATTCTGGTGTGTGATCCTCATCGGTTTTGAAAAGGGCATAGGAGCTTTTTAGTATATCGAAGCCAACGTAGGTTATAGGTCTAAATCGCCCTCGAAGCACTAGCGCATTTTTCTTGTAGAGCATGTCGGAGGGCTGCTGAACTTGTCCATACCTATCAAACATTATGGCATTTGCCATTCCGTTTTTAACCAGCTGTACGCATAGAAGCCTATTATCAACCCACGAGAGGTCTGGTCCAGTCATTCTAGCCATTGTAATCTCAACCCTATCGCGGTCTAGGTTGTCCATTAGCGACTGTAGAAATGTGTTGGGCGTGCTGTAATAGTTGTAACAGGCAAATATTAGGTTAACACCAAGAGTGCCTAGTGTGTACTGTTGAAGGGCGCCATCGTTTTCGTGGAGCCTAACGTGTATAACTATCTCGTTGGGTTTGCCTTGTTGGGTTAGTTCAAATTTAACCCCCAGCCATCCGTGGCCTTTGTTACTTTTGGAAAAGTTTAGGGTTTCAACTGTGTTGGCGAAGGCAAAAAAGCGAACGTTATTTTTACGCTGAGTGCCTAAAACCGATAGCAGCTCACAGTATTCTGTTTCAAGCATTTTCTCTAGACGGGGGAGGCAAACATACCTATCGGCATTTCCTTCGTTGTATAGATGATCGCTAAATGTTTTATCGTATGCCGATATGGATTTGGCTATGGTTCCTGATGCACCGCCTGCTTGAAAGAAAGCTCTTGCAACCTCTTGTCCTCCACCAATCTCGGCAATGGTTCCATACTTTGATTGATCAAGGTTAAGCATCAACGCTTTCCTTTTTGTGCTATATATTTCCCTCTCCATAAAAAATGGGTTTTCCCCTAAATTACTAGCTTTAGTGTAAACAACAATGGTTTAAGGGAAACGTTTAGGAGGGGAAGCGATTTTGTTGGATGTTCGTATTTTTTATTAACAAGTAAGGTTCAGCCTAATTAGTTCAGATTATAATGGATTATTATTGAGAAAGGATTAAGACTACTATAAATAAAAAGAGGGCGTCCGTTATATTTGGACGTCCTCGTAATTTGAGTGTTTTATTGCAATTATTTAACTAGGCTTGATTTTTTTCTGCCATCAGTATAATCGCCATAAGCTAATGAACCTTTGTAATAGCCTGATATTTTTTTCCCATCTGAAGAAGTGCAGTCAATATCAATAGTATAGGTACTACCATCCTTCTTAACTGTTACTGTGCCGCTAGCTATATAAAAAATCTCATCTGCTGTTTCATTTGCAACTTCAAATCCCATGGCTATAAGTCCAGCATCAAACGTGTTTGCATTTGTAGTCTCTAATGCATCATAGGTGTAAGTGCCAGGGACTAGCTCTGTTGCTGACGATGAGAATAGCTCAAAGTAAATAAGGTCTCCTGTACCCATTAGCCCTGATGTTTGGTTATAAGAGAGTCCTTTATATAACGTAATATCAAAGTTATATGTGGGTTGATCTGTAACCCCAAAATTCTCAAGTAATCCTGCAGTAATGTTAGTGGTTACCCCATTGTGCGAAAAAAAATTTTTAGGAGCATCCTCATCGTCACTACAGCCAACAAACAATGTAGAAATAACAAATAGGCTTAGTAAGATTCTGAAATTTAGTTTTTTCATAATAAAAAATTGGTTTGTTTCCTACTCGTATAAGGCTTTTCGGTTCCGCCTGAAAGTCAGTTTTCTTCTGCTTTTAATCAAAGTTATAAAAAATTGTAGAAAAACAAATGCAATTGTAGAATCCTATTCCCTTATGTTGTTTCGGCAATAGAACAGTGAAACTAACAAGCAAACCCTAGTGAAAGCAGAAGTTTATGTGGTATTTTACTCGTTTTAGTTATATGCTAATTCTGCTATTATAAATGGGGTAGTTGATATGAAGCAAGTTAAGTAGATTTTGATTGGGGGGTATTGATAATTATTGCGGCATTTTTCTCGTTGTCCAATTATAGAATGTTGGGGCGCCCTTATAATAACCTGTTAATTTGCCATCACTCATTACAATACAATCAATCTTTATTTCATAAGTGTTTGATGTTTTTTTTATCGTAATTGTACCATCTTTTATATAGTCGTATGCTTCGCACATCCAATCTGTTAAACTGTAACCTAAAATAAATTCACCATAATCAAAACTGTTAGCATCTTGATTTTTGTATGGGTCGAACTTGTATGTGCCTGTTGTAAGTTCTGATGATGTAGATGAGTATAGTTCGAAAATGATTACATCTCCTCTACCAAGAAGATCTCCTGTTGATGAGAATTTTATGCCAGAAGTAAATAAAATTAGCCTAAAACTATAACCAGCCTTTTCTTGCGAAGAAAGTTTACCTTGGCTTACAAGAATCCCTTCCGAAATATTAACTGTGCGTCCATTAATTAAAACAATATTCTTTTTGATTATTGGTTCATCCTCTGTGCATGCAAATAAAAAAAAGAAGATAGAAATACTGAAAAGTAGTATGGTGAGAGTCTTTTTCATTTGAAATATAGTTTTAAATGATATCTGTGTCTATTCTAATTTCTTTTCTATTATTCAAAAATAATAGAAATATTTATAAGTTAAAACAAGTTATTGCTCCACTTTTTTTGGTGACTAAAAGCTAGTAGTATGTCTATTTGATAATCTATTCTGATTTATTTTTATAGTTAATAAATAGATAGGTTAAGGGGAACTTAAATTTCTTCTTACTAATTGAATAGGAAAGTGGTAATAAAAATTCCACTTTCCTATGATTTGCTAAATGTTGTACTAGTTTATAATGGCTTTGTTTTATTCTCTA
>DHVO01000238.1:1782-13006 GCA_002412705.1 Bacteroidales bacterium UBA5206 | reverse complement strand
GCGATTAAAGATAATGGATAGCTCGTTCATAAAGGCAATGTTTATGTCGCGCTGTGTGTTCTCTATAATCTTGGCCGCTTCGGCCACCTTTATGCTGCTGGCCCTGTGAATGCCCGCTTTTATAATCAGCTCATAGGTCTTAGCAATCTCCTCAGACGACTCAGCATCGCACCCTGAAGTGATTTTCTTTATGGTGGTTAGCGTATGCTCCTTATCGCCTGGGTTTATCCGCTCGGGGGAGAAGCCCACCTTGAAGTCAGTGATGTACTTAAGGCCAGAGAGCCGTTCCAGAAGCGGAACGCAATCCTCCTCGGTGCAGCCAGGGTAAACCGTTGACTCGTAAACCACGTAGTCGCCCTTCTTTAGCACCTTCCCAACCGTTTCAGTTGCGGCCAAAAGGGGTTTCAGGTCGGGTAGATTGTGATCGTCTATTGGCGTGGGAACGGCAACCACAAAGAACCGTGCCTGGCGGAGGTCTTCAATGCTCGATGTATAATGAATGTCACACCCTTTGAATGCCTCGGATTCTAGCTCCTTGCTGGGGTCAATGCCCCGCTGCATAAGAGCAACCCTATCGGGTTTAATATCAAAGCCAATAACCGATAGCTTTCTGGCAAATTCAAGTGCAATGGGTAGGCCCACGTAGCCCAGTCCTATTACTGCTAGCTTATCCTTTTTAGAGAGTAGTTCGTTATACATCGTTATCTTTTTATAGGTTTTTACAAAGTGGATGGTAATCGCCTGTTAGTCCAATATCCTTGGCGTTGCGTATGGTGTACACGGTTTGAATGGAGCCCTTTGCGTCTTCCAGTCCAAAGCCCTCACCGTTTAGGATGCCCTTATAGCTCTCGGTGTGCAGGTCGGTAAAGCCCTCGCTGAACTCAACTTCTTCACCGTCAACGGTTATGGAACGGAAGGTTCTCTTTCCAGTTTGCCTAACATCTGCTGGAACATCGTTGTAGTCCACGCTCAGGAACCAACGCACGCGGGCTTGGCCCAACTCAAGGTAACCCGCAGCCTTATCGTGTTTGGACACGTGAACAATGCTATGCTTTACCTCGCCAAAAATCCAGGTGAGCATATCAAAGAAGTGAACACCAATATTGGTGGCTACTCCTCCCGATTTCTGCATGTCGCCCTTCCATGAAATAAAGTACCAGCGTCCACGGCTGGTGATGTAGCTTAGGTCAACATCATACACCTTGTCCTTTGGGCCCTCGGCAATCCTTTTTTTAAGCGCTTGGATAACTGGGTGCAGGCGCAGCTGAAGTATTGTGTTTACTCGTCCTCCTGTTTCCCGCTCAATCTCTTGAAGCGCATCAATATTCCAAGGGTTTAGAACAATGGGTTTTTCGCAAATAGCATCGGCTCCGTGGCGCAACGCAAAGCGGATGTGTGAGTCGTGCAGGTAGTTAGGTGTGCAGATGCTCACGTAGTCAATGTGGGTTCCCTGCCGTTTCAGCTTATCAAAGTGGCGGTCGAACCTTTCGTACTCCACAAAAAAATCGGCATCGGGAAAAAAGCTATCCATAATGCCAACGCAATCGTGTTTATCCAGTGCTGCCAGTAAATTATTCCCTGTATCCTTTATCGCTCGTAGGTGTCGGGGAGCAATGTATCCGGCGGCACCAATAACACCAAAATTCTTCATAAAAGCTATTGTAATTTTGTTACAAATCCATCGTTAAGCCTATACTGCCTGTTGCTCTCAGGGCAAATGGCAATTCCCTCCTGATTGAAGCTGAGCTTATGCCCAAACTCACTCATCCAGCCTGTTTGCCGAGCAGGATTTCCCACAACCAAGGCGTAGGGCTTCACATCCTTAGTAACAACGGCTCCCGCACCTATAAAGCAGAATTCTCCTAGAGTTATTCCGCATACAATGGTAGAGTTTGCACCAATGGTTGCACCCCGTTTCACAAGGGTTTTCTTGTACTCGCTCTTGCGGTTTACGGCGCTTCTAGGATTTACCACGTTGGTGAATACCATTGAGGGCCCAAGAAATACATCATCCTCGCAAATAACGCCCGTGTATATCGATACGTTATTCTGTACCTTAACGTTATCGCCAAGAACAACATCGGGGGAGACCACTACGTTCTGCCCAATATTGCAATTCTTGCCAATGGTGCAGTTGGACATGATATGGCTAAAATGCCATATTCTTGTTCCATTCCCTATGGCGCATCCCGCGTCTATAACAGCGGTTTCGTGCGCAATATAGCTACTATCCATGTTGTTGGTTTTACTATTCTACAGATTTAAGAACTCCTTCAGCAATAAAGGTAACAAGTTCTGGCGTTAGTTCGGTATGCATAGGCAACGAAAATACTTGCTGGCTAAGTAGAGCCGAATTGGGGAATGCCTTTGTTGCTGCGCTTTGCTGGTACACCTCGAAAGCCTTTTGCTTATGCAAGGGTATAGGGTAGTAAACCATTGCAGGTATTCCAAGTTCTGCAAGTTTTTTTATTACCAAATCCCTGTCACCATTAATCAGGCGTAAGGTGTACTGGTGAAATACATGCGATGAGAATGCTGAGCGCACAGGTACCTTAAGGTTGGCAGATTTGCCCAAAAGGCTATCGTACAAATCGGCAGCATTTCTACGGGCGGTGCAGTACTCATCTAGGTGCTTAAGCTTTATTCTTAGTACTGCGGCTTGTACAGTATCCAGACGGGAGTTAACGCCAATCCTGTCGTGATGGTAGCGTACCTTCATTCCGTGGTTGGCTATGGAGCGAATCTCTTCGGCAAGGGCATCGTCGTTAGTGAATAGAGCCCCTCCATCTCCATAGCATCCAAGGTTTTTGGATGGGAAGAAGGAGGTACACCCAATGTGCCCTATGGTACCTGCCTTTTGGCTCCTGCCATCGGAGAAGGTGTAGTCGGCACCAATGGCCTGTGCGTTATCTTCAATAACGTAAACGTTATGCTGAGCGGCTACGTTCATTATCTGCTCCATGTTGGCGCACTGGCCGAACAGATGAACTGGTATTATGGCCTTTGTTCTAGTGGTTATTGCTTTTTGCAATGAGGCAATATCCATATTGTAAGTCAGTGGATCAACATCTACCAGAACAGGGGTCAACCCAAGAAGGGCAACTACTTCAACTGTGGCAATAAATGTAAAATCGGGTGTAATAACCTCATCGCCTGGCTTAAGGCCAAGAGCCATCAGCGCTATTTGCAGCGCATCGGTACCATTGGCGCAGCCTATTACGTGTTTTACCCCAAGGTACTGCGCAAGCTCATCCTGAAAAAGTGTAACCTCGGCACCCTTAATAAACGAGGTGGTGTTTAGAACTTCTTGGATGGCAGTATTTACCTCTGCGCTAATCTTATCGTATTGACCCTTAAGGTCGCACATTACAATATTTGATGATGGCATAAGTTTCATTTTTAGCCCTCGAAGTTAAAAATAATAATACGCTTAGCGAAGCAATACGGGCTAAAAGTAAATGTGTGGTTGCAAGAAAAAGGGGTAGGGGTGCGCCCTGTACAAAAGAAAAAGGCCACCCAACGGGTAGCCTTTCTTGTATTGATTTGGATTTCTATTTAGCGTAGCTAATTGCCCTTGTTTCGCGAATGACGGTTATTTTAACCTGACCTGGATAGGTCATTTCGTCCTGAATCTTTTTGGCAATGTCAAACGATAGCCTGTTTGCATCCTCATCGCTTACCTTTTCGCTACCAACAATAACGCGTAGCTCGCGACCAGCTTGTATTGCGTAGGTTTTTAGTACTCCAGGGTAGTTTAGCGCCATGTCTTCCATCTCTTTTAGACGCTTAATGTACGACTCAACAACCTCTCTACGAGCTCCTGGACGTGCACCCGAAATGGCGTCGCAAACCTGAACTATTGGCGCAATTAGAGTCGTCATCTCGGTTTCGTCGTGGTGAGATCCAATTGCATTACAAACCTCAGGTTTTTCTTTGAACTTTTCGGCAAGCTTCATCCCTAGGATTGCGTGTGGCAATTCTGGTTCATCATCGGGTACCTTACCTATATCGTGAAGCAATCCTGCACGTTTGGCAAGTTTGGCATTTAGGCCTAACTCTGTGGCCATAATTGCGCAAAGGTTAGCAACTTCACGTGAGTGTTGTAGCAGATTTTGTCCGTAAGACGAACGGTACTTCATTTTACCAACAAGGCGAATAAGCTCTGGGTGTAAACCATGAATGCCTAGGTCTATGGCGGTGCGTTTACCTACCTCAACAATCTCTTCTTCTACCTGTTTTTGAACTTTCTGAACAACCTCCTCGATACGAGCAGGGTGTATGCGTCCGTCAGTTACCAATTGGTGTAGAGCCAAACGGGCCACTTCTCTGCGAACAGGATCAAATGCCGATAGGATGATAGCCTCTGGAGTGTCGTCCACAATAATCTCAACACCCGTAGCCGCTTCAAGTGCACGGATGTTTCTTCCCTCGCGACCAATAATCCGGCCTTTTATCTCATCGGAGTCGATATGGAATACGGTAACAGAGTTTTCTATTGCAGTTTCGGTTGCAACACGCTGAATAGATTGTACTACTACGCGTTTTGCTTCCTTGGTTGCAGTCATTTTTGCTTCGTCCATAATTTCGTTAACGTAGCTCATTGCTGCAGTTTTTGCCTCTGCCTTAAGCGAATCAATAAGTTGTGATTTTGCTTCGTCGGCCGAAAGACCAGATAGGGCTTCCAACTTTTCTACTTGTTGTTTGTGCATGCGTTCTAACTCCTCACTGCGTTTCTCAACAAGTTCCATTTGTGTGGTTAAGTTGGCGCGAATTGCCTCAATCTCTTTGTTCTTTCGTTGGGCTTCGTCAAAGCGCTGCTGGAAAGCAACCTCACGTTGTTTGAGTTTATTCTCTGCCTGAGCCATTTTTGAGTTTTTCTCGGCAAGAATCCGCTCGTGCTCTGTCTTAAGCTGAAGAAATTTTTCCTTAGCCTGTAGTATCTTCTCCTTCTTTATAACTTCAGCCTCGCTCTCCGCATCTTTTATTATGCTGTCACGCCTGCGCTGTAACAGCTTATTCCACAGCACAAAGGAGATTGCTCCTCCTACTATTAGCGCTGCCGCTGTGAATATGATCGTATAAATCATTCGAGTTTGTTTTAGTTTATTATGGTATAATCAATACAAAAAAAGCCCGCAAAGTCTCCTTAAGTTTTTTGAAAACCCCATATCTGACATGGGTGGAGTGGCCGCTATTTTCGAACTTCCAACGTTCTGCCGAAGCAGAATCACGAACGAGTCGCTACTAGGCCTGTTCTACACCAGCTGAGTCCTGCTCCAATGGTTGTAGTGTTGAGTTTCGCAAAAATGTTAAGGAAACAATGCGGGCAATACTATTATTTAAAAGAACTTATTCCACTCTTGGTCAGATAATCTTCGAGCCATTCGTCTAAGTCCGATACCTCATCTAGCACAGGTGATACCTCAAACCTATTCTCGCTCTCTATTAACTTTATAACGAACTGAAGGGCAGCCATCGCTAAAAAATCCTGCAAATCCTTATCCGAATAACGCTGTTTGTACTGCAGCACCTTTTCGTTTATAAGCTTTGCGGCTTTGCGAATCTTTTCCTCATCGCTCCGGTCAATTTTTAGCGGATAGAACCTATCTGCAACATTAACCCTTATCGAAAGCTTTTCCTCCATTCTAAAAACTATCTGTTAAGTAGCGCAATGCATTTATCAATTTCCCGCACAATCCTGTTCACTTTAATCTTGGCATCATGTACATCCTGTGCCGATGACGAAAGTGATTTTGCCAGTTTTAGCTGGCTGTAACGCTCTTCAAGTTCAACTATCTCTTTTTCGCGTTGCTTTAAACGTGACTGAAACTCAGCATTCTGTTCTTGCAGCTGCTGATTCTCTTCTTTCACCTTCTCGAACGCGGACACAAGCATTTGAATCTTACTTTTAAGTCGCGCGCTTATATCATTATGAGAAACATCCATTGAACTCAATTTGTTCTACAAAATTAACATTCGAAGCGATAATAATCAAAATTATTAAACCCAAAATTGGCTGTGGTACTCAAATATTTTAGTTTTACAGCGATTTAACGGTGGGAATATGGGATTGCGTACAATAATGGGAGCAGCTATTCTGCTTAACTTTAGTCTATTGGCCTCGGCACAGGTGAGTTTAACACCTCCTCTTAAGGGCGCCCTAAATCTTTCGGGTGCATTTGGTGAAGTAAGAACCGATCACCTGCATACGGGAATTGATTACAGAACAGGTGGAAAAATAGGTCTTAAGGTCTATTCCGTAGATAAAGGGTACATATCTCGAATAAAGTTTAGTCCCAATGGCTATGGCAAAGCAGTGTATATTAATCATCCAAACGGAACAACATCGGTTTACGCCCACTTGGATATGCTTGCAGAACCCTTTTCGTCGTATGTTAAAGACCTGCAGTATGGTAAGCAGTCGTTTGCATTTGACGTTGAGCTTAAGCCACGAGAACTTCCTGTTGTGAAAGGTCAGCTAATTGCATGGAGTGGTAACTCGGGTAGTTCTGGAGGGCCACATCTTCATTTTGAAGTAAGAAATACCAAAACCCAGCACGCTCTTAACCCTAACTTCTGGGGATTTCCTGTTACTGATAATTTGGCTCCGCAAATAAAAACTGTTGCGTTTTATAGGGCCGATAGCACAACCATAATTAATGGGCTGGCAAAAAGTGTTGTGCTAGATGTAAGTGGTGCTGATAAAAAAAATGCTTTAGACACAGTGAGAGTGTCTGGCACCGTTGGCTTTGGTCTGGAAGCTTATGATTGGTTAACTCCACAAAGTACAAGAACTGGTATATACTCTGCACTATACACGCTCAATAGCGATACTCTTTTTTATTTTAAGGCCGATTGCCTATCGTTTGGTCAGGGTAGATATGTGAATAGTCTCACCGATTATGGGTTAAGGCAACAAACAGGTAAGCGCATAATCAAGCTTTTTATTGAGCCTAACAACAAGCTAATGGGATATTACGCTTCGCCTAAAACTCAGCGAGGTTTTCTAAGTGTTAGTCCTGATAGTATATATAACATAAAGCTAATAGCTGCAGATGCTGCAGGGCTTTACTCTTCCATTGATATTGTAGTAAGGGGGGAAAAACAACCCCAAGGCCCCGCTATAGCAGCGGCAACACCAACGGAACATGCATTTATTGCATATAACCAGGGTTTTAGTATTGTTACCGATAGTTTGACCATTACTATTCCCAGAGATGCTTTTTATACCAATGTTTTTTTTCGCTATGCGCTAGCGGAGGGAGCCGGTAGAGGGTTGTCTCCGATTTATAGTATTGGAAATCCCAATATTCCATTGCATACTTCATACACGTTAGGTATTCGTGTGAGGAGTGATGAAAAAGCAGCGGAAAGCAAAACTTGCATTGCAAAGGTGGAAAAGGATGGTAAGCTAAAGTTCATGGGTGGAGCATTTAAGGATGGCTATGTTAAAGCCTCGCTTCGCACTTTTGGCAATTATATCATTGCTATTGATACTATACCTCCAGTAATTGTGCCTTTAAAAAGGCAAGTGAATGGAACTGTGAAAATAAGGTATAGGGTGTACGATAATTTCTCGGACATAGCAAACGTAAACGGTTATATAGATGGTTCTTGGGCTCTATTTGAATACGACCCTAAAAACGAGCTAATATTTTATGTGGTTGACCAAGAGCGAATAAACTCGTCCAAAGAGCACTCCATAAGAATAGTTGCCGAGGATGGATTAGGAAACATTTCTACTCACGAATCAACTTTTTCGTTCTAGAACGTATAAGCCTTTTGCAAAGCATAACAACTCTATTTTGTAATGTTAACTAATGCCCTCTCGTTTGGTCTGTTTTTTATTGGATTGCTTCTTGTTGCTGCAATTCCATGGCCTCTGCTATATGGTTTTAGCAACATAATAGCCTTCTTCTTTCATCGTGTTGTTGGATATAGATACGAGATAATGAAGGAGAATTTAACACTCGCTTTTCCTGACAAAACTGACGTGGAGAGGGAACTTATTATTGCAAAGAACTATAAGAATTTGGCCGATATAACAGTAGAGGCGCTTCGCGGCTTTTTTATGAGCAGAAGGCAGGTATTGAAACGGCACAGAATTGTTAACCCCGAATTGCTTAATGAATATTATGATAAGGGGCAAAGCGTTATTGGTGTTGCAGGGCATTTTAATAACTGGGAGTGGGGAGCCCTTTCGGCTGGATTACAAATAAAGCATCAGCCCATTGCGCTCTATAAACCGTTGGCCAATCCACTCATTGATCGATTTATGAAGTGGACACGAGCAAAAAAGGGAGCTGTAATGGCCTCAAACGCAAAAACTGCCGAAATTTTTGAAAGCACACAGAAAACGCCTTGTATATACATTCTAGTGGCCGACCAAAGTCCTGTTGATTTAGAGAAGGCTTACTGGTTAACGTTTCTAAATCAGGAAACTGCCTGTTTACATGGACCCGAGAAGTATGCAAAAAAGTATAACTATCCAGTTGTGTACATTGATATTCAACGAAAGAAGAGAGGGTTCTATGAGATTTATTTATCGGAGCTTGTAGGAACCCCACAGAAGCAGCCAGAGGGCAAAATTACCGAAACGTACATGCGAAGGATGGAACAGAGTATAAAGCAAACACCACATGCTTGGCTTTGGACTCATCGTAGGTGGAAACGTACTAGGAAGCAAAAAATATAGTGCTCTTTTATATTGTAAAATCCATTAGCCAAAACAACACCCTTATTACAGTTAACTTAAAGTATCCTTTTATATATTTGATGCACTATAAACAAAAAGCTATTTACCATGAGATCATCTATTCGTTACATTGCTTTAGCAGTTGCTGCGCTACTCCCAGCAGTTTCTTTGGCAACAAACTATAACAACAAGCAAATTGCAGTTATCTCCTACAGCGTTAGTGTTGATGAGGTGTGTATGCAAAAAATAAAGACTTTCGAAGATCTTTTTCCTAGTGTTGAAAAGAGTAATGCCGATAGGATTATTGCCAGAATAACAGATGTATCGTACGCTTTTTTCGAAGAACAGCTTGAACGTGAGGTGGGAATGTACATTCTGCCCTTAAATGCTTTTGGCAGTAAGTTCGATTACGATATTTATGGTTATCCCGATATGTCTATAAACAAAGCAATGCGCAAGGGAAACTCTAAGTATTATATGAAAGTGGAGCTGCTCATTACTCATAAGCCCGCCGATACCAATGGTAAACTATTTGGTATAATTAACGACACAACCCCATCGCAAGAAGAGGCTAAGAGCGAGAATTATGTAGAAACAGTTCAGCCCGTTATTATGTATAATGTTACCATGTACTCAGAGAAAGGCGTGTTACCCATCGATAAGTTCTCTGCAGAGATAGCTCCAGAGGAAGCAAGACCCCTTACTAAAGAGTTTTTTTATGGGCTAATAAATAACGAGCATAAAGATGATGGATCAACCCTTATGAGTATTATAGATCAGGCCATTGCTCGTTTGGCTCGTAACATTAAGAAATAGTTTTGAGTATGGTAAAGTCACTTTTTAACCTAATAGCACAACCGCCCTCCTCCATAAGGGCGGTTGGTGTTATGTCGGGAACATCACTCGATGGTTTAGATCTTTGCCTTTGCGATTTTTGGCAAGAAAACGGGGACTGGAAATTTTCGCTTATCAAAACAACTACGATATCCTACACTTCCGATATTAAGCAAAGCTTGACCAGAGCCTTCGAAATGACAGCCAATGAGTTTAGTGCGCTAGATTTCGAGTATGGTAAATGGGTAGGCCATCAGATAAATATTTTTTTGGCAGATGCTGAACGTATGCCCGATATAATAGGCTCTCATGGTCATACCGTTTTCCATCAGCCTAGTTCTGGCTACACCACTCAAATAGGAAAGGGTGCCGTAATATCGGCAACTACCGGAATTCCCTGTGTGTCGGACTTTCGTTCTGGCGATGTTGCCAGGGGAGGTCAAGGTGCACCGCTGGTTCCCATTGGCGATGAACTCCTTTTCTCCGATTTTACGTGGTGCCTAAATATTGGAGGTATTGCCAATGTCTCTACTCGGTCCAACGGTAAGCGGTTGGCTTGGGATATTTGTCCTGCAAACATGATACTAAACCTATTGGCCAACAAACAAGGCAAATCATTTGATAGCAATGGTGATTTGGGTAGGAAAGGCACTGTTTTGGTGGATTTGCTCGATGAGCTCAATAGTCTAGCATTCTATCAAAGCGCACCTCCAAAATCATTAGGCCGGGAATGGTTTGAGAAGCATTTTTACCCCCATTTTAATCTCTGCGATAGTAGTAATAGTAATCTACTCGCTACGGCTTATGAGCATATTAGTCAGCAAATTGCAAGGAGTATTGGGGTTACAAGCAGCGGTACGTTGTTAGTTACAGGCGGTGGTGCGCATAATGGTTTCCTTGTAGAGAAGATTCGGGAAAAAGTAGATACCAACATAGTTATTCCAGATTCTCTAACGGTTGACTTTAAGGAGGCGCTTGTATTCGGTTTCCTTGCCGTTCTTTACCTTAAAGGAGTAAACAGTAGCATAGGTTCTGTAACAGGTGCTAGTAGCGATTCTATTGCAGGAGTGCTCTCGTTTTAATTCTAGTGACCATTTTTTAGCAAGGCAAAGCTAAACCGAGATTCTACATTTGAATCAAAAAAAGGATATTACATCCCTTTTTCTATTTTTGTAAAAACGAAAAACCAAATATCAAGCAAATGATGAAAAGAAAAATCAGCAGATTACTGACTTTGGCTCTTTCTGGTGCCTTTGTTTTTTCAGTGCAAACCAGTGATGCCTGTACCAATTTTTTGGTAACCAAAGGGGCATCAACCGATGGTTCCACATTTGTAACCTATGCTGCCGACTCGCACTACCTTTATGGTGAGCTGTACTTTCGTCCGGCAATGGATTACCCTGCAGGAACCCTTCAAAAGATTTACGAATGGGATACAGGAAAATTTTTAGGCGAAATACCCCAGGTTGCCCATACTTATAAGGTTATTGGTAACATGAATGAGCACCAGCTAACCATTGGTGAGACCACCTATGGAGGGCGTGGTGAACTGGTTGATACCACAGGTATTATTGACTATGGTAGCCTTATTTATACCACTCTTCAGCGTGCAAAGAATGCTCGCGAAGCCATTAAGGTTTTTCATGAGTTGGTTAGCACTTACGGATATTACAGTAGCGGAGAGTCTTTTTCAAT
>DHVO01000238.1:0-1684 GCA_002412705.1 Bacteroidales bacterium UBA5206 | reverse complement strand
AATGGCAAAACATCAATCACTTCAAAGGATATGAAAAAAGTATTCAATCCTGAGGTTGAGGTTGTTTATGCTCACGATGTTATCAGCTTTGCTCGCGAAATGAAGTACTTTGAAGGTAAGGATGCTGATTTTAGCTTCTCCGATACCTATGCTCCTGTTGATTTTGGTGCAGCACGCTTCTCTGAGGCTCGTGTTTGGTCTTTCTTCAAAAATATCAACAAGGATATGTGGGCTTACCAGGATTACGCAAAAGGTCACAATCTATCGCACCGCATGCCTCTTTACATTAAGCCAGACCGTAAGCTAAATGCTAAGGATTTAATGCAGAACATGCGCGATCATTATGAAGGAACAGATCTGGATATGACCACCGATATGGGTGCTGGTCCTCACGCACTACCTTACCGTTGGCGTCCGCTTACTTGGAAGTACGAGGGTAAAACCTACTTTAATGAGCGTGCAATTGGCACTCAGCAAACTGGATTCTCTTTTGTTGCTCAAATGCGTAGCTGGCTACCCAATGCCATTGGAGGTGTTTACTGGTTTGCTGTTGATGATGCCTCTACATGCGTTTACACACCTCTTTACGCTGGATTAGAGAAATGTCCAGAAACCTTTGCCGAGAATAATGGGGATATGCTAAACTACTCAAGCACATCAGCTTTTTGGGCATTTAACAAGGTTTCCAATTTTGCATACCTGCGTTACGATGTTATGAGCAAGGATATTATTAAGGTGCAACAAGAACTTGAGGATATGTTTATTGCTAATGTAGCCACAGTTGACGCTAAAGCCAATGAGCTTCTTGCAGTATCTCCTGAAAAAGCAAACGAGTATCTTACCGAGTACTCTGTAAGCAATGCAAATGCTGTTACAGAGCGCTGGAATAGACTGTTTGAGTACCTTCTTGTTAAGTACATGGATGGCAACATCAAGCAGGAGAAGAACGGGAAGTTCATTTACAATGAGCACAATAATGGAACACCAGCATCAGTATCAAACCCACAATACCCTGATTGGTGGAAAAAGATGCTGATTGAGCAAACTGGTGATAAATTGGAGTATCGTGGAGGCGAGTCGCATTAGTGTTATTCTTTAAATCTAGCGAAGCGGGCAAACTTTTGTTTGCCCGCTTTTTTTTGAGGGTTAACTTCTTCTTTTCATTGAAAATACTTGCATCAGTTTAGTATGCAGTTTGATTTAATTGCTGTATAGAATAAAGTTCTCAAATACTTATTGTTTTTGAGGTTGTGTTTTTTAGCAAAAAGTTCTCTTTGGCTTTTGTCTATGGTGTTTTATAAATCATGATATGAGAGACTTATGGTTTTGAGTTTATTTATTGTCTATCTAATTCGTTTCTTCGGAGCCATTGATGTCTGAGGGGTGTAGTTATTAATATGATATTCAGAATAATATGCAGAAATGAGTGCTTGTTACTTAGTAAATATTTGGATCGTTTTAAAAAAAAATAATGTTTGGTGTTCGATTCTTTACTGGTATAAGAGGAAGTAAGTTTTCTCTTGTTAGTGCGTTTTTATGGATGCGATTTGATTTTTGAGTTTACGGGTATTTGTAAAAACAAAAGAAATAATGTAAAAGAGTGTTAAAAAATCAAACGAAAAACATTGTTTTTAGACATATTATTAATTACATTAGCCCTGTTGAAAAAAACAATTAACCCAAT
>DHVO01000075.1:6006-19271 GCA_002412705.1 Bacteroidales bacterium UBA5206 | reverse complement strand
GCTGTTATGGATTGTAAATGTTGGCCTTCCTGCTCTTGTGGGTGCGTGGGTTCCTTGGGGGAGAGGAGGAAGATGGAGTTAGTCGGGAGTTAGCGGAATGATTTCTCTTACTTTGTGTTCCTCTGGAAAATCTGTGTTCTATTAAATTGGAGGGAGTTTGAGGAAGAGGAAGAAGATAGAAGTTAGTCGGAAGTTAGCGGAAAAATTTGATTATCTGTGTTCATCTGTAATTTCTGTGTTATTTGTGTTCTATTAGAATTGGAGGAAGTTTGATGACGTGGATGGAGCGAGATGAAATGAAAAACGAAATGGGAGATATAAACTGCCAGAACCGTTGCCAATAGCAATTATGTAGCGCCACATAATCATGTGGCGATTTGTTTGGTTTGGCACCGAAATGGTCAAGTTTTCGTTGTTAATCCTTTTCAGGCTAGGCGAAATAGGGGCTCGTGTCATCACCTTTAATTTGCGTTAATCCGTAAAATCCGTTCTATTTGTGTTCTATTATTATCGTTTAATCGAATTATGAAAACCTACAACAAGCCTTCGGGCTCATACATAAGCCATTTTAGCAATATGGTAAAGAGTCGCGGAGGAATAAACCTAGCACAGGGAATTCCTGGCTTTCAGCCTCCGCAGCAACTTGTTGAAGTACTGCAAGCCGTGTCAACCCAACCTGTACATCAGTACGCTCCAGGTGTTGGTAACCCCGATTTGCTTAGCATTATAGCGCATAAGCACTCCGTAAATCGCGATAACCTGCTTGTTGTGCAAGGTGCCACCGAGGGCCTTTCTTTGGTATTCACCTATTTGCAGAAAATTCTGGGTAAGGGTTTTGCCGTGGCGTCGTTTGAGCCTGCGTATGAAAGTTATGTTCAGCTTCCCGCCATCTTTGGGAATTCATATCACTCCATTCCACTGGCCGATAGCTATAGTTTTAATGAGGAGGCCCTTGTAACAACCATAAAAGAGCATCGTGTAAAGTTGGTTTTTCTTAGTAGCCCGGGAAATCCCTTTGGTAAGGTATGGAGTAAGGCCGATGTGCTTCGCATGGTTGAACTAGCGGAGGAACTGGACTTTTATTTGGTTTTCGATGCGGTTTACCAAGAGCTTTACTTTACACAAAAACCCTATGTGCCTTACGATATAGTTTGTAAAAACTTGTTTGTTGTTGATAGCTTCTCCAAAATGCTGTGCATAACTGGTTGGCGAATTGGCTATGTGCTAATGCACAGTAGCCATGTGCAGGGAGTGCGGTCGGTGCACGACTATGTTGGGCTTTGCGCTCCGTCGTTGCTACAGGTAGCGTTAGCGAGGTACTTGGCCGAGAGCCGCTATGGCAATGCTTTTGTTGACAGTTTTAGGGAGCGGGTGTCGCACTCCTTCGGTTTGCTGTCCAGTGCACTAACTCAACAGGGATTTTCTATTCCATCAATCGATGGTGGATGCTTTGTTTGGGCTAAGCTCCCGGAGCCATTAACCGATGGGTTTCAGTTTGCATCAAATCTCTACGAAACCGAGATGGTGGCCTCCATTCCTGGTGAGCATTTTAGCAAGGATTTTAGTAACTGGATTCGTTTTAACGTGGCTCGTCCCATTGCCGATATTGAGCAGGCAATTCCTGCCATTGAGCGTTTTGTAAAATCTGTGTAGTTATGGTGTTTATTGCTATTTTGCTTGCACTCTCTGCCCTTGCTTATGTTGTAACTATTCTTATGTTCAGCATAGGGTGGCAAAGGGTTTTTAAGCAGAGTAGCCATGCCAGTCACTTCTGTTGTAAGAGTTCGGTTACTGTTGTGGTTCCATTTAGGAACGAGGAGCGGAATTTGCCTGGGCTTGTAGCCTGTTTGCGTAATCAGGAACTGGATTCATCTCAGTTTGATGTGATTCTTGTTAACGATGGCTCTACCGATAGTTCTTTGGAAATTGCAACAACGCTTGTTCATGGCGATAGTTATTTTCGTGTTATATCGTTGCCCTTTGGGTTAGCAGGGAAAAAATCGGCCTTGCAGCATGCTCTTCAATTTGCAATGGGTGACTACGTTATGCTTTTTGATGCCGATTCTACCGTTCCCCCATCATGGCTAAGGGATATGCTCTGCTTTGCTAACTCCCAGGGGCTAATGTTGCTGCAAGGGCCTGTTGATGTGTTGGGTGTGCGGTTAGGATTGCTGCAAACTCTGGAGTATGCTGCGCTAAGCGCTTCAACAGCTGGTGGCTTTGGTGTTGGGATGCCCATTATGGCCAGTTCAGCAAATCTATTGGTTAGGCGAAGCGTTTTTGCTACTCCTCGGGATGTTTTTAAAAGCCACATACCAAGTGGCGACGATATGTTCTTGCTGCATTACGTAAAGGGGTTACCTAACGCAAAAATGGGTTACCTTCTTTCTGCTGGGGCAATGGCCTCAACCCTAGCCTCAAGTTCGCCATTTGTTCAGCGGTTACGCTGGGCTGGTAAGGCTCCTGCTTATACCGATAGGCAAACCATTACTGTTGGTGCTACCGTTTTAATGATAAACCTTTTACTCGTTGTGGGGGCTATTTTCACTTCATTTTATTGTAAGGCGCTTTTTCCTTTATTTGTGCTTGTTTGGAGTGTTAAAGTTGCTGTAGATATACTCCTGGTTTATCCTCACCTTAAGTTTCTAAACAGGCGTGGGCTTGTTTGGCTTTTTATACCTTTGCAAGTGGTTTACCCCATTTACGTGGTGGTTACTGTTTTTGTGTCGTTACTAATACCAGTGTATAAGTGGAAGTCGCGAAGGATAATGGCCAGCAGCTAGTAGGTAAGGGCAGGAGCGGTTCGCCGTGGCGAATTGCCATTGCAAGGTTCAAGCAGAACGGAATGGCTGTTGCCTCGTTCCTGTTCATAGTGCTTTGCGCTGCGATTGCTCTTTTGGGCTACTCTATAACACCCGACAGTTCGCCCTATGCCAATAGTCAGCATCTGGAAATAGCAACCCGAAGCCCTGGATTTTCAGTAACTGTGCTTAGGTTGAAACGAGAACATGTTGCTAAGTCGCGAAACTTCTTTACCCGAATGCTTTATGGTGAGCAGTTGCCATATGATGAGATTCCTGTTAATAGCTGGTGGTTCCGCAATGGAGACGTTTACTATACAGAGTTTAATGATATTGATTCTGCTGTAGTTATTGAGCGAGAGTTGCCATTGCCATTGGCTCTTTATGGCGCTAACACCGCCTTCCATTACGATGCGGCCAGTGCCTCGGTTCAATTTCTGGATAATGATATTGTGAAAGAAGCGGTGCCTCTTGCTTTGCTTGAGGAGCAGTTTGCTGCCGAGAATGTTGTGCGAAAGAGTTACTATTTGGGTACCGACCGCTTTGGTCGCGATATGCTTAGCCGTTTACTTATTGGTGCCCGAATTTCGCTATCGGTTGGTTTTATTGCAGTGGCAATTTCCTTGCTGATTGGCATAACCCTAGGTGCAAGTGCAGGCTATTTCCGGGGATGGCTAGATGATGCTGTTATGTGGTTTGTTAATGTTGTATGGTCTGTACCCACGCTTTTAATGGTAATTGCGCTTACAATGGTTATAGGCAAAGGCTTCTGGCAGATTTTTGTTGCCGTTGGCCTAACCATGTGGGTTGAGGTGGCAAGGGTTGTGCGAGGACAGGTTATTAGTGTACGCGAAAAGGAGTTTGTTGAAGCCGCTGTGGTTTTGGGTTATAGCCGTGCACGCATAATATTTAAGCACATTGTGCCCAATGTGCTTAGCCCTGTAATAATAATTTCTGCGGGTAACTTTGCAACAGCCATTCTACTTGAGGCTGGGCTTAGCTTTCTTGGCATAGGTGTACAACCGCCAATTCCATCGTGGGGCACAATGATAAAGGAGCACTACGGGTATATCATTATGGATAAGGCTTACTTAGCCTTTCTGCCCGGCTTTGCCATAATGCTCTTTGTGCTAGCCTTTACTATTATTGGCAATGGACTACGCGATGCCCTTGACCCCCGTGAACTGGGCAAATAGCTAGAGAAGGGTGCTGAAGTTTTCCTTAAGGTGCTTTTTTGCCATTTTGAAGAATTCAAACCTTAAAGTGTAGTATAGTAGCCTAAATATAGTACGCTTTGGCCATTCGTCGCCGCTTAGCCTTGCGTACTCCTCCCCAATAGTGGACAAATCGTCAATGTTTGTATTACCCGATAATCGGCGTAGATTTTCTATTCCCTTTCTGGCCGATATTCGCTTTTTAAAGCTAATTCGGTTAAGGTCAATAATAGAGAAGCTGTACTGGTTGTTTTCTAGTTTCTCTATAAGGATATTACCTCCAGAGTAATCCTTATGGTAAATACCCTTTTTGTGCAGTTTGTTGTAGGTGAAATCAACAAAGGCTTTTAGTATTTCGTTTTTGTGGGCTTTGTTGGAGTTAATTATTTCGCCAAGAGTTTCGTTGTAAGGCTGGTATAAGCATACGTAGTAGCTTTTTCTAATCAACCCCAAACGAGTTTCCTCTATGTAACCTACTGGAGTAGGCGTGTTAACGCCAAGTTCGCTAACTCTTTTTGCATACCTAAAGGAACGTTCTGCCTTCGATTGGCGAAAAAAGCTGTAAATAATCCGACTGATGATATTGGGTATTCTAAACGATTTTACAGCGTACATTTCACCTTTGTATTCAAATATTCTAATCTCGTTCCGCTTGCTATATAGTATTTCACCCTTTGTGTTAAAATCAGTGTAGATCTCCTCAAAAAGGGGGTTTAGGTGAGTTAAATGGTTGTCTATTATTATGTTTCTCATTGTGGTTCACGCGCAAATGTTTGGCAAACTTATTTAAAAGAGTGAACTGTTTTGCCGTTTTAACGGATTTTAACCTCTCCTTTAATTGGATTTTAACCTCGTTGCAGTAGTTGAGCAAGATTGGAAAAGTGTACCTTTCTAGTTTGTGGTATTTTTGCTTTACAACTAAACGGAACTACTATGGTTTGCCTCGATGACGATTACCTCTTGCGAATTAACAGGGTGTTGCAGCACATCAACAATCATCTCGATGAGCCCTTGGATCTAAACTCCTTGGCAGAATTGTCGTGCTGTTCCCCCTTTCACTTTCATCGGATAATGCGCGCTTATCTGGGGGAGTCGCTAGGTGTATATGTTCAACGGGTGCGGTTGGCAGCATCGGCTCATCTTTTGCGGCACAGCAATATGTCCATTGCCGATATTGCGTACCACATAGGGTACGAGTCGCCCACCAGCTACAATAAGGCGTTTAAAAAGAGGTTTGGGTTTACTCCTTCACTTTTTCGCGCTAATCGTAACCTTGAGGTTCCGTTTCCATGTCTAAAGCAAAATGTTGAGATTATGAACGAACTAGATTTACAACCCCGCTTCGCCCAGCAGGGCGATATTAAGGTTATTTTTGCCTCTGCAATGGGGCCTTACCACAAAAGTGCTCAGGTTGCGTGGGATACCATCTGCGCGTATGCATCAAAGCGTGGGTTAATGGGGCCCTCGTCGCAATTCCTAAGCATTAGCCACGACGATCCTACTATTACTGAGCCCGAAAAGTGCAGGTACGAGGCTTGTATTGCCGTTTCGGGTGATGTAAAACCCGAGGGGAAAATTGGTGTGAAAACCATTCCTGCTGGTAAATACGCAGTGTTCACGGTTAAGGGCTCATATAATAACCTATTACCCTCATATGGCTACATCTTTGGTAGGTGGATGCAGGAGAATAAGGTTGAGTTTAGCGACGAGCCCGCTTTCGAAAAGTACCTTAATAGCCCAGATGTTACTCCAGAGGATGATCTTTTAACGGAGATTTGGGTGAAGCTTAAGTAACGCTTATAAAAAAAAGGATAGCCGCATGTTTGGTGCGGCTATCCAATTATCGACCTTGTAGTATTACAGTTCTAGTATTTTCTTGCTTACTACTTTATTGCCAATGCTAACCTTTACAAGGTATGCGCCTGTTGCAAATCCCTGCTCCTTTGCCGAGAAGGTAATGGTTTGTTCCCCTGCCCTTTGAGTTGTGTTGGCTAGTACTGCCACAAGCTTTCCCGCCAGGTCGTAAACCGATACGTTAACCATTGATTCCTCTGGAACCATATAGCTTATGTAAACCTTTTCCTTGTAAGGATTTGGATAAACGTTTACGCTAAGGTCATTGTCTAGCCTGTTGTTGTTAGGCTTTTGGTTGTTGATATTGGAGAGTATAACTGGGTTAAATGCTGCTTTTGTGCTAGAACTGGTTTGCCCGTTTTGGTAGTTGTGTGTGCTTTTAATAAGTACAAGTATGGGGAACCGGTACTCGCTAACGTACCAACGATAGGTAATATCCTGTGTGCTATACTGGTTGGTGCCTATTTGCGTGATGTGATTTTTTACCTCTTTTACCCTTAGCGCTTTGGGGTACTGTATCCCGTTGGGGAGAATTAGAGTGCCTACGCCATCGGCAGTAACTTCGAATGTGCCTTTTATGGTTCCTGTCTCTTTTCTGTTTACGCTGTATATACCACCAAAATCGCCAGCAAAGCTATCGCCATATTTAAAAGGATACCTCATCTTCTCAAAAGGGGTAGTGTATTGTATGGTAGTTGCTCCATTCCCCGATACAAATCCGTGCTGCTTAATGCCGTCTTTTGTTGTTTCAAAAAAGAAGTAGTTCCCAAACTCCTCAAGAACCGTGTTGCTTTGGTTGAAAATTCCCGAACCCTTGGCCGAAAAAACCTCCTGTAGGCTACCTGTAAAATCTGTTTTTGTGTTAAGCGCCGAAAAATCCCAAGCCACATTTTTTCCCTCATTACCTGGCTCAACGTAGCTGGTTATAAGCATCGGGTTTTGGTGGTTTGGAACTAAGCCATGACTCTCAAATGTAAGTATTGTTTGTGCATTTGCCTCTAGCAGCAAACTTGCCGCAAAAAGGGTGAGTAGAATTTTTTTCATGGTAAACTGGCTTTAAAAGTTTCGTTTGGCAACAATAGCTCTAAGTGCAAAGGAGAATAACGCAATGTAAACAACAACGGTTATTGTGCTAATCCACGAAATGGTTGGCTCGTTTATAGCAACTCCTTCTGGTGTAAATTGCTGGTTTATTTGTATAAGATCTCCAGCCGCAATGCCAAAAAAATCGGGCATGGGGGTAAGGTCGGAAATAGATTTCATGGGAAAAAATGCACCTGTTTCCGATGAGAAGAAGGCTCTAATTATGGGTTCAATTGGAAAAAAAAGAAGAATAAATGAAAGTATCGATAGCGCAGTGTTCTTTACCGAGAAGGATATTAGTATTCCTAATACCAGGTAGGCTAGTGCTTGAATAAATAGAACAAGTAGTATCTCAATACCACTAAAGGCTGATACCTGTTCCGCGTTGCCCATAAGCAAACCTGTGGTAATGGCTGTGGTTAGGGTTATTGCTACAACAAATAGGGCTAGGATAACCGCAACGCCACCCTTGGCAATAAGTAGTTGTGGCCTACTTATGCCATCAATTAGCTGCTTTCGAAAGGTGCGAAACTGAAACTCGCTGGTAACCAAAACAATCATTAGTATTCCCAGTAGAAGGTTAAACCAGCTGGCTATCCAGCTAAGCGTTTGCCACACATGGGGAAATACAAATAGTTTGTCAACCCTAACTCCATTTATGTTTAAACCAACTTGAGAGCCAATTAGAACAACCATTAGGAAAAGCAGCGTGTAGGTTGCTATAATTGCTCTAAAAGATCCGTTCCAAAAGGTTTTTTCCCATTCAAGTTTTAAGAGCGTTTTAATATCCTTCATAACCGTTAAGCTTTCTTTTCTAATGAATATTTACCCCTTTTTAACTAGCTCTAGGAATTGCTCCTCAAGGGTTTTTCTTTTGGGTTCTAGTCGCGATAGTGTTATTCCCGACTCAAACAATCTTCGGTTTAGTGCCGTGGAATTAGAACCATCTTTTATTCCAATAATCAGCTGGTTGCCTGTTCTCTCTGCAATGGTGTAGCCTTCGTTGCTTTCGAAAAAGTTTATTAGGCTCTCAATTTCTGGAGCCTCAACAAGAACCTTAGGTGTTTCGGTAAGTAGAGCCCCAACACGTCCCGATGCAAGGCATTTCCCGTTTTTTAAGATTACAACATGTGAGCACACCTTTTCCACCTCATCCAGAATGTGACTAGCCATTATAATGGTTTTGCCCCTTTTTGCCTCGTCAAGAATAAGCTCTCGAATTTCCGCAATTCCCTCAGGGTCTAGTCCATTTGCAGGCTCGTCGAGCACAAGCACCTCTGGATCGCCAAGCATTGTGGCTGCAATGGCTAGTCGTTGTTTCATGCCCAACGATAGTGTTTGGAAGCTGGTTTTGCGTCTTTCGTAGAGCCCAACGCGTTGTAGCACCCTGTCTATGTCGGTTAGCCCTTTCCCTCGTGCAAGTGCTGTGGTTTTAAGATTCCGTTCAAGGCTAAGGTATGGGTAGAAATGGGGAACCTCTAAAAGTGCTCCTATTCTTTTATTTGTATCGGCCGTTCCCTTTTCGCCAAACCAGGAGTAGGAGCCATCTGTGGCATGCTTCACTCCAAGCATAATGGCTAGTGTAGTGGTTTTTCCGCTTCCGTTGGGGCCCAATATTCCAACAACCTCACCTTTGTTTACGGTGAACGAGATGTTGTTGATTGCCTTTATTGGACCAAAACTTTTTGATAAAGCGTTTACGCTAACTATTTCCGTGGACATCACCTTCTTTTTTATGCAAGTAAGCAAAAAAAAGAATGTGTGTAAAGAAAAAAGACCCCGCTGTTTGCGAGGTCTTTTTTTATTTGTTAGGATTAGTTCCCTAGTTCCGATATAAATCTGATACGCATTAGCCGTATCTCTTCCTCGTTGTAGTCCTCTTCGCCCAGTGCGGCTAGAGCTTCTTCTATTGATTCTGTTTCTGCTTCGTCTCTAAAGTACTCAAAAATCTCCTCCTGCTTATCCTCATCAACCACCTTGTTTATGTAGTAGTCTATGTTAAGCTTGGTACCCGAGTTTACAATGGCCTCAATCTCATTTAGTAGTTCGCTCATATCTAGACTCTTTGCCTCGGCAATATCCTCAAGATCCATCTTTCGGTCGATGCTTTGGATAATGAAAACCTTTAGCAACGATTTGTTTGCAACCGATTTAACTACCATGTCCTGAGGCCTGATTATCTCTTTATCCTCAACGTAGGCTTTTATTAAATCAACAAACTCTTTCCCGTAACGCTTTGCCTTTCCTGCACCTACACCTGTTATGTGCTGTAGCTCATCTATCGATGTTGGATACTGAATGGACATGTCCTCTAGCGAGGGATCTTGGAAAATAACGAAAGGGGGAAGGTTCTTCTTTTTCGCCAGTTTTTTCCGAAGGTCTTTAAGCATTGCAAATAGCTCCTCGTCGGCTGTTCCACCCTTGGCTCCTGGGTTTACATTGGCATCGTCGTCGTCAACCTCTTCGTACTCGTGATCCTGTGTAAACATTACATCGTGAGGGTCTTTCATAAACTCATGCCCCTTCTCTGTTAGCAGCAGTAATCCGTAGTTCTCAATGTCCTTCTGGATAAATCGCATTACTAGGGCTTGCCTTATTATGGCGTTCCAAAAGCGGATGTCCTTTTCGGCTCCTTCGCCAAACGTCTCAAGCTTGTTGTGCTTGTACGACTTAATGGCTGTAGTATTATTCCCTAGCAAGATATTGGCAACGTGTTCCCCTTTAAACTTCTCCTTAACCATAAGTATGGTCTCAAGAAGCATAAGTAGGAACTCTTTCCCTTCGAATTGAGTTTTGGGGTTTAAGCAGTTGTCGCAGCAGTTGCAGTTCTCTTCGTGAAACTCTTCGCCGAAGTAGTGAAGCAGCATTTTACGGCGGCATACAGAGGTCTCGGCGTAGGAAACAGTTTCGAGTAGCAGCTGTTTTCCAATCTCTTGTTCAGCAACGGGTTTACCCTGCATAAATTTTTCCAACTTCTGAATATCCTTATAGCTGTAAAATGTTATGCACTGACCCTCGCCACCATCGCGACCCGCACGGCCTGTTTCTTGGTAGTACCCTTCTAGGCTTTTGGGTATATCGTAGTGAATTACAAAGCGAACATCTGGCTTGTCGATCCCCATTCCAAAAGCAATGGTTGCAACAATTACATCAACCTCTTCCATTAGGAATTTGTCCTGGTTGTCGCTCCTGGTGTTAGAATCCATTCCAGCGTGGTAGGGTAGGGCTTTTATGCCGTTCACCTTAAGTACTTCGGCTAGCTCTTCAACCTTTTTGCGGCTTAAGCAGTATATAATCCCCGATTTGCCCGCATTGTTCTTTATGTACTTTATTATCTCTTTTGATACGTTAATCTTTGGTCGCACCTCATAGTAAAGATTGGACCGGTTGAAGGACGATTTAAAAACACTTGCATCCAGCATGCCAAGGTTTTTTTGAATGTCGTGCTGAACCTTAGGTGTAGCTGTTGCTGTTAGCGCAATAAGGGGCGCGTTGCCTATCTCGTTAATTATTGGCCTTATGCGGCGGTACTCAGGTCTAAAATCGTGTCCCCATTCAGAGATACAGTGCGCTTCGTCAATCGCATAAAAAGAGATGTTTACCTGCTTAAGAAAAACAATGTTTTCTTCCTTGGTTAAGGATTCTGGTGCTACGTAAAGCATCTTTGTTTTACCCGCAAGAATGTCCTGCTTAACCTTCTGGATCTGAGTTTTATTTAGCGATGAGTTAAGAAAGTGCGCTACGCCATCGTCAACACTAAAGCTGCGCATTGAGTCAACTTGGTTCTTCATTAGCGCAATAAGTGGAGAGATAATAATGGCAGTTCCATCCATTATAAGTGCAGGCAGCTGGTAGCATAAAGATTTACCCCCGCCAGTAGGCATAAGCACAAACGTGTCATTACCCGCAAGAACATTGCGTATAATTACTTCTTGGTTGCCTTTAAAACTGCTAAATCCAAAGTATTGGTTTAGGTAATTTGTTAAGGAAATGTCCGCTCCGATACTCATTTTTTCCTTCTTCTACTTCAATTTTACTCTTTATACTTGAGAATGGCCGTTGAGGTTTAGTTAAAATATATTAAAAGACTAGAGTAATGCTTTTCTGGTCAACGGTTCAATAATAGAAAATAGCGTTACTTTTGTACTTTAAATTTAACAACATTTCTGCGAAGCCCCAAATAATACATTGCGTTTTTAAAGGGGGCTAAAGATAGAAATTTAATCCAATGCCAAACAATGACTGTTGATATTAAACACCTCGCAATCCAAACAATTAAAACCGAAGCGGCTGCTATCGAAAAACTTGCCTCATTCATTGATGATGATTTTGAGAGGTGCGTAACGATGCTTTTCAACGCAAAGGGACGGCTAATTGTTACAGGTATAGGTAAAAGCGCAATTATTGCCAATAAAATTGTTGCAACGCTTAACTCAACTGGTACTCCGGCTATATTTATGCATGCTGCAGATGCCATTCATGGCGATTTGGGGATTATTCAGCCCGATGATGTGGTTATCTGCCTTTCAAAAAGCGGAACAACCCCAGAAATTAAGGTACTGGTGCCGCTTATCAAAAGCCTAGGGAATAAAATTGTAGCCATAGTTTCCAGCACCGATTCTTATTTGGCTCAAAAGGCCGATTTTGTTCTTAAGGCAACTGTAGAAATGGAAGCTTGCCCTAATAACCTTGCCCCAACATCTAGCACAACGGCTCAACTTGTAATTGGCGATGCTTTGGCTATTTGTCTGCTTAAGCTAAGGGGCTTTACGCCAGCCGATTTTGCCCGGGTTCACCCTGGTGGTGCTCTAGGAAAGAAGTTATACATGCGTGTTGATGATATTTTTAACCCAGAGAACCCTCCCGTTGTTAGCGAGGATGAACGTATTAGGCCTATTATTCTGGAGATGACCTCCAAACGAATGGGGGCAACCGCTGTGCTTTCTAAGGATGGTAGGCTTTTGGGTGTTATTACCGATGGTGATTTACGTAGGATGCTTCAGCGAAGCGACTCTGTTGATATGGTTACTGCACGTGATATAATGACCGCGAATCCCAAAACCGTTGAGCGTGAAGAGTTGGCTATTAGAGCCTTTGGGAAGATGGAGCAGAATAAAATTACCCAGCTCCTTGTAACAGATGGAGGCCGTTATGTTGGAATGATCCACTTACACGATATCCTTAAGGAGGGTATTGTATAACTCTACCTTAAATATGAGCGATTTGCAGCACGATGAATCTGGTATGAGCTTTTTAGAGCACCTTGAGGCTTTTAGATGGGTGTTGGTGCGTTCGGCAATTGCAGTTGTTCTTGCTGCAGCAGGAGCGTTTGTGTTGTACCGGCATGTGTTTGATGGTATTATACTGGCACCAATGTCTCCGTCGTTTTTTACTAATAGGGTGTTGTGTGCCATTGGGACCTATTTGGGGTCTAACTCCCTTTGCATTAACTCAACACCGCTAAACATTATTAACATTAATATGGCTGGCCAATTTAATACGCATCTGCAGGTTAGCTTTTTGGCAGGTGTAATTGTAGCCTTCCCATTTATTGTTGCCCAGATATGGTCGTTTATTAAACCCGCTTTGTACGAGACCGAGCGTAAAGGCACGCGTGGTGCTGTGGCTTACATTACGTTCCTATTTGTTCTGGGGGTGTTGTTTGGCTATTTCATTATTTCGCCTCTTACCATTCACTTTCTTGGGAATTATAGCATAAGCGAAAGTGTAACAAACCAAATAAGTCTGTCGTCGTATATATCGTCAATAACTTCGGTTACATTTGCTACGGGATTGTTGTTTGAGCTGCCAGTGCTGGTTTTCTTTCTAACAAAGGCGGGTATTATTACTCCTGATTTCCTTAGGAAGTATAGGCGCCATGCTTTTGTTGTTATTCTTGTGGTTGCAGCTGTAATTACTCCTCCCGATGTTTTAAGCCTTATTCTGGTAGCGTTTCCATTGTGGCTGCTGTTCGAGCTAAGCATATCGGTGTCGGCAAAGAACATTCGGCGTCGGGAAAAAGCATCAAATTCCTAGATTAAACTAAAGGCTTTGTAATCTGTTTTGAATATCCAAAATAAGAGATTGTGCAAATTTGTAAAAGAGTATATACGCTATTAGCATTGTTGCTTTTAACCTCGGGAGCAATTGCTCAGGTTACCAAACTTAGAGGAAGAGTGACCGATTCTCAAACAGGTGAGCCATTGCCTTTTGTTAACGTCTCTTTTGTGGGTACTACAATTGGTACGGTAACCGATTTTGATGGAAACTTTTTTCTTGAAACCAGAACGCCAGGCGATTCGCTTAGCGTTTC
>DHVO01000075.1:0-5970 GCA_002412705.1 Bacteroidales bacterium UBA5206 | reverse complement strand
GCCAGGCGAGAATCCTGCCCATAAAATCCTTAGGAATATTATCAAGAATAAAAACAGGAACAACACCGATAATCTTGATTCCTATTCCTACGAGAGCTACAACAAAATTGAGGTTGACCTCAATAATGTTGATGAGAACATGAAGAACAAGAAGATTTTTAAGCAGTTCCAGTTTATTTTTGATTACGTCGATACAAACGCGGTTACGGGAAAGGCGTACCTGCCCATTTTTATTTCTGAAGCAATTTCTGATTACCATTTTCAGCGCCGACCAAAAGTTGAGCGTGAGATTATCAAGGCCACAAAAATATCGGGTGTTAAGAACGAGAGTGTTGCCCAGTTTACTGGTAAGATTTATCAAAAGGTAAATGTTTACGACAACTATATTAATGTGTTCGATCAGGGCTTGGTTAGCCCAATTGCCGATGCTGGGCTTCTATACTACAAGTACTACCTTATCGATAGCGCTTATATTGGCAATAAGTGGTGCTATCAGGTTTCCTTTAAGCCCAGACGGAGGCAAGAGCCAACCTTTACCGGGGACTTTTGGGTAAACGATACCACTTGGGCCATAGTTAAAACACAGGTTAGAATTGCATCAGATGTAAACATAAACTTTGTAAACGATTTGGTTGCTACAGCAGAGTATAAACTCCTTAATGATACCCTTTGGTTTCCCGATAAGCTGACTCTATTTGTGGATTTTAACCTAACAGATAAAACTACCGGCTTTTTTGGGCATAAAACCACGGTTTATAACAATGTAAAAGTAAATACTCCTTTACCCCAAAGCTTAGAGGCAGTTAACGAGCCTGTTGTTGTTCGCGATAGCGCAATGCAAAAGAGCAACGATTACTGGCAAACGGCTCGGCCATTTGAGCTAACGGAGAAAGAGGCTGGTATTTACTCCATGGTCGATTCTGTGCAGCAGGTACCTATGTATAAAACTTTTATCGACATTGTTAACATGTTTGTTAACTACTACTACGTTGTTGGTAAGTTTGAGATTGGGCCTTACTATAAAACCTATAGCTTTAATGAGATTGAGGGGAATAGGTTTAGAGTCTCCGGACGAACAAGTAACGCCTTTAGCACAAGGCTTATGATTAGTGGCTTTGCCGCTTATGGCGATAAGGATAACCGCTTTAAGTATGGGCTGGGTGGTTTGTACATGATTAATAAATCGCCAAGAGAGGCCGTTAGCATTGACTACAAGAGCGATATAGAGCAGCTTGGGCAAAGCCCCAATGCTCTTACCGAAGACAATATTCTTACCTCTATTCTTAGGCGTAACCCAAATTACAAGTTGTCATTGGTAAAGGAGTTTACCCTTTCCTATCAAAAGGAGTGGATTACAGGCTTCTCCAATTCTATTACATTTAATCATAAAGTGGTTTTTCCTACCGAGTATATTCCCTTTACCCAAGTCTCCGATGGCGCAATGCTGCCCCGAATTACTAACGCAATGCTGACCATAAACACGCGATGGCAAAAGGATGAGCGGTTTGTAGCGGGTGAGTTTGAACGGGTTAGCTTGGGGAGTCCCTATCCTGAACTTAACTTTAATGTGTCTGGTGGTCTAAAAGGGGTGTTGAATAGCGACTACGACTTTTTAAAACTACACTTTAATTACTACCATAAGTTTAACATTAATCCTTTTGGGTATGCTAGGCTTATTGTGGATGCTGGTAAAATCTTTGGAAAGGTGCCTTATCCTATGCTGCAGCTACACGAGGGGAATGAGACCTATGCATTTGATAGGTATGCCTTTAATATGATGAACTACTACGAATTTGCATCCGATCAGTATGTAAGTGTGTTTTTTGAGCACCACTTTCAGGGCTTCTTCTTGAATCGAATTCCCTTAATGCGTAGGCTGAAATGGAGAGAGGTTGCTGCAGGTAAATTTTTAGTGGGTTCAATTAGCGATGAGAATAAAAACGTTCTTGAGTTTCCACTGGGACTAAACGAGGTATCCGAACCTTACTATGAAGTTAGCGTAGGAGTAGAAAATATTTTTAAAGTTTTTAGAGTTGATGCTATGTGGCGTTTATCGCATTTAGAGAACCCCGATATTGAGAAATTTGGAGTTAGAGTAGGATTGCAAATTATTTTCTAGCAATCCTATTTGGCTTTAGTTTTGTGTAGAAAGGTTAATCAATGTAAAACATCGCGTTAGCAAAAGTTAAGTACATTGCATTATCAGCATTAATTGCTACTTTTACAACCCGTTCATTTGCATAAATACATATGAAGCTTTATACAGAAAATCTTGTAAAACGGTACAAAAGTCGTACTGTTGTTAAGGGAGCCTCGGTAGAGGTTAGCCAAGGCGAAATTGTAGGTTTACTTGGACCAAACGGTGCTGGTAAAACTACCACGTTTTACATGATAGTTGGATTGGTTACCCCTAACGCAGGAAAAATTTTCCTTGATGATTCCGATATTACCACTGAGCCTGTTTTTAAACGTGCACAGCGAGGTATTGGTTATTTAGCCCAGGAGGCATCTGTGTTTAGGAAGCTAAGCGTTGAGGATAATATTAAGTCGGTTTTAGAGATGACTGACTTTCCAAAGGATTACCAACGCGAGAAGGTAGAGTCTTTGATAAAAGAGTTTGGTCTCCAGAAAATTAGGAAGAGCTTAGGCATACAACTTTCTGGTGGAGAGCGTAGAAGGACCGAGATTGCGCGTGCGCTTGCGCTCGACCCCAAGTTTATACTTCTTGACGAGCCATTTGCTGGTGTTGACCCCATTGCAGTTGAGGATATCCAGAATATTGTGGCGCATCTTAAGGATAGGAACATTGGAATTCTTATTACCGACCACAATGTTCACGAGACGCTTTCTATTACCGACAGGGCTTATCTGCTGTTTGAAGGGGATATACTTAAAGCGGGTACTGCTCAGGAACTTGCCGATGATGAGCGTGTACGTAAGTTATACCTTGGTAAGAACTTTGAGTTAAGGAAGTAGTTTTTTTGAAATAATATTTTCAAAAGCCTTGCAGATATAGGGAAAAGCAGTATCTTTGTGCTGTTGTTCTGAGGCGGGCATGGCGTAATTGGTAGCCGCGCTAGACTTAGGATCTAGTGCCGAGAGGCGTGGGGGTTCGAGTCCCTTTGCCCGCACGAAAAAATGGCAGATACCCTTTGGGATATCTGCCTTTTACTTATTAGTAAGATTTTGAAAAAAACATATTATGAAGATCACACAGAAAAATGTAGATGACCTGACAATGGTAGTCACCATGAATATCGAAAAAGATGACTACAAGGAGAAAACAAAGAAAATTCTTAGCGATTACAGAAAGAATGCCGATATCAAAGGTTTCCGTAAGGGAATGGCACCCATGGGCATGATCGAAAAGATGCACGGCAAAAGCGCTATGCTTGATGCTGTCAACAATTTAATCTCTGATGGTTTGAATAACTACATCACAGATAACAAGATTAACATACTTGGAGAACCACTGCCACACGAAGATGAGAAAAAGAACATAGACTGGGAGAATGATACAGAATTTGAAGTCTCTTTTGACCTGGCGATTGCTCCTAAAATTGAACTGGAACTTACTTCAAAGGATAAAATTACCTATTACGAACCAAAGATTACTGACGAAGAGAAAGCCAAATACCGCAGCAACCTTCTGAGACAGTTCGGTACACTTGTTAATGCTGAGGCCATTGAAGAAGACGACTTTATTATTGCCGACCTTATACAGGGTGAGACAAGAATCGAAGGCACATATGTAGCACTCAGATCAATTGCTGATAAGAAAATTAAGAAAAGCTTTATAGGCAAAAAGAGCGGTGATGAGCTGACTATTGATGTAAACAAAGCTTTCGAAAATGAGACAGACAGAGCTGCTATGCTCAAAATCAAGAAAGAAGAGCTTGCAACAATTGAACCTAATTACACTGTAGTTGTTAAAGAGGTGAAGAGATTTGCAGAGGCAGAGGTAAACCAGGATCTGTATGATAAAGCATTTGGTCCGGGCAATGTAAAATCTGATGAGGAGTTTGATAGCAAGATAGTTGACAGGATAAAATCAGAATTTGCACAGGAGAGTGACTACAGATTTATGCTTGATGCCAGAGAAGCTTTGATTGAAAAGGCTGCAATTGCACTTCCTGAAGGGTTTCTGAAAAGATGGTTGCATAACGCAAACGAAGGTAAGTTTACCATGGAAGAGATTGAGAAGGATTTTGATCTGTTTCTGAAAGATTTCCGCTGGCAGATGATTCGTCAGTTTATTACAAAGGAGCAGAATATTCAGTTAACCAGAGAACACCTTCTTGACCATGCAAGAAAGATTGCAGCATATCAGTTTGCGATGTATGGTCTGCAAAATGCACCTCAGGAGCAAATTGACACGTATGCCGAATCGCTTCTTAAGAATGAGAAAGAGGGCAGAAGAATAATTGAAAAGGTAGAGGATGATCTTGTACTTGACTATGTTCGTTCTGTTGTGACACTTGATAAGAAAAGCATTACAATTGAAAAATTGCAAGAGCTTACAAAATAAATAATTATTAAAAAATGAGTTATGGCTACTGATTTTGAAAAATATGCAATCAAGCACAAAGGTATAAGCAGTCTGACTCTTCACAGGGTTAATTCTCTTTACGGAGCTTACATTAACCCTACGATAATTGAGGAGAGGCAACTGAATGTTGCTGCAATGGATGTATTTTCCCGTCTTATGATGGACAGGATCATCTTCCTTGGTGTGCCGATTAATGATGATGTTGCAAACATCATTCAGGCACAATTACTCTACCTTGATTCAACAGAGTCAAAGTCTGATATTCAGTTGTATATTAACTCACCGGGAGGTGGCGTTCATGCCGGTCTGGGAATATATGATACTATGCAACTGGTTAGTTCAGACGTTGCAACAATCTGTACAGGTATGGCCGCCTCTATGGCTGCTATTCTTCTCACATCCGGAGCAAGAGGCAAGCGATCTGTTTTACCACACTCGAGGGTGATGATTCATCAGCCTATGGGTGGTGCAGAGGGACAGGCAAGCGATATCGAAATTACTGCCAGGCAGATTGTATCTCTCAAAAAGGAGCTTTATGAGATTATTTCATACCATACAGGTAAACCGGTTGAAGTTATCGAAAAAGATGCCGACAGAGATTACTGGATGAGAGCGCTGGAGGCGAAAGAGTATGGCATGATTGACGAAATACTTACCAACCCAAACAAAAAGTAGATGGCATCAGGTTACAACGATTACTGCTCATTCTGTGGAAGAGGCAAAGATGAGGTGGATGTCCTGATTGTAGGTGATATTGCCTCTATATGCAACGATTGTGCACAGCAGGCTATTGATTATACAAAAGAGGCACTCAGTGCAAAAAGAGCTAATAATAAAAAAGGCAATACCGAAGGTAAACTCCTTAAACCAAAAGAGATAACATCTTTTTTGGATATGTATGTGATTGGTCAGGAAGAGGCCAAAAGATACCTTGCAGTTGCTGTTTATAATCACTACAAGAGGATAAATAACCCATCTGATAATGATCTCGATCTGGAAAAATCAAATATTTTGCTTGTGGGTCAGACAGGAACGGGTAAAACTCTTCTTGCCAGAACTATTGCAAAAATGCTTGATGTTCCGTTCACAATAGTTGACGCAACCGTTCTTACCGAAGCCGGATATGTTGGCGAAGATGTTGAGAGCATACTTACCCGTTTGCTTCAGGAGTCAGATTATGATGTCGAAAGGGCGCAAAGAGGAATTGTATTCATTGACGAAATTGATAAGATTGCAAGAAAGAGCGACAACCCCTCAATAACAAGAGATGTTTCAGGTGAAGGTGTACAACAGGCAATGCTTAAACTTCTTGAAGGAAGCGTTGTAAACGTACCACCTCAGGGAGGCAGAAAACACCCTGAGCAGAGGATGATTGCTGTTGATACCAAGAACATCCTCTTTATTTGCGGAGGAGCTTTTGA
>DHVO01000198.1 GCA_002412705.1 Bacteroidales bacterium UBA5206 | reverse complement strand
TCTCCCTTTGCAAGTGTACTGTTATTAAAGTAAGTTTACGAACTAAAATCCGCTCTATTTGTTGAATTAATAACTTTTTGAAAATGAAATTATTTAAGATGTTAGCAGCAGCAGTAGTCTTAACAGGATTTGCATCGTGCTCGGGAACAAAGGATAAACCTGAGAGTGCAGAGCCTTTCAAATGGCAAGTTGATCAGTTTGCCGATTTACGCATTATTCGCTACCAAATTCCTGGTTTTGAAGAACTAACTCCCAAACAAAAGGAACTGGTTTACTATTTAAGTGAGGCGGCATTATGTGGTCGCGATATTATTTTCGACCAAAACTTTAAGTACAATCTAGCAATTCGTCGCACCCTAGAGGCGGTTGCGAACGGCTATTCGGGCGAAAGAAGCGGCGAGCAGTGGGAACAGTTTATGGAATACCTTAAAAGGGTTTGGTTTTCCAATGGTATTCACCACCACTACTCCAACGATAAGTTTATACCCGCTTTTAGTAAGGAGTACTTTGCCGAACTAGTAAAAAACACTCCATCAGAGCTATTCCCATCAGAACTGGGAGGTATTGATGCTCTTGTATCAACCTTAACCCCAATAATTTTTGATCCTGCCGTTTATGCAAAACGCGTAAACCAATCGGCTGGAGTTGATATGGTAACCGAATCGGCAAACAACTACTACGAAGGTGTTACCCAAAAAGAGGTGGAGCAGTTCTACGCTGCCATGATGGATCCTAAGGATAATACCCCTATATCGTATGGACTTAACTCAAAAGTGGTTAAGGAAAACGGTAAGGTTACCGAAAAGGTTTGGAAGTCGGGCGGAATGTATGGCGCAGCTATCGATAAAATTGTTTACTGGCTAGAAAAGGCAGCAACTGTTGCCGAAAACGAACAACAGCGCGACGTAATCCTTACACTTATAGAGTACTATAAAACTGGTGATCTTAACAAGTTTGACGAGTATAATGTAAAATGGGTTAGCGACCTTAGCTCTCAGGTTGACTTTGTAAACGGTTTTATTGAGAACTATGGCGATCCACTAGGTTATAAATCATCGTGGGAAGCAGTGGTTAACTTCAAAAACATTGAGGCAACCAAGCGTACCGAAATTATTAGCGCAAACGCACAGTGGTTTGAGAACCACTCACCTATCGACGAACAGTTCAAAAAGAAAGAGGTTAAGGGCGTATCGGCAAAAGTAATTACCGTTGCTGCACTTGGTGGCGACTGCTACCCAACAACCCCTATTGGAATTAACCTTCCAAATGCCGACTGGATTCGTAGGGATCATGGCTCAAAAAGCGTTACCATGGAAAACATCACCTATGCATACGACCAGTCTGCAATAGGCAATGGTTTTATGGAAGAGTTTGCTTGGGACGACAAGGAGCGTGAACTTAACACCAAGCATGGTTCTCTTGCAGGAAATCTACATACCGATTTGCATGAGTGCCTAGGTCATGGTAGTGGACAACTTGCTCCTGGTACAAAGGGCGACGAGCTAAAGAACTACGGATCGCCTCTTGAGGAGACCCGTGCCGACCTATTTGCTCTTTACTACATTGGCGACCCATACATGGTTGAAATTGGACTAATTCCTAGTCTCGATGTAGCCTATGCTGAGTATAGTAACTATATCCGCAATGGCATTATGACCCAGCTTACCCGCATTGAACTTGGTAAGGACATTGAACAAGCACACATGCGTAACCGCGCTATTATTGCTAACTGGTGCTACGAGAAAGGTAAAGCCGACAACGTAATTGAAAAGAAGATGCGCGATGGCAAAACCTTCTTTGTAATTAACGATTACGCCAAGCTTCGCGAGCTATTTGGCACTCTTCTTAAAGAGGTGCAGCGCATTAAGAGCACTGGTGATTTTGAAGCAGGAAAAGCCCTTGTTGAGGCTTATGGCGTTAAGATAAACCAAGATTTACACAAGGAGGTGCTAGAGCGCTACGCTAAGCTTAAGCTTGCCCCTTACGGTGGATTCATCAACCCACGTTTGGTTCCTGTTATGGAAGGCGATAAAATTATTGATGTTAAAGTTGAGTATCCCGATAACTATGTAGATCAAATGCTACAGTACAGCAAGGAGTACTCTTTCCTTCCTACTCTAAACTAGTTTATAACCAATACAACCACTAACGGGAGTGCATTTGCGCTCCCGTTTTTTGTTATGAGAAAACACATCGGCCTGCCTTACCCTTGCTTTTCTCGCTTTGCTTAGCTACTTTTAAATCGGCACTATAACCAAAAAACAATGCGGCGACTAAAAGCAGAAATATATGTCTTTCTTGTAGATCAAAGCCCAGAATACCTTTCATCACTAAAAAAAAGTATAGAGCACCCCGAGCGCTATATAATATCAACATACACTAGCGGCGAGCGATTCATTAAGGATTTAACCAGCATGAAATTTGCTCCTAACGACATATGCGTTGCCTTTCTTGGATACCAGTTTTTTGGGGATATGGATCATGCCCTTATGAATGGCATCGAGATTCTTGAGTCAATAAAGGTTATAAATCCCTCCATTGAGGTTATAATGCTTACGGGCAACGATGAGGGTAGCTATGGCGCATTTGCCCGCAAAAGTGGTGCATTTACCGTTATTCCAAAAAACGACAACGTTTTTATGCGATCCAACAACCTTATTATGAAGGTTATTAGCGAAAAACGCTTGGCGCAAAGCAAGCGCACATTCCTTATTCTACTCAAAATTTTCCTTGCTTACCTCTTATTACTAATTATTGCATTGGGGATATACAAGCTGTTTTTTGTTTAGAATAGAGTTTCAAAAATTCTCTTTTGCACTAATTATTGCTCCCGGCTCATTATGCCGCTGCCTCCTCTCCTGCCATTCCATACACACAACTGTCATTTTGACCTAAACCACCATAGTGGCACTGGGTTTGTTTGGCTTGGCACAGCAAATGTCTAACACTAAAACTACTATACTATGCAAAAAGGAAAGATTGGTGTAACAACCGAGAATATCTTCCCCATAATCAAGAAGTTTCTCTATTCTGATCATGAGATTTTTCTTCGTGAGATTATCAGCAACGCAGTTGATGCTACCCAAAAGCTAAAGACACTGGCATCGGTTGGTGAATTTAAAGGCGAACTTGGCGACCTAACCATTAAGGTAAGCGTTGACAAAAAGGCAAAAACCATTACCGTGAGCGATAGGGGTATTGGTATGACCGCCGAGGAGATTGACAAGTACCTTAACCAGATTGCTTTTTCGGGAGCCGAGGAGTTTGTTGAGAAGTACAAGAATCAGGCAAATGGCATAATTGGCCACTTTGGTCTTGGTTTCTACTCATCGTTTATGGTGAGCCACAAGGTAGAGGTAATTACCCGTTCGTTCCGCGATGGCGCTACTGCTGTTAAGTGGGAGTGCGATGGAAACCCAGAGTTTTCCATTGAGGATGCTTCACGCGAGGATAGAGGTACCGATATTGTGCTTCACATTAGCGATGACTCCGAAGAGTTCCTAGAGGAGAGCCGTATTGACACCCTACTTAAGAAGTACTGCAAGTTCCTTCCAATTCCTATTGCCTTTGGTACCGAAAAGGAGTGGAAAGATGGTAAAGAGGTTGAAACGGGTAAGGCAAAAATCATTAATGATACCAACCCACTTTGGACCCGAAAACCTGCCGATTTAAACGATGAGGACTATGCCAAGTTCTATCGTGATTTGTATCCGGTTGCCGAGGAACCTTTGTTCAATATTCACCTAAACGTTGATTACCCTTTTAACCTAACAGGTGTGCTGTACTTCCCTCGCATTAAATCGAACTTCGACATTCAGAAGAATAAGATACAGCTATACTGCAATCAGGTTTACGTTACCGATTCTGTTGAGGGCATTGTTCCTGAGTTCCTAACCCTACTTCACGGTGTAATTGACTCTCCAGATATTCCGCTTAACGTGTCGCGTAGCTACCTGCAAAGCGATGGTAATGTTAAGAAGATATCGAGCCACATCACCAAAAAGGTTGCCGATAGGCTACACGACATCTTCAAAAACGACCGTGCGCAGTTTGAGAAGAAGTGGGACGACCTTAAGCTCTTCATCACCTTTGGTATGATTACCGATGAGAAGTTCTATGAGCGTGCCGAAAAGTTTGCACTACTAAAGAGCACATCGGGTAAGTACTTTACCCTTGAAGAGTACCAAAACCTTATTAAGGATAGCCAAACCGATAAGAACAAAACCCTTATTTACCTATACACAACCAACGAGGAGGAGCAGTATAGCTACATTGAGGCTGCCAAGGATAAGGGCTACGATGTGCTACTAATGGACGGCCAGCTTGATCCACACTTTATTAACCATATGGAGAGCAAGCTAAAGGATTCGCGCTTTGTGCGTGTTGACTCCGATGTGGTTGATAAGCTTATTGTTAAAGAGGATAAAAAGGAAATTTCCATTGCAGCCGAAGAGCAATCGCAACTTCGCTCTGTATTTGAAGGCGTTCTTCCCGAGAAGCAGCACTACTGGGTTAGCTTTGAGGAGCTAGGCGAAAATGCACAGCCTGTTGTAATTACCCAGAGCGAGTTTATGCGCCGTATGAAGGATATGTCGGCAATGAGCCAAATGGGTAACATTTATGGCAGCATGCCCGATAGTTTAAACCTTGTGGTTAACGCATCGCACCCACTGGTTAAGTCGGTAATTGAGCAGAAGAACAGCGCTCTTTCCAACAACCTAGCCGAGATTAGCAATGAGGAGCAGCCGCTTAAAAAGCGCATTGAGGAACTTGATGCGCAGCTAAAGGGCAAAAAGGACGAGGAGATTGCACTAGCCGATAAAGACGAGCGCGCAGACCTAGAGAAGAAGCTGGATGAGATTGACTCTAAGCGCTCATCTCTACTAAAAGAGTTTGGTAAAGATTACAAACTTGTTAAGCAACTTGTTGATTTGGCACTACTTGCAAACAATATGCTTAAAGGTGAAGACCTAAGCCGATTTGTAAAGCGCAGCGTTGAGCTAATTAAACCGTAATCTGCAACTCAACAAATATGCTCAAAAGCCGTTACTGGAATAGTTACCAGTAGCGGCTTTTTTCTATAGGCCTACTCGTACTAGTAAATCCAACTTCTTATGCTTAAAAACTAGCGCAAAAGTTGGCATCGTGGCTAATCACCGTTAAATTTGTAAACAAAAAAAGAGATGAGCGTTTCCGACAACCTTAACAAAGTAAAGCAACACGTTCCCAGCCAAGTAACGCTGGTAGCAATATCAAAAACGCACCCTGTTGACCAAATAATGGAGGCCTACAATGCCGGACAGCGCGTATTTGGCGAGAATAAGGTTCAAGAAATGGTTTCCAAGCAAGAAGCAATGCCAAAGGATATCCAGTGGCATCTCGTGGGTCACTTACAATCAAATAAGATTAAGTACATTGCCCCTTTTGTAACACTTATCCATTCCGTTGATAGCCTTAAGCTGCTAGTAGCCATAAATAAGGAAGCAGTAAAAGCAAATAGGGTAATAGATTGCCTTTTACAGGTTTACATTGCCGAAGAGGAGACAAAATTCGGGCTATCGGTTGAAGAGCTTACTGAGCTACTAGAATCAGAAGAATATAAGCAGCTAACCCATGTAAGAGTTTGTGGTGTAATGGGAATGGCTACCTTTACCGATAACGAGGACCAAATACGAAAAGAGTTTAAGAGCCTTAAAACGATATTTACAAACCTTAAAAATAGTTACTTCCCCAACACCGACAGCTTTAGGCATATATCAATGGGAATGTCAGGCGATTACGCCATAGCAATAGAAGAAGGAAGTACAATGATTAGGGTTGGAAGCAGTATTTTTGGACACAGAGCTTACAACTCGAACTAATTTTGCTTATTTTTCAGTCCGTTTCATACCAAAACGCATTACAATGGCAAATCTCGAAACAACCTACCTAGGGTTAAAACTAAAAAACCCTTTAATTATCAGCAGTTCAGGGCTAACATCTTCTGTAGAAAGAGTAAAAAAAGCCGAAGCCGCAGGAGCTGGAGCAGTGGTATTAAAATCTCTTTTTGAGGAGCAGATTCTGCACGAAGCCGGGTCGTTAGCGGTATCGAGCGATTATCCAGAGGCAATGGATTACCTTAAGGCATATGTTACCTCCAATAATGTGGAGAACTACCTAACTCTTATCAGTGAGGCAAAAAAAGCCGTTTCTATTCCTGTTATAGCTAGCATCAACTGCATGTCGGCATCACAATGGATCGATTTTGCGGCCAAAATACAGGAGGCAGGCGCCGATGCCATTGAAGTGAACGTATTTATTCTTCCCAACGATCCACAAAAAACCACAGAAAGCTACGAGGAGCTGTACTACGTACTGGCCGAAAAGCTAAAGAAAGTGGTTACAATTCCCGTTGCATTTAAACTGGGCGCACATTTCACCAACCCTCTTCGTATTGTTGAGCAGCTTTGGTACAGAAAGGTTGAAGGAGTAGTTCTATTCAATCGCTTCTTTGAGCCCGATTTCGACATTGAGAAAATGCGCGTGGTTTCTGCCGAAGTGTTTAGTAACCCATCGGATTTGAGAAACACCCTACGTTGGGTAGGAATGGCTGCCGAAAAGGTAAAAAACATCAACATATCTGCATCAACAGGCGTACACAATGGCGAAGCTGCCGTAAAGCTACTTCTAGCTGGTGCTAACACTGTTCAGGTGTGCTCTGCGCTGTACAAAAATGGGCCAGAATACCTTAAAGAGATGCTAAGCTACATTGAAACTTGGATGAAAAGTAAGGGCTATACCTCTGTGGACCAATTCCGTGGCGCTATGAGCTATGGTAAAATAGGAGATCCAGCCGTTTACGAACGCAGCCAGTTTATGAAGTACTACTCAAGCCACGATTAATCTGCTAAAGAATAAAGCAAAAAGGGTGTCCAAATTAATATTGGGCACCCTTTTTTAGTAATACGGTTAACATAGACTCTACTATGCCCTACTCTTAAAATCTTCTAAAACAAAAAGAACCTCATTAAGCAAACCAACTCTTTCTTGGCTGGCCTTACTAACAGCGTCTTTTGTAAAGTTTATCCAATGAGAAAGGCTATCGCTAGTTAAATCTTCCGCAGCATTCTCAATAACAGTAAAAGCCTCAAAAGCAGTTTGGAAATCGGCAGTAGTAATAAGGTCGAAGAAAAGGGGCAGCTCATCAACAAAGCTAAGCCTGCACTGCCAGCAAACCGAGACTAGGTTGCTAATATCCGGATTGTTTCTAAAGGTCTCAATGCCTCCTATTAGCATGGGAACACAGGATTGCTCTTTAAGATCGGCAAGGAATGAAATGGCCTCAAGAGTAAACTTCTCTGTTCTATTGGCAAAAAGCTGTTCTATAATTGCAGGGATAATAAAAGATTCACCACTCTCACGAAATTCTTCAAGCATCAGAATTAGCGACTCATCAGAACTCTGTTTTATTCCCTGTATAATAGAGTTCTGTCTTCTCAATTTATCGGCGTTGGTCTCCATATTTTCGCATTTTATCAAAGGCAAAGGTAACAATAGAACTAATTTATTCCTATCACGTAAAGTGTTGGCAAATAGTTTTGTAATAAAATTGCAAAGGCATTCCTTTTATTGTATAACCAATTGCCAATTATTAGGCAAAAAAATGGTTACGAAGTAAAAAAATGCTAATTTTACTAATCAAAACCGAATTGTATCATAATTACCTAATATTTCTTCGATTATGGAAATCGGGTCAGCAAAGAGGACGTTAAAGATATATAGCGCAGTAGTTGTTACGGCAGTGGCAATTATGAGCTGTGCCTCAGATAAAGGAAACAACGAACGAGTTAGAGTTGATGCCGATGAGGTTATTAGCGATAGCAATGCTGTATATGGAGTACAAACAGCAAAGCAAATATTTTACTCATTACCGTCCCCATTAGAAACGGCCCTAATCCTGAAAAGATCTGGCGCTGTTTATAACGAAGAGATTTTAAATCCTGTAGAGAACATCTCCCGTTACAACACCAACAAAAGCATGGCGCTAAACCTAGGTATTTACAGTACCGATTTGAGCTACGCCAGCATGTTCGATCAAACCCAAGCGTCAATTAAGTACATGTCGGCCTCTAAAAAAGTTGCCGAAGGGCTGGGTATTCTAAATGCCATTGACAACTCTGTTATTCAACGCCTAGAGGAGAATGTGAATAACCGTGAGGTTATTATGGACATTATATCTGAAACATTCCTAAACACCAACTCAATACTTGAGGAGAACGACAGAGTTGCAGTTGGTGCTATTATCCTTGTTGGAGGATGGATTGAGGGGCTGTACATTGCAACTAGCCTAATTGAGGATGTGCACAAGGCCGACAATGAATTGGTTGAGCGCATTATTGACCAGAAATTATCGTTGGGAACCGTTATAAATTTGCTGGAGCAGCATAAATCTAACCCAGATGTAAAGGATGTTTTAATTGATATCTACGCTCTAGATAAAATTTATAAAGATGTACAAATTTCTGTGTCGGAAGTTGAATCGGTATCGCGTGAAGGAGAGTCTGTTACAACATTGCGCTCCAAGAATGTTGTATCTGTTAGCCCAGATGTTTTTAATAATTTGAAAACAAAGATTAAGGAAATTCGTACAAAATATACAATGTAAATCAACCGACCAATATGAAATCACTGGCTTACGTTGCTTTTGTAGGTATTCTGCTGGCGGCCATCCCATTAACTGGAAAGGCGCAGTGTAAGAACTTTGCCAAAAAGGTTTGCAAGCTTGAGCTTGCTCCATATATACACGATGGTAACTACAACGCTGCAATTCTTACCGAAGGTGAGGATGCAGAGCTTTTTAAAACGTTTTACGCTGGACAAGAGTATAGAATTTCCATTTGTGGTTCAGAATCGCTTCCACCAATAGAGTTTCAAGTACTTGATGTTGATAGGAAGCTCCTTTACACCAATGCCAGTAGGAATTACGCTACAAGTTGGGATTTTAAGGTAGAATCGACCCAGCAGCTTATTGTTCTGGTAAAAGTAAAAAGTTCTGAAGGAGAGAGTGACGATTTGGCAAGTGGTTGTGTAGCCATTATGTTTGGACTAAAAGCCGATTAAGTTTAAACAATAGTGCAACTGCAACTCTATCTCAAAACCCACTAAAGCAACATCGATAAACATAAAAAAAGGGCAGTCTCAAAACATGAGACTGCCCTTTTTTATTTCAAGTATTAACGGTGAGTTATGCTTGTAAACTATGCAGTTTGGCATAGTAACCACCTTTAGCTAAAAGTTCATCGTGCTTTCCAGTTTCAACAATCTCCCCCTCGTGCAACACACAAATCATATCGGCATTACGAATGGTAGATAAGCGGTGAGCAATAACAATTGATGTACGGTTCTTCATAAGCTTCTCAATTGCATCCTGAACAAGGCGCTCCGACTCGGTATCGAGAGCCGATGTGGCCTCATCAAGAATCATAACGGGAGGATTCTTAAGAATTGCGCGGGCAATGGACACCCTTTGTCTTTGTCCACCCGACAACTTACTTCCCCTATCACCTATGTTACTATAGTAACCATTTGGAGTGGCAGTAATAAAATCGTGAGCGTTGGCAATTTTTGCTGCAGTAATAACTTGCTCCTCTGTTGAGCCAAGAACGCCAAACGAAATATTGTTAAAGAAGTTATCGTTAAAAAGAATTGGGTCTTGGTTCACGTTCCCCATTATTGAGCGTAGCTGCTTTAAATCGTACTCCTTAATGTTGATACCATCAATAAGTATCTCCCCCTCCATAACATCGTAAAAGCGGGGTAATAAATCAACAAAGGTGCTCTTTCCCGAACCCGATTGACCAACTAACGCCACCGATTTACCCCGAGGGATAGTTAAATTGATGTTCTTTAGTACATACTCCTCTTTATACTTAAAGCTTACGTTACGGTACTCAATGGAGTGCTGTAAATCGGAAATAGACTTAGCGCCAGAACCGCTCTTAATGGTATTCTCAGCACTAAGAATCTCATCAATACGGTCGGCGGAGGCCAATCCCTTTAAAATATTAAAGTAAGCCGACGAGAACGACTTTGCAGGATTCACAATCATATAAAATACGGCAACGTAGCCAATAAGCCCTGCTCCATTTAAGCCAGTGT
>DHVO01000033.1 GCA_002412705.1 Bacteroidales bacterium UBA5206 | reverse complement strand
CCGCCAATGTTAAAGCCCTTTTTTACCTTTTCCGTTTTTGTTGAGTCAACTTGAGCCGAGGCCAAGCTCGTTCCTAGTACTAATGCAATTGCAATAAGGTTTATTCTTTTCATCCGTACAAAACATTTAGTATTGTAACAACAGTCGGTGGTTTGGGCTACTGGGAAGAGAGAAGCACTATCTGCATCATCCCACGCTAAAACCATACTAAGTTATTAAAACTTTCGTATCCGCATTATCAGTCCCTGTAGGCTAAACCGCATATTGTGCATAGTTTTCATTTTTTTATAAAATGTTGAACTATTTCTTTAAATGCTAAACGTTGCTCCTCATTCAGAGTTATTTCTGAAACATAATTTCCAACGTATCTGACAGATACATTGTCTGACTCAGAAATTTTAAGTATTTTTTTTTCTAAGTCGGATGAAATATAGTTGTCAGACCACTCTGTTACTCCAGAACTTCTTGAATCTGTTTTTTTATCTGGGTATTTAGTCGCAACTTCTATTTGAACATCATTGCTTCCCCTTATTATAACCTTTTCATAAAACAGCCAATCTGATGATTGGTACTCTGTTCTAAGCCTAAAGTATTTTTTATGTGCGTAGGGTTTTACAATGTATATTTCAAATTTCAAACCCACTCCAGGCCAAGTATTTTGTAATGTATTTCTTGTTGTCTCAATAAAATAACATGATTGCATTTTATCTTCTTTTATGGAAACATGCTTTTCTTCTTCATGTTTTGCAACATATGCTTGATAGTTATTGTCAAGTTTTATTGAATCTGAAAAAGAGAAAAAATCATCTCTTTTTGCATGTCTAATAATTGATATTTTTTCCTTTAGCCCAAGATTTTGAATTTTATTTTGAAGAGCCTTAATGTTTTCATTCGATATATTTTCAAGTTGTTTTAACTTTTCTTTAGTTGTGTTGATTAGATTACTATTGGGATATTGATCTAAAATTAAATGGAAATATTTATACGCAGTTTTATAATCCTTATCATTTAAAGAATTACACCCTTTCTGAAAATAATAATCGGCTGTTCTCGTTGCATTTTCGTATTTCAAATTAACCTCTTTCAGTGATTCTTTTAATTTTTCAATTTCTTTAGATAACTTTTCTATTTCATAAGTTAGCATTATGTTCTCATTTTGTTTAATGGACAGTTCTGCTTCTAACCGACTATTATCCTTTTGTAACTCTTTCTTCGCCGCACAACCACTAAAGAAAAGAATAAGAGCAATAATCATTAAATAATTCAACTTCATGGTTTCATAATTTAAATTATACACAACTAACGCATAATAGCGCTGCGCCTAACATTCTTTGCTTAATGTATAAAACACCCATTGGTTTTATGATGGGTGCTTAATGGTTATAAACTTATACTACAAATGTAAAACTATTTACGAAAGTTCAAACGTTGGTTTAATGGGTGTTTTGTTGCATCCATTTTAAAATGATAGGGCTTGGATTTCAAGGCAAACCTTGAAATCCAAGCCCTGGATGTTTTGCATCAACCTAAAAGGTTGGTTTTAGCAATTACTGTAGGATGCTTAAAATCCGCTTAGCTGCATGTATATTGTTGGTATAAGCAGTATAAAGGCCACCACAATAAGTATTAGCATTAGGGGCAAGAACCAGCGGAACCATTTGTTGTATGGCACGCGGGCAATGCTTAGCACGCCAACCATAACTCCCGATGTGGGCGATATAAGGTTGGTAAATCCACCTCCTAGCTGGTAAATGGTAACAGTGGCCTGACGGCTTATGCCAATAAGGTCGGAGAATTGGGACATCAGCGGAATGGTTAACGCTGCTTTTGCCGAGCCCGAAGCTATAATCATATTTAGCAGGTTATAGAACACAAACATTATTGCTACCGATGTTAGCTTGCCGTAACCCTCCATGGAGCTTGCAGAGTAGAAAAGCAGTGAGTCTATAATTTTGCCCTGCTCTAGTACAACTACAATTCCGCTGGCCAAACCCACCACAAGGGCTGCAGAAAGAATGTCCTTTGCTCCCTCAATAAATAGGCGAGCAAGCTGGTTTGGGGTTTTGCCAAATGCTGCTCCCGATGCAAGTCCCATAACCAAGAAAAGCGTTGCAATCTCTGTTATGTACCACCCGTAGCCCATTACTCCAACAATTAGGAAAAGTATGGTGAAAAACAGGATGTTAACAATGAATAGCTGTACCGAGTGGCGTAGCGCTGAAATTCCCGCAACAATCCAAATTACTGTTGCAACGGGTATTATAGGGGCGGTTACAATGCTTTGCCCAATGGTAAGATCTGTTATGGGATAAAAAATAGAGGCCAGCACAAAAACAACGCTAACAACGGCAAAAACGCTCCATGCATTTTTAGTGGGCTTATTCTTTGTTCCATTTACCTCTTCGGCTCCTTTTTTGCGCCAGTACTCATCATTCTCGTAAACAGGCGATGCTTTAGGATTTTTCTTTATCTTCTTAGCGTAGCGAAGCACATAGCCAATGCCAATTACGTTAATTACAAACCAAATTACCAAGCGGTACTCAATACCAGAGAATAGCTGAATTCCCGATAATCCCTGTGCAATACCAATGGTGAATGGGTTTAACAGTGCACCGGCAAAGCCTAAGCCAGCTCCAAGGAAGCACATGCTAACCCCCACAATGGAGTCGTACCCCATGCTAATGGCAAGCGGAACAAATATCACCACAAAGGCAATGGTTTCCTCGCTCATCCCAATTACTGCACCAAAAAAGCTGAAGCATAGCATTATTAGTGTTATGATGATATTGTCAACACCAATAAGCTTAAGTAGCTTAATTTTCTCTAATCGCCGGGTGAAGTTAAGAAAGGAGTATATAGCCACGTCTAGCGCTTTGCTCTCGTTCATAATCCAAAATGCGCCACCAATCATTAGAATATAGAAAATGATATCCTTGGTACGAAGCATCCCTTCGAATATTGAAGAGAATATTTGCCACGACTGGGGTTGATTTTCAACGGTCTCAAAGGAACCAGGCACAATCACCTCACGGTTAATCCCATTAACGTCTTTAAGCTCACGGCTAAACTCGCCACCAGGAACTATCCATGTAAGTATTGCGCTAAGTACAATTAGCGCAAAAATAATAACGTATGTGTGCGGAAATTCGCGTTTCTTTTTCTGTTTCTCCATATCAATGGGGTTTAAGGCTGTTTTTAAATCGGACGCCAAGTTATGAAAAAATGTGAGACGTGAAGCGTGAATCGTGAGACGTGAAATGTTAAACGACACCAATCGCTGAACACAAGACATTCAAGATTACAGTATCTGCCAAATCGTTTCACGTTTCACGTTTAACCTTTCCCGTTTCCCTTTTCTTTCGTTAACTTCGTGCTTTGAAAAATACCAAAAGTCATGAAGATTTTAATTCGCGATATTAAGAAACTCGTTCAGGTTGAGGACGAACCAAAGCAAATGGTTGCTGGTGCCGATATGGCTTGTTTACCATGTATCGACAATGCGTTTTTGCTGATTGATGGTGATAAGATTGCCGACTTTGGCCCAATGGATAAAATGCCAGCCAACTACGAAACGGCAAAGGGTACAATGGTTATTGAGGCCCATGGTAGAATGGTATTCCCCTCGTTTTGCGATTCTCATACACATCTTGTTTATGCTGGTAGCCGCGAGATTGAGTATATAGATAAAATACGTGGCCTATCCTATGAGGAGATTGCCAAGCGCGGCGGCGGAATCCTTAACTCGGCAAAGCTACTTCACGAAACATCGGAGGAGGAGCTGTACCAGCAAGCGCTACAACGAGTTAATGAAATTATTGCATTGGGCACTGGTGCTGTAGAAATAAAGAGTGGATATGGGCTAACCGTTGAGGATGAGCTAAAAATGCTAAGGGTTATTGCCCGATTAAAGGAAACAACCCCTATTACCATTAAGGCTACTTTCCTTGGGGCACACGCTGTTCCTGCCGAGTACAAAGGCCGCCAGGGAGAATACGTGGATCATATTATTAATGAGATGATTCCTATGGTTGCAGCCTACGATCTTGCCGATTATATTGATGTTTTCTGCGATAAGGGCTTCTTTACCGAAGAGGAGACCGAGCGAATGCTTATGGCTGGCATAAAACATGGACTGCGCGCCAAAATCCATGCAAACGAATTGGATTACTCTGGTGGCATACAGGTTGGTGTTAAGTATAACGCGCTGTCGGTAGATCATCTTGAGTTTACTGGCGACGATGAGATAAAAGCGCTAAAGGATTCGGAAACAATGCCAACGTTACTTCCTGGTGCCGCATTCTTTTTAGGTATGGTTTACCCTCCTGCCCGCAAAATGATGGAAGCCGGATTGCCTTTGGCTATGGCATCGGATTTTAATCCGGGCTCATCTCCCAGTGGCGATATGAAGTTTGTTATGTCTCTTGGCTGTATCATGATGAAGATGCTTCCCGAGGAGGTGATAAACGCAGTTACCATTAACTCTGCTTACGCAATGGGTATTAGCGATACACATGGTAGCATTGCTCGTGGAAAGGTAGCTAATGTATTCATCACCAAAAAAATACCTAGTTACGAGTTTATGCCTTACGCTTATACCACAAAGCTTGTAGAAACCGTAATCCTTAACGGAGAGGTTGTGGCATAGCGCTAATTTGGTAGTACTTCCAACTAAAAATAACACAACATGGCAATGAGAAAACTAGCTGTTTACGCAATTGCAGTTGCGATTTGTGCTTCCCTTTGGGGATGCGCAGAGCTGGCTCAACTTGCACCTCCACCCACTGGTCCCAGAACAACAAAACCAGGGCTTACCAATCAGGAGGTGATTGCGGGTTTAAAGGAGGCACTGGTAGTAGGCGCAACAAACTCAACAGGGTTTGCTTCAAAAGTCGATGGTTTCTATAAAAATCCATCGCTATACATCCCATTCCCAGAGGAGGCTGTCAAAATGAAGAAAACTTTGGTTGATGCTGGTTTTGGAAATTTGGTAGCCGATTTTGAGAAGTCGCTTAACCGTGCTGCCGAGGAGTCCACAAAAAAGGCTCTGCCCATTTTTAAAAGTGCAATAATGGGAATGACTGTTACTGATGCCATGGGAATTCTTCGAGGCTCAAATAATGCGGCTACAACATATCTAAAGAGCAAAACAGAGGCTCAGCTTAGGGCAGAGTTTCTTCCTGTTGCTAAACAGGCAATACAATCGGTGGAGGTTACAAAGTACTGGAATCCAGTTGTGAAAACCTACAACCGGTTAACCCTGTTAACGGGAGGAACAGCCGTAAACCCTAACCTTGATGAGTATGTTACCCAAAAGGCCATTGATGGGCTTTTCCTTCTAATAGCCCAGGAGGAGGCAAAAATTAGGAAGGATCCCGCAGCACGAGTTACCGATATACTAAAGAAGGTTTTTGCAAATAGTTAATACCCCATTTATATAACTAGAATCAAGCGCAATTACTCATGGAGAACAAAAAGTTAATAGAGTGCGTGCCTAACTTTTCCGAAGGCCGCGACATGAATATCATTAAGCAGATTACTGATGTTATTGAGTCGGTAGAAGGCGTTCGCTTAATTGATGTTGACCCAGGTAAAGCAACCAACCGTACCGTTGTTACAATGGTTGGCACACCAGAGGAGGTTTGCGAAGCAGCTTTCCTTGCCGTTAAAAAGGCTTCAGAGCTTATTGACATGAGCAAGCATCATGGTGCACACCCTCGTTTTGGTGCCACCGACGTTTGCCCATTGGTTCCCGTAGCAAACATCACTATGGACGAGGTGGTTGAGTACGCCCGCAAGCTGGCCAAGCGAATTGGCGAGGAGCTGTCAATTCCTGTGTACTGTTACGAGTTTGCTGCCTTTGAGGAGAAGCGTCGCAACTTGGCAAATTGCCGTTCGGGAGAGTACGAAGGGCTGCCTAAAAAGCTACAAGATCCTGCTTGGAAGCCATGTTTTGGCCCTGCTGCTTTCAATGCAAAATCGGGTGTAACTGCTGTTGGCGCCCGTAACTTCCTAGTGGCGTATAACGTTAACCTTAACACAACATCTACTCGTAGGGCAAACGCTGTTGCTTTTGATATTCGTGAGAAGGGGCGTCCACAACGCGTGGGAAACCCTGTTACAGGGAAAAAGGCCGTTGATGAGAAAGGAAATGAGATTTGGATTCCTGGAGCACTTAAAGCGTGTAAGGCCATTGGTTGGTTTATTGATGAATTTGGTATAGCTCAGGTTTCCATAAACCTTACCGATATTACCGTTACCCCATTACATGTTGCTTTTGAGGAGGCTTCTAAAAAGGCGCAGGAGAGGGGATTACGTGTAACTGGTTCTGAACTTGTTGGTGTTGTACCTCTTAAAGCAATGCTTGATGCTGGAAAGTATTTCTTGCATAAGCAGGATCGCTCTACTGGTATTGCCGATAGCGAGATTATAAAAATTGCCGTTAAGTCTATGGGACTTGATGAGCTTTACCCATTCGATCCTCAAAAGAAAATTATTGAGTACATTCTAGAGGATAACAGCAAGAAAAAGCTTGTTGACATGACTGTGGCTGCGTTTACCAACGAAACCGCTTCGGAATCGCCAGCTCCTGGTGGTGGATCTATTTCTGCAGCAATGGGTGCTTTTGGAGCCGCTCTTGGTACAATGGTGGCAAACCTTTCTGCGCATAAGCCAGGTTGGGACGATAAGTGGTTGGAATTCTCCAACTGGGCCGACAAGGGAAAAACATACATGGACCAGCTTGTTAAGCTTGTTGATGAGGATACCAATGCATTTAACAAGATAATGGATGCATTTGGCCTTCCTAAGGGAACCGATGAGGAGAAAGCAGCTCGCAAAAAAGCAATCCAGGATGCTACCCTATACGCTATTGAGGTGCCTTACAAGGTAATGGAGCTTTGCTTCCAATCCATGGAGGTTATGAAAGCCATGGCTCAGTTTGGTAATCCAAATTCTGTTTCCGACGCAGGCGTGGGTGCATTAGCCGCTCGTTCTGGTGTACTTGGTGCATTCCTAAATGTTAAGATTAATGCATCTGGCTTAGACGATAAGGCTAAGGCTGCTGAGTTTGTTGAGAAAGGTCAGCTAATCGCAAATCAGGCAGTAGAGCTGGAAAAAGAGATATTGGCTATAGTTGAGGAAAAGATTAAGGCATAGTTTCAATATTGTACAATAGAATAGAAAGGGGCTGTCTTTAATATTAGACAGCCTCTTTTTCTTTTTACTCGTTATTGCTTTCTATTGCTTCCGTTCCTGTTGTGGTTTCTTCGGTCTTAACCTCTGCGCTCTCTATTGTCTCCTCTGCGGCTTTGGGTTCAGTAGGAATTATCTTGCCAATAATCATATCCAGAATCTCCTTATACCTCTTTTTGGCTATGTTAACCTCACGTGGGTCGGAAATTAGGTAGTTGTAGGTTGGCGCTCCCTTTTTAACTTTAATCTTTCTGTCCTTGGCTTTTGTTTCCTTAATAGGCTGTAGGAACAGAGGGTTGTGCGATGCCACCTGCATCGATCCTCTGGTGTAGTAGAACATGTAAAACTTCTCGTTATCTAGTTGGATATAGATAACCATGTTATCGCTACTTCGCTTTTTGGTAATCTCAATGTAGCCATCAACCATTTTGTTTACTTGCACATTCCCAACAGTATGAATTCCCAACTTTCCATCGGATATAAACGATTTTGTTGCCTGATTCCACCTAAACTTTACATGCGAAAAGGTTATAGTGCTTTCCATTCCCTTAGGGAGTGTGCTGGGAGCCCCAAAAAGGTTTATCTGGTTTATTGCCATTTGCGCATCCTGTGGTGTTTCGCAATAGGTAAATAGGGCAGAACGAACCGGTTTGGTTTTTAGCTCGGCTATGGCAAGGGTTGGCATTGCGTTTAGCTCTGTGGCCATTGCCTGTAGAGCCATTTGGTTAAATAGGAAGTTGCTTCGGAATACCGTTTCCATGGTTAGCAACGAGTCTTCTAGCTTATGCACTAGGCTCCCTATAGCCCTTATTTTAACATGATCCAGATTTATGGGAAGGTTTATGCGACCCTCGCTAAATAGCATGCAGAAGTCGGTATTAAAGCTTACCATATTTGCAACACTATCCGGATTGGCTATTTTATAGTCGGGGGCAATGGTAAAACGGCTATTCCTTTTATTGTAGAAAAGGTAACCCTCGGCGTTAACAAGGGTTACGTCGTCAAAGTTCTTACGCTGATGCATTAACCCTGGATACAGGTGAATGGAATCGTTAGTAATAACCGAGCTATTCATAAGGTAGGCCAAATTTATACTCTGTGGCTTTTCTGGAACAGGTATCAAAACGCTGTCGGGGTTAATTCTTGCCTGGAACTTCACGTAGTTTGATGCTGTTTGGGGGCAATTATGGAGTGGTTTGGCACCTCCTTCAAAGAGGTTGTACCGTTCGGGTGCATCCACATGTAGCTTACCAATAAACGCGAAACGGGAGCTTAGCTTAAAGCTATCGGGTTCAATTATATTAGCATCGGCATAGGTTGATTTAAGGTATGTTCCCAATTCGGTCATGTTAATGGGGTAAATCTTGCCTTCGTCATCAACATAATCCATGGTTGCCTTTCCCTTGTAGAATGTGCGGCCTGCAATGCCAATATCTGCATTGTAAAAGCGGTGGTGCCGCTTAGCTAGGTTGGCTATAACTACAGCATTTGTTAGCGGAAGAAGCCGTTTCTCCTTGTCAACCTCTAGCTTCTTTTTATTTGGGTGAATAACTGCATCGGCAACAATAAGGTAGCTCACGGAATCGGCTTTTAGCTTGGCCTCTTTCATGTTATAGTTTGCTTTTGCTGAGAAGAAGTAGAGGGAGTCCTCGTTTGTGTTAACAGAGTAGAAAACTGAACCTTTGGGGAATGTGTCCCTGTCGGCCATATCCCTAACGTGGAAATTCTCCATTTCGGCAAGCGCTAGGCGCGAGTCGGCACTTAGGGTTAGCTCCCCTTTTTGCATCTCCCATGTTATACCATCCATGTACGATTCGTACCTAAGTGGCTCCATTTGGGCAAACATGCAGGTCTTGTTTTTCTTGAATACCCCTTTCTTGTTCTTTAAATCAACAAATGCATTTGCATTGGTGGTATTAAACGATTCCTCTTCGGTTGATGGGGTGTATAGCGTTAGGTTTAACGATTTTGATGTGTAGTCTAGTGCGTTGAATGCAAATTCGTTAGAGGCCATTTTGGCATCGGTAAGGTATATTGTACCGTCACCCGATAATCCAAGCGGCTCCAAGAGTAGGTTTCCGTGTAGGGTTGCCAAGGAATCGTACATTACGTAGCGCTTTTCTGCTTTAAAGGCGTGCAGTTTTTCGGCTTTAGGGTACCATTTTACAAGGTTCTGCTCTCCTTTTACATTGGGATATTGAATCCCTGTAAGCTGTTGGTTTATTGTAAAATGGGTTGATTGGGTTCGCATGGAGTCGGGGAATAGGTAAATATCGTCCGACTGTGTTTTTGATGTAATGTAAGTGATATAGCCATCGGAGCGGAGTCCTCTGTTGCTAAGGTCTATCTTGTTAAAAATTTTGCCACGGCCTTTGTAAAGAGCTAGTCCGCTTGTGGGAGTAGTTCTTAAAAAACCCAGTGAGTTATCGGGGCGTAGCACCAGTTTTTCCTCAAAGGGAGCAAGAATGTCCGATGAGTAGAACATTCCAGTAAAGTCCATATCCTCGCGCTTAAAGTCGTTAAGTTTGGTGAATCGGAACGGGTAAACCTCAAAGTAAAAGCTGTCGCGGGCGTAAACGCCATTGTGTATGGTCTTGTCGTCGTAGTAAACAAAGGAGTTGCTAGTACTTTGGAATATAGGGTATTCGGGGTTCTTTTTGAGTCCCGATTTGTTGTTGGGCTTATCAATGGATATGTGACCAGTAATCTTCTCAAAGGTGCTACTTACGTTCTCTAGTATCTTTTTCCCGTAAAAGTCAAAGTCGTCGGTTTTAAAGTCAATGTGCATGGAATCAACCTCGTTAAGGTCTATGCCAAAATTTTGGTAATCGAAATGGAACTTGTTCCCGTAAAAGGTGAACAGACCAGCGCGTACAACCCCATCAAACTGGAAGTCTCTATTTTTTTGGATAATGATTTGGTTGTTCCTAGGGTACAGGAACACGTTTTGAGAGTCGCTAACCGATACGTTTTCTACACCCTGAACCAACATGTCGAAGCTGTTTAAGTCCAGCACCGCGTTGGGTGTGGCTGCCGATGTTCGGGATTGGAATCGGATAACATCGTAGTCAATTAATCGGGCTCTAGCCCTAATGGCATTGTATAGCTTCGATGTTGTTTTAACCTCGTCAAGGTCAAAATCATAGTAAATGTAGCCTAGCTTGGCTATGTTCATCATCTCTATTCTAACCTGCTCAACGGGCTTACGTAGGTACTTGGAGAACTCCATTGCCGTAAAGTTGGTACTCTTTATTCTTTTTGCGTAGTTGGCAATGGCAAGTAGGGGATGCTGCTCGTCCATCCCCATCATCACATCAAACTTCTCCTCGTTAAAAAAGTTGTCGGACTCAAACTCCGCTCTCCCCGACGATGAGGCCATAGTGGCTCCAATTGTTATCTTATCCTGATCGAGCGGCCAGGTTAGCTGCTCAATAAAAAGGGTAAGCTTATGGTAGGAGCTGGTAAGCGGCCCTTGGGTTAAGATATTCTCGGTGGGGGCAAGGGTTATTGTGCGGTTCTTGTCGTTATAGTTTAGCCCTATACCTGTGTGGTAAATGGAGTCATTGCCAATCTCGAAAATAACTTTAGCGTTGTTGGAGAATATAAGGTGTCTCCGGAATATCAAAACTTCGGTTTCAAGACGTAAAAAGTTCTCGTTATTACGTTTAACTCTAAGTCTTGCTGGGTTTTGTCTTGTTCCCGAACCAATAAGGTTGGAACCAACCATGGTAAATCCCCCTTCGTAATCGATATCGTCAAAAAGGTTTTTTACTTTGTACCACTGCTCGTAGGACTCAAAACGAGGAACTTGAATCTTCTCTACGTCATGAATCTTGATTTGCTGATCGTACAGCTTACCCAATGCAGGCTGTGTAAAGTAGTCCTTATTGGTAAAGAGCACAGAATCGGCCTCGTATCTATTCCTTGTTAAGTCTATTCTAACATTGTTGAGCTCAGCAAATATTTCATCGTCGGGGTAACCAGATCTAAGCCAGGTAACCTTACCTTTTTGCCCCACCCACTTCTTTTCTAGGGGGAAAAGCGTGCCGCTTGTGGTCTCTATGCATAGGCTATCAGCGTCGCTAATACATACTAGGTTAATGTTGTTAAAGAAAACCTTTAGCGTGGTATCGTACTCAATTCTTTCGAGTTTGCTGTTTGCCCTCCATTTAAAGGCGTTTGTGGCGTTAAGTGTGTTATGTGCAACAAGATCGTAGGAACTAGTTAAAAACTCAGCTATTCCATTGCTGGAAATCTTTTCGTTGGTTAGCTGTGCCAAGAATGCCTTGTGCCAAGGTATATACCACTGATTTGATCCTTGGAGCGTATCAACCAGCATGGTTAGGTCTATGTACTGCATAAAGTTGCTCTCCTTAATGTAGGGCTTTTTAAGCAGTGCATTACCAGCCTCTATTATTCTGTCCTTTTGGTCGTTGGGTATAGTGCCAACAGTCCATGAAAGGGTGAAGCTCTCGAAGGTCTTTTTTTGATCGTCGCTCATTTTGCCGCTTAGGTACTCCTTAAGCTCGGCAATAAACTTCTCATGTTCGGTAGAGAACGACTCAATTTTCTGATCGGCTGCAGGTGGTGCCTTTACTGCTAGCGTAACAATTACTAGCGTAATTAGCAAACCTGTGAGTGATTTAAATAGAGCGTAGCGACGATTCATGCTGTAGTTATTTATGTTGAAGAAACAAATAGGATTGAGTGCAGAAGTTACAAAATATGCTGGTGTTTTGCCTACTTCTGCATTGCTCTACTTCTTAAAGTGTACCATAGCCCAGTTGTCCTTGGTTCGGCTTTTTACAAGGGTAAGTCCAAGGTTCTCGGCATGGGCGGTAAGGGTTGGTATATCTTCAACTAGTATTCCGCTACAGAATAGGTCGGCACTGCTGTGCATGGCCATTTTGTACTGTTCCATGTCGGCAAGTAGAATGTTTAGGTTGATGTTGGCCAGAATAACATCAAAGGTGTCGTGTTTTAGTAGCGAGGCATCGCCTAGTAACGACATTATGCGCTTACACCCATTGTTCTCCACGTTTTCTATGGTGTTGCGGTAAGCCCACTCATCGTTGTCAATGGCAATAAGCTCTGTTGCACCTCTCATTTCGGCCAAAATGGCTAGCACTCCAGTGCCACATCCCATATCAAGAACTGTTTTCCCTGCCACGTCAAAAGTTAGCAACTCGCTAAGGATTAGCGATGTGGTTTGGTGGTGCCCTGTGCCAAAGGCCATTTTGGGCTCTATAACAATTTCGAATGGGTACGCAGGCATGTCCTTATGAAAAGGGGCTCTAACCAAACATTTGGAATCAACAACAATAGGATCGAAGTTCGATTCCCAAACCTTGTTCCAGTTCTGATCCTCATGCTTTGTAATGGTCCACTGTGCTGTGGCATCCATTATGCTGAGCACCTCGGTAGCCGAGGGAATTGCAGCTTCGTTAAGCTGCTTTGTAGGGATAAAGGCGTTTACCCCGTTTGGGGTATCGGTAAAGCTATCGAATCCAATTTCGGCCAGTTGTGCAACAAGTATTTCTGCCGACTCGGAGCTATATGGTGCAATTGTAAATGTAACCTCGGTGTATTCCATGTAGAATTAAAATGTTAATAAGTTAAAGGTGAAAAGAGAGGGCAGAATACTGGTTGCCAGGTATAAAGCTAAAGGCTTTATTTTGATTTTGGGAACGATTTGGCTATAGCAATAAAATCTTCGGCCACTAGCGATGCGCCGCCAATTAACCCGCCATCAACATCGGGCTGGTTAAATAGCTCAATGGCATTAGATGGCTTGCAGCTGCCTCCGTAAAGGATGCTTATGCTTTGCGCTATGTCATTACCAAACTTCTCTGCTAAGGTTTTTCTTATAAAAAGGTGCATCTCCTGCGCTTGCTCCGATGATGCTGTTTTACCTGTTCCAATAGCCCAAACAGGTTCGTATGCAATAACAACTCTTTTGGCATCGCTGGCCGATAGGGCGAATAGTACCTCTTCTATTTGGCTTTTTACCACATTAAAATGCTGGTTACTCTCACGCTCATCCAACCGCTCTCCGCAGCAAAAGATGGGGGTTAACTGGTTCGCAAGGGTTTGCTTAACCTTTTCGAGTAGCATTTTGCTATCCTCCATAAAATACTCTCTGCGCTCGCTGTGACCTAGAATAACGTGCGAAGCACCAATAGAAGCAAGCATCTCGGCCGATACTTCTCCTGTATATGCCCCTTTGGTATGGTTAGAACAGTTTTGTGCACCAACCTTTATTGTGGTTTGTTTTGCTGCTTCGGCAACAGGTATAATATGGGTAAAAGGAGGGTTCACAATAAGTTCAACCTCTGTTGGAACCTCGTTTTTTAGCGCAATAATATCGTTAATTAGCTTAGCTCCTTCAGAAACGGTAGTGTTCATTTTCCAGTTTCCTGCAACAATTTGCTTTCTCATTTTAATGTGTTTTATGTTGATTAACCATTACTATACAATGCATGTAGCATGCTTGAGTCCCGCCCAAATTTACGCTTTTTTAACCAGTTAAGGGATGGCGTGGTAGGTGTTATTACATTCTTACCCTAGGATCGAGCCACGCGTAAATGCTGTCAACAATTAGGTTGATTATTACAAATACAATGGATATGGTTATTACAGAGCCAATAACCAGCGGCACATCAAAGCTGTTTAGGGCATTCACCATAACATATCCTAGGCCCTTCCACCCAAAAATGTACTCAATAAAGATAACGCCAGCCATTAGCGAAGCAAACCACCCCGATATGGCTGTAACAACGGGATTAAGCGAGTTTCGCAGCGCATGGCGCCACAGAGTTTTAGTAAAGGAGAGCCCCTTGGCTCTGGCGGTGCGTATAAAATCTTGCGATAGCGTTTCGAGCATTGAGCTGCGCGAAAGCTGAACTATAACGGCAAGTGGTCTTATTCCCAACGTTATTGCTGGTAGTATTAGGTTTTTTAGATGTAGGTGAACTCCTTCGCCAAAATCATCTACAACCCAAAGGTTTCCGGTAAGGTTTAGTCCTGTAATGCCGCCTAGTACATACGCAAAGAGCCATGCAAAGAGTATGGCTGCAAAAAAGGAGGGGAGCGACATTCCTATGGCCGAAAGAAAAATAATAACCCTATCGGCAAGTGTATCCTTTTTGATGGCCGAAAAAATGCCAAGTGCAATGCCTACTATGGTAGCAAAACCCATTGCTGTAAAGGCAAGGATAAAGGTGTTGGGTAGCGTTTGCTTAACTATATGTGCAACGGTTTGCTTGCTCTGGTAGGAGCGCCTTAGGTAGGGGAACTTTAGAATTATAGCTCGGCTGTTGGATAGCTTAATTAGCTTTGTGTAAGGGGTGTATGAACTGGAATCTAGGTAAATATAGCTTTTAGGGTTGTTGGGATTATGAATGGAAATGGGCGACAAATCGTTTATATACTTTGCGTATTGAGCAGCAAGTGAGCGGTCTAGTCCCAGATCGCGCCTAACTGCAGCAAGCGATGCAGAGTCGCTTCGCTGCCCCATCATCATTCGCGCAGGATCACCTGGTATTAGGTTGAATAGCCCAAATACAAGGGTTACCACACCCAATGTTACCAGAATACTGTAAAGTATTTTTTTGAGTAATAGCATTTTTAATTAAGAATAGCGTTAAACGTTAAACGTAAAACGTGAGACGTAAAATTTAAACGTTGATGTAAAAAATCAATGTTCAAGATTCAAGATTCAAGATTCAAAATTGAGGCAGCTACCATAATCGTCTCACGATTCACGTCTCTTAGCCTCTTCCCAAATCACGTTCATCTCATCAAGACTCATGCTTTTTAGTGATTTGCCTTGGGTTATAGTTTTAGATTCAAGGTAGTTAAAGCGGCTAATGAATTTTTTGTTTGTTCGTTCGAGGGCTGTTTCTGGATCCACATTGTACAGTCGGGCTGCATTAACCAGAGAGAATAGCAAATCACCAAATTCAGCCTCGGTTTTATCGCTATCACCTGCATTTATTTCTTGTTGCAGCTCACTCATCTCCTCGTTAACCTTATCCCATATTTGGTGCCGCTCTTCCCAGTCAAAGCCAACGGCTCTAACCTTGTCCTGAATACGGTTGGCCTTAATTAGCGCCGATAGGGATTTGGGCACGCCTGCCAGCACCGTTTTGTTGCCATCTTTCTCCTTAATCTTTATTTGTTCCCAGTTCTGTTCTACTTCGCGCGCGTTATTAACGTTTACGTCTCCAAACACATGTGGATGGCGGTAGATTAGCTTTTCGCAAATGCCATTAATAACATCGGCTATGTTAAACTTACCTTGCTCATCACCAATTTTCGAGTAAAAAACAATGTGCAGGAGTATGTCGCCTAGTTCTTTTTTTATGGACGATAAGTCGTTATCCATAATAGCATCCGATAGCTCGTAGGTTTCCTCAATGGTTAACGTCCTAAGACTTTTAATGGTTTGCTCTCTATCCCAAGGGCATTTTTCTCTTAGTTCGTCCATTATGTTAAGCAGCCTATTGAATGCCTCTAGTGCTTGGGTGTGTTGCATGTTATTATGGTTCAATGTTTAAAAATATGATTCTTGTTGTGTTCCTTTAAGGGAGCTTTACACTTTATGCCAAGTGTTTGGCTTTAGTCCTTTTAGGTTTCATAAAACTTGATTCTAACGCTAGAGCCAACATTAAGGTTTAGCAGCTGTGCCGCGTATCCTGTACATATGGCTATTTCTAGTAATCCAGCGGAGTTGAAAAGGGCAAGTAGGTCTCCTGGTTCAACGTCGCTATAGGTGTTACTTATTGAGTTCACCTTATTGTGATTACTCTGCACAAGGATGTCGAACCTCCTGTCGCGCCCAACTCTGTCGAACAGCTCTTTAGATATATTGGTAATTGCGTTCTGGTAGGAATCAATGTAGATAATGCTTCCCGAAATAACGGACTCATCAATGGTTGCTCTAATCTGAGTGTGTGTTTCGTATTCGGCGGTGTTTACTCCCCATTCCTTGGGTGGTCGGTTGGCGCAAATTCCCGTGAGCGCCTTTTCTACCGCCGATAGCGAGGCAAAGCTTCCAACCTCAGTGTAGTCAACTGCATATACAGTCTCCGCAAAATCTTTAAAAAGGAGGCCAATTAGCCCATTATCAGGTACTAAAAAGTGGTGTTCGTTCTTTTTAAAGTACAAAAGGCGGTTGTTAAACCCCGATTCGCTATTTACCATAACCAGATGAATACTACCCACAGGAAAGTGCAAGTAGCTGTTACGTAGAACAAACGCTGCATGACTGTTGTTAAAACTGGCAATTTGGTGGGTAATGTCAACAATGTTCACAAAAGGGCATGCCGATACAATCCGGCCTTTCAGCATTCCTAGGTAGTAGTCCTGCTGATTCCAGTCGGTAATAAGGGTTAGCACTTTTGGCTTTGCATCATCCATGTTATGTAGGCAAATTTAGCAGTGCAAATTTGGGAAAAAAGGCTTAGGTGTTCAATCCAAAGTAAAAAATAAACAGTACTAATGAGTGAGCACGGAAATGTTCCCGCTTATTGCTATCTTTGTAGGGTAAAGATAATCAAGTTCCCTACTATCTTTGCCCCCTATTGTTAAACAGTATTTTCGGTGGTCAAAAAAACCCGAAAAGCTAATAAAGCGTCTAGCATCAAATTAATGAGTGAACGCATAATTCTAGTTGAAGGCATAGACCCCGTTATTCTTTATGGGGTAAATAACTCAAAGTATGACCTTCTTGTTCGCAACTTCCCAAAGCTTAAAATTGTAGCTCGAGGTCAAGAGATTAAGGCTATTGGCGATGATATTGACCTAGATATGTTTGAGGAGAAAATCAACCAAATGGTTGAGTACTACACAAAGTATCGAACACTATCAGAAACCGAGGTAGAGGACTTTATTAATAATACCACTGAGACTATAGCGAAGGCTGAAGAGGATAATACCGATGTTCTTGTTTTTGGAAACCACGCTCGTGCTATAAAGGCACGCACGGTAAATCAACAGGTTCTTGTTGACAAGTATTCCAATAACGATTTGCTTTTTGCCATTGGTCCTGCTGGGTCTGGTAAAACGTACACAGCTATTGCATTGGCTGTTCGTGCGCTTAAAAACAAGGAGGTTAAGCGTATAATTCTTACTCGTCCTGCTGTAGAGGCTGGTGAACGCTTAGGCTTTTTGCCTGGTGATATGAAAGAGAAGCTCGATCCATACTTGCAGCCCCTTTATGATGCGCTTCACGATATGATTCCACCACGTAAGCTTATTGAGTACATGGAGGATGGTACCGTTCAAATTGCCCCACTTGCCTTTATGCGCGGTAGAACTCTCGATAATGCCTTTGTTATTCTAGATGAGGCGCAGAATACCACCCTCAGCCAAATGAAGATGTTTTTAACACGTATGGGAAAGAACGCAAAGTTTATTGTAACTGGCGATGTTACCCAAATAGATTTGCCTCGCAAGGAGGATTCTGGCTTGGTTAAAACCCTTAAAATACTTGATGAAGTTAAAGGAATAGCCATCGTTTCATTCGATTCCCGCGACATAATTCGTCATAAATTGGTTAAGTACATTGTGCATGCGTTTGAGGCGCTTAGCGCTTCGCCAACAAGTAAACCAAAAGATGAGCTAGAAAGTCAATCATAATAATCCACAACAACCTGAAAGCAATGGAAAAAGCAATTGTTCAGACCGATTTCCAGTTTCCTGGTCAAACCAGTGTTTACCACGGTAAGGTTCGCGACGTTTACACCATTAACAACGACATTTTGGTTATGGTGGCAACCGATAGAATCTCGGCCTTCGATGTAATTCTTCCAAAGGGTATCCCATTTAAGGGACAGGTACTTAACCAAATTGCCGCAAAGTTTCTCGACGCATCTCAAGCGATTGTTCCTAACTGGAAAATTTCCTCGCCAGATCCTATGGTAACCATAGGCCACCGGTGCGAGCCGTTTCCTGTGGAGATGATTATTAGGGGCTACTTAACGGGTTCATCTTGGCGGTCGTACAAGAATGGGGAACGTGAGCTTTGCGGAGTTCCAATTCCTGATGGCATGCGTGAGCACCAAGCGTTTCCTAAACCAATAATTACTCCAACAACAAAGGCGGAGCAAGGTGCACACGACGAGAACATCTCTCGAGAGGAGATTATTAGTAGCGGTTTGGTTTCCGAAGAGGATTACAAGCAGCTTGAGGAGTACACCTATAAACTTTTTGAACTAGGCTCAAAAATTGCCCGTGAGCGTGGCCTAATCCTAGTTGACACCAAGTACGAGTTTGGTAAAAAGGATGGCAAAATTTATCTTATTGATGAGGTTCATACCCCAGACTCCTCCCGTTACTTTTACTTGGAGGGTTATGAGGAGCGCTTTGCTAAGGGTGAGGCTCAGCGTCAGCTTTCTAAGGAATTTGTTCGTGAATGGCTGATGGAGAATAAGTTTATGGGTAACCCTGGTGAAGTTGTTCCAGAAATGACTCCACAGGTAGTAGATGGCATCAGCCAGCGATACATTGAGCTATATCAGCATATTACAGGCGAAACCTTTGTTAAGGGTGATTCTGCGGATGTGTTAAAACGTATAGAAAATAACGTTCTTGAGGCTTTAAGAACATTGTAGTAACCGCGTTCTTAAAACCCGTTATAAAGCAAAAGGGGTAAGAGAAATTTCTCTTACCCCTTTTTTAATTGACTAAGGAGAATAGCGTTTTTAGCTATAGGCTCCAGTATTTTAGTTTCTTTATTGTAGAGCGATAAATACCCTTGATGTC